>NZ_CP022530.1:0-313125 GCF_002237535.1 Bacterioplanes sanyensis
TTTTGTCGATTAACATCCGCCGCCGTGCCATCGCCGAGCAGCGCTGGCAGCATCTTCGTTCTGAGCTAGAGCAAAAGGTGGACGAAAGAACCTCAGAGCTGGCGGAGCGTAACCGTCAACTCTCACAGTTATCCGAGAACCTAAAAAGCCAGGTAAATACCGACCCACTCACCGGCATCGCCAACCGCCGATTAGGCATGAAGCGACTTAATCGTTTATGTGAACAGCGACACCCAACCAGCACGCCGTTGACCATCGCGATTCTCGACATCGACTTTTTCAAGAAAATTAACGATGAATTTGGCCATGCTGCCGGTGATTTGGTGCTCGTTGAAGTGGCCAGTTTATTGTCTTTGCATTTGCGCCCCACGGATACCATTGCCCGTTGGGGCGGCGAAGAGTTTTTATTAATTTTGCCAGACACTGGCTTAAACGACAGTCGCAATATCTGTGATCGCTTGCGCACCTTAGTTAAACAAATCCAAGTGCAAGATCATCGTCACGTCACCATCAGCATAGGGGTTGCTTGTCATCAGTCCGGTGAGTCCGACGGTGGCCTGCTGGAGCGTGCTGATCGTTGCTTGTACCAAGCTAAGCGCTTGGGGCGTGATTTAGTGATTACCGAACAGCAGCTCACCTCAAACACTACTGAATAAACTCACCAGTGCTTGCCTAGCATCAGGGGCATTGACCGTCGTGACCCAATCACATTGATGGCAAATCCACTGCAGACCATCATCACCTTGCGACCACTGCCAGCTTTGCTGATCGTCGCCAAAATCGTCATCGACCAGCCACTGGCAGTCTATCGCTGCCGCGCTGGGTTCTGGGTTGATATCGATGGCGCGGCTGTCACGAGCGACGATATTTAATACCGCAAAACGCCTCGGTGCAGACAGAAAATCGCGCTCAATTTCATACACCAAAATATGTGGCGCGATATCATCACCGCGAGAAATCACCAGGGCATAATCGCCCTGGTGCAAAGGTAGAGGCCAACGTGAGATGTCAGGCAGAGTCATGGTTGTGGTGTCGTAATTGCCAGCAAGTTAGCCAGTAAAACAAGACTGGCAACACCAGTAAAGTCAGCAACAAGGCACTGGCAGCACCACCCACCATAGGGGCGGCAATGCGGCTCATCACTTCAGAACCGGTGCCCTGCCCTAACATAACGGGCAATAGACCAATGGCAATGGTGGCGACTGTCATGGCAATGGGGCGCAAGCGCTGTCCGGCGCCTTGCAACACCGCTGTGCGAACATCACTAGGAGTTAATGGCTGCTGCCGCCCCTGCTGCTGTTCCACTTGTTGTTGCCAGGCTTGCTGCAAATACACCAGCATGATCACGCCAATTTCCACCGCCACGCCGGCCAGGGCAATAAAACCAACGCCCACCGCCACCGATAGATGAAAATCCAAAGCCCACAACAGCCAAACACTGCCCACTAACGACAAAGGCACGGTAAGCAAAATCAAAGCAACATCACGTAGCCGCTGAAAAGCCAAATACAGCAATACCGCTACGATCACTAAGGTTAACGGCACGGCTAATTGCAGCTTATTTTGCGCACGCAATAAATATTCATACTGACCAGACCAGTTTAACGAATAGCCAGCGGGCATTTGCAGCCGCCCATCAGCCAGTGCGGTTTGCACATGCTGTTGTGCTTGCTCGACATAACGTCCCAAATCAACGCCAGCAATATCGATAAATACCCAGCCATTAATACGTGCATTTTCGCTTTTTATCATGGCAGGGCCAGCAGCAATGTTAATCTCGGCAATATCCGCCAGCGCTAACAATTGACCGTTGGGCGCATAAAACATCAGCTGTTTTAGGGCTTCGGGCGAATCACGATAACGCTGTGGCAAACGCACCGATACAGGGTAACGGCGCAGACCATCAACGGCTTGTGTGACGGCTTTTCCCCCAACCGCTGTCGCCAACAGTTGCTGCGCTTGCTGCACCGTTAAGCCGAAGCGTGCCAACTGCTCACGTCGCAGACGAATATCCAAGTAGCGACCACTGACCGTACGCTCAGCGTAAACCGATGTTGTCCCAGGTACATCAGCCATCAGTGTTTCTAGCTGCTGCCCTATGGCCTGAATCTGATTTAAATCATCGCCGGCTATCTTAATGCCGACCGGGGTTTTGATACCGGTGGCGAGCATATCAATGCGAGTTCGAATCGGCATGACCCAGGCGTTACTTAACCCCGGAAACTGCACCTTGCGATCCAGCTCCTGTTTAATATCATCCAAAGTGACGCCATCTCGCCACTGCTCCCTTGGCTTAAGCTGAATAAAGCTCTCGATCATGGTCAAAGGTGCTGGGTCGGTGGCGCTATCGGCACGGCCAATTTTACCCAGAACATTGGCGACCTCTGGTACTGAACCAATCAGGCGGTCGGTTTGCTGCAATATTTGCCGCGCTTCAGCCACCGATAAGCCAGGATAAGTGGTGGGCATATACATTAAGTCGCCTTCATCCAGTGGCGGCATAAATTCCGACCCTAATTGTTTCATTGGCCACCAGGCTGACAGAGCCATAACGATCACCAGTAACAAGGTGGTTTTAGGAAAATGTAATGCCTGTTTTAACACCGGTGTATAGAGTGCCGTTAATACTCGATTCAGCGGATTACTTTTTTCTGCCTTAATCGGCCCGCGTACTAAATAGCCAATCAATACCGGTACTAAGGTTATGGCCAACATCGCCGCAGCGGCCATGGCATAAGTTTTGGTATAGGCCAAGGGGGCAAACAAACGCCCTTCTTGGGCTTCCAGCATAAATACTGGAATAAAACTTAAAGTAATAATCAGCAAGCTGAAAAACAGCGCCGGGCCTACTTGTTGTGCACTACTAATCACGCCTTGCCAACGATCAGTGTCCGTTTTGGGCGGGTAGCGCTCCAGGTACTTATGATAGTTTTCAATCATCACAATGGCACCATCTACCATGGCACCGATGGCAATGGCAATTCCTCCGAGAGACATAATATTGGCATTAATGCCTTGCCAGCGCATAAACACAAAGGCCGCCAAAATCCCCAGAGGCAAACTTAATACAATCACCAGTGACGAGCGCAAATGAAATAAAAACAGCGCGCACACCAGCGCCACCATCACAAATTCCATGCTGAGTTTGTGCCATAAGTTATTCACCGCCCGATCGATAAGCGCAGTGCGATCGTACACTGGCACAACCTCTACGCCCTCTGGCAAAGACGACTTGAGCTGCTGCAGCTTATCTTTTACCGCGCTAATAACGGCCCTGGCATTTTCACCCGAACGCATCACAATAATGCCGCCGACCACTTCACCTTGGCCATTTAGCTCAGCAATGCCACGGCGCATTTGCGGCACTTCCAACACGTCGGCAATATCACGCACCAGCACCGGTAAACCCTGATTATTATGGCTAATACCGATATTTAATAAGTCGTCGGCGGTACGAATTAGGCCATGGCTGCGCAACATATATTCCGCTTCGGCCAGTTCAACAACAGACGCCCCAGTATCCTGATTGGCCTGCTGTAATGCGGTAATGACCTGAGCCACCGACAAACCGTGGGCCATCAGCCGCTGTGGTTTGAGTCGCAATTGAAACTGGCGCTGCATACCACCCAGTGCTGCCACTTCTGAAACTCCCGCCACGGTTTGCAGCTCGTAGCGTAAAAACCAATCCTGCAAATCGCGTAAATCGGCCAGGTCATGCTGACCACTGGTATCTTGCAGTGCATATAAATACACCCAGCCAACCCCACTGGCATCCGGACCTAGGGCCGGTTTTACCCCGTCAGGCAAAGCATCGTTAGCTTGGTTTAAATACTCCAGCACCCGCGAACGCGCCCAATACAAATCGGTATTGTCATCAAAAATAACGTAAACAAAGGAGTCACCAAAAAACGAATAGCCGCGTACGGTTTTGGCACCCGGCACCGACATTAATGCCGAGGTTAACGGGTAAGTCACCTGCTCCTGCACCACCTCGGGAGCTTGCCCTGGATATGGCGTGCGCACTATAACCTGCACATCGGATAAATCAGGAATGGCATCCACTGGTGTGGTGCGCAGTGCCTGTAGGCCGATCACCACCAAAATCGCGCTTAATAGCAGCACCAATACCCGTTGCTGCACAGAGGCCTCAATGATGCGCTGAATCATGCTTTGCTCCTTGATCTTTTGCTGGCTGAGCCGCGTGATTCATATTGGAGTGATCCATGTTCGAATGATCCATGTTCGAATGATCCATGTTCGAATGATCCATGTTCGAGTGATCCATGTTCGAGTGATCCATGTTCGAGTGATCCATGCCCGAGTGATCCATGCCCGAGTGATCCATATTCGAATGATCCATGTTCGAATGATCCATGTTCGAATGATCCATGTTCGAATGATCCATGTTCGAATGATCCATGTTCGAGAGATCCATGCCCGAATGATCCATGCCCGAATGATCCATATTCGAATGATCCATATTCGAGTGATCCATGTTCGAGTGATCCATATTCGAGTGATCCATATTCGAGTGATCCATATTCGAGTGATCCATATTCGAGTGATCCATATTCGAGTGATCCATATTCGAGTGATCCATATTCGAGTGATTCATGCCTGAGTGATCCGGCTTGGCGTAGCGCAATAAATCCGAATCAATCATGGACTCTGAATCAATCAGGAACTGCGCCGAGGTGACCACCACATCGTTTGCACTGAGGCCTTGCAGCACCTCCACGGCCTTATGGCTGCGCCGGCCAGCCACTACAGCCACCGATTTAAAGGTATCGTCAGCCAGCCTCACCACAGCACGCGCTTGCATCCCGTCGTCAATCAATGCCTGGGCCGGAATCTGCAACACTGGCTCACTCTCAGAAACCCAGCGTGCCTCAACCCAATCACCGGGCATCAAACCATGCTCGCCAGCAATACTGGCTTGAATGCGTTGCCGTCCCTGCTGGTTGGCCAGCGGCGCAAGGGAGTGCAGCTCGGTAGTTTGCCAATCCCCCGATGCGCTGCGTACCTGCAACTCGGCTTGGCTCAAGTCCGCTGCCAACGCTTGGCCAGCCACCTGCACCTGCAGCCACACCCGGCTCGGGTCGGTAATACGCAGTAAGGTCTGGCCCGGGCGAATTTGCTGCCCTAACGCCAGCGGCATATCCAACAGCAAACCCGCTTGCGGCGCGGTAATGGCGACTTGCTGCTGAATCTTGCCCGCACGGCGTACGTTTTGAATCCATTCGCTGCTCATGCCCAACGCCCGCAGGCGTTCCCGCGCGCCTTTCAGCATGGCTCCGCGCGCACTCAACAGCTCCTGCTGGGCGGTCACCAACTCAGGGCTATAAATGCTCAGCAGTGGCTGACCTTCGCTAACGCCTTCGCCTGCAGCATTGACCGATAGCGACTCGACCCAACCAGAAAAGCGCACTTGCACCGCTTGGGTGGCTTGCGGATGAGGCAATACTTCCGCCGCGAATAAGCGCTCGTCGCGCCAAGGTGCGCGTTTAACTGGCTGCTGCGTCAGTGCCAACTGATTGGCCAGCTGAGCAGAAATATTTACGCTACCAGCAGAGTTAGAGGCCGCATCATCTGGGTACACAGGAACCAACTCCATGCCCATCGGCGATAAGCCCGGCTGATCACGGCGGAAGTTTGGATCCATGGGGGCCACCCAATACAAAGGCTGCGGCTCCGATGGTGCACTGTCGGATTGGGTCGCAGTTGGAGTTACGAGTTGTGGATAAAAGCGCTGCACCGTCATGGCTAAGGCAGCTCCCGCCGCCATGGCTAATGTGGTGCGCACAAGGGTACGTTTTTTCATGGCAAGCGCTCCTTATTAGCGTCAGTCGATGGCCGGGCAAACGAAAGGGGTTGGGCATCAGACAACGTCTGAGCCGGTGCAATGGGATAGTTGTTGTGGAAGTAATTGAGATCGTTGCGACTGAGCCAGATGTCGCGCAATAAGGCCAGCGACTGCAATTCGGTATTGCTTAGCTCCAGTGCTGATTGCACCAGTTCGGCCAGCTCGCTGCGGCCCTGACCATAGCTCGCTAAGTGCAGCTGATAGTGCTGGCGCAAACTCGGCAACAGCTGTTGCTGCAGGTGCTGCCAGCGCTGCGTGAAACCACCAGCATCGGCCTGACGCGTGGCATAGGCCAAACTCAGACTGCGCTCACTGTCTTGCAAGGCTGCACTGTCAGCGGCTTGGCGGGCGATGGCGGCACGCACTTGGCGACTGCTGCGCTCGCCCATCGGCAAGGCCAAGGCCACACCGACTGAGGCAAAGTCACTGCGTGGCATATCGCTGTTACTGGAACTGTTACTGCGCCAGCCGTAGCTAGCATCCAAACGCCAGCGCGGTCCTTGCTGCTGCTGTTCAAAAGCCACTCGATTGGCACTGCTGCGTTCAGCCAACTGTGCCAGTTGCCACTGTGGATGCTGACGCCAATCAGGCTGTTCTGCCTCGCGGTGAAACTCCTCTAATGAGCTTTGCAACGGCGCTAACTCGCCCACATCAGCCTGCAGCCAGTTAGCCAGCTGCGCCTGCAACTGTTGCTGCTGTTGGCGCAAGGTCAATAAACGCTGCTGCAAACGCTGCAGCTGCACATCAATGGCCACCACATCCTGCTGACGTGCTTGGCTGCGACCGCTTTCATAACGCTGCAGCACCACTTGACGTAATTGCTGCCAGTTTTGCTTTTGTTCAGCCAGCTGTTGCTGGGCTTGCCACACCCAACTGGCTTTGATCCATAAGCGTCCTACTTCGCGGCTTAGCCATAACCGCCGCAACTGGTGCTGCCACTGAGCTTGCTCGGACTGAAGCTGAAAAAACTGTTGCTGCAAGCTCAGGCTATCGCCGCGCGGCAACCATTGCTGCACACCGAGCATGACTTGTGTCATAGGCTCTTGATCTAACGCCCAATCATCCACCGGCACATTGGCCAGTTTGAGTGACAGCATGGGGTCATCCCAACTGTCAGCGCCGTGCGCCTGTTGCAACGCCGCATCGCTGAGCGCCTGCCAGCGCTGCGCTTGAAAATCTTGCTGCTGGGCACGGTTAAGTGCCTGCGCATAGCTCAAAGGAGCTGCATGAGCGCCTAAAGCGCTCAACAATAGCCAGGCAGTCGTTAGCCACCGGCTGATATCTTGAAGTGTCATCATTGGTCTCTGACCCGTTTGAATTCAAACTGAAATAAAACAAACAGGCAGGCGTATAAGCGCTATGACAACGGCCTGTACCGACAGGCACGAATCACAGCAAACAAAGCCTGCAGCAGGTCAGAGAATGGGAGGTCGGTAAAGGCTGGCTAAGGCGCCTTTGGGCATCGCTTGAGAATGGAACAAAGGAGACATGCGTTTGCCAGGCCAGTTTGAAGACAGCGGCATGGCGGTGGCCATCGCGCTGGAGCATAAGCCATTGCAATGGGGGCAGTCAGACTGGCAATCATGTTGCGTATCGCAGTGATCTGACTGCAACAGAGGCTCGTTGGTGAGAGGCGCTGGCATATGCTTCATGGCGTTACCCGCGTCGGCCATCTGGCTATGACACGGTGACATGCTTGAAGACTTGGCAGCAGACACGCTCATAGGTTTGCTACCAGTTAACGGTATAACAGGCATCGACCAAGCCGCCAGCGCCTGAGCGTTAAACGCCAGCGCCAGCAAGATCACCAGCAACAGCCGGGAGCCAGAATGTCTGCAGTGAGCGAAACGCACAGCCATGCCTCAGAGAATCGTCGTAGTAGGATACGTAAAGGGCAGCTTTAGTTCCAGCAAGCATCGTTGCTATTACAGCAATGCCAGCCAAGACAAAGCCGAATGCATTTTTGCCGCACCAAAGATGTAAGCAAACACCAGAACAGCCAGAGCATAAGCCACCATACGCTGGCGCTTAATGGCCACGGTGGCAATGCCAATATAGGCGATCAAACCGATCACTTTGGCGGTTAACCAATGTTGCTGCAGCGGGTACTGATCAATGATGAAACACAGCCAGATGGCAAATACCAATAAGGCGCTGTCGATCAGATGCGGCGGAATGCGCAGCCACAGTTTCTGCGCCAACGACGGCCGCCAATAAAACAACCAGAAGCGCAGGTTAAACAGAATAAAACTCAAATACGCCAAGCCCATATGGCTGGCTTTAATCGCGGTGTAATCCATAAGAAAGCGTACAAACCTGTGTTGTTGCAATAACCGTAAGCGTCAAAGTGTAACCCCAGTTGGTGACCAACCCTATCGCTGCGGCGTTTTTTACACTTCCAACCAAAACGTGACTGGGCCGTCGTTGGTCAGCGAGACTTTCATATCAGCACCGAAGCGCCCGCTGGCAGTGCGTACCTGCTCGCTGGCTGTCGCCACAAACTCATCGTATAAAGCCTCCGCCAAAGCAGGCGCTGCACTTTTGGAAAAGCCAGGGCGGGTGCCTTTGCGGGTATCGGCCGCCAAGGTGAACTGCGACACCACCAGTAGTTCACCGTCGATATCACGTAAACTGCGATTCATCCGCCCTTCATCATCGGAGAAAATGCGATAGCTCAAAACTTTGTCCAACAGCTTTTTCGCCTTGTCGCTGTCGTCGTCTTTTTGCACGCCTAATAACAGTAAAATGCCCTGATCGATGGCTCCGACACTGTCGCCGTCGACCACAACTTGCGCACTGCTGACGCGCTGAATCAATGCGATCATATTGTTGTTTCCTTTGTGCCAGCGCGCAGCATATAAAAAAGTCATCCGTGTGCAAGCACGACTGACATCGCCATCTCTCATTTTTTGCCCGCCGATAAGACGCAAAGTCGCGCCATTAGTCCTACGTCACACCATTCAGCTAGGGCCTGTCCTACTATATGTGACACACTGATTTCTTTTTTGGAGCATCACAATGGGCAACCGGGTTTGGCAAGCCATGCTGGCGATGACCGCAGCCGCCTTCACCTTTACCGCCGTCGCCACGACCGAGGTGTACGTCACCCGCGATAAAAATGGCAATCTTATCTTCAGCGATAAGCCGGGCAAAAACTCGGAAAAGCATAAAGTGAAAGAGTTACCCACCATGCCAGCGCTGAAGATTCCGGAGCCTGAGGAAAGCAAACCCGAGCCCAAAGCCCCGGCGTTTGAATACACCAGTTTGGCCGTGGTGGCGCCCAACGATGGCACCGTATTACCGCGCGGCTCGGCCGGCAACCTCAGCATCAGCGGCGTATTAAGCCCCGGGCTGCAGCCCAAACACACGGTGGTATTGCTCAACCGCAGCAGCGTGATCGAACGCGGGCGCCAGACCTCCTTTAGCTTGAGCAATCTGCCGCGTGGCGAGCACCAATTCCAGTTGCAGGTACGCGGTGAAAACGATGAGGTATTGATCTCCAGCCAGACCATTACCGTCCAGGTACAACGCACCTCCGCACGCTAGCCACTCGCACCCAACGCACCAATCAGGTGCATATATCCACCCAAAGCTCACCAAACCAGTGCATTAAAACTCATGGTTTGGTGCTATTGTTCCTCCCTGTGGCATGCACAGCCTTGTCAGGCGCTATCATTGTGCATGCCGACACCTGAATTTTGTAGGTGGCTTGGTTCTTGCTGATGACCGCCTAGAAGGGGGAAACATCCATGCTAGCCAGCCCAGTCATCAGCCAACGACTGCTCGAACACTTAAACACCGGCGTACTTTTGCTGGACTCTGAGCTGACCGTGACCTACATGAACCCGGCTGCCGAAGCCTTGCTGGAAATGAGCGGCAAACGCGGCTTGGGAGTGCATTTCTGGGAGCTGGTGGTCGAGGCCGACAAGGATCGCGATGCACTTGAAGAAGCCATCGTCACCGGCCACAGCTACACCAAACGCGAAGCCACCATCATGCTGCACAATCAACAGCAAGTGACGTTGGATTACAGCGTCAGCCCAGTGGCTCACCCAGAAACACGCCTGCCAACATTATTGATCGAACTGCAAGGGCGCGATCGCTTGATGCGCATTAGCCGCGAAGAGCAACTGATTGCCAAGCAAGAAACCACGCGCTCTCTGGTGCGCGGCTTGGCGCATGAAATCAAAAATCCACTGGGTGGTATTCGCGGTGCAGCACAGCTATTAGAGCGTGAACTGCCCTCTGAAAGTCTGCGTGAATACACGCAAATTATTATTGAAGAAGCCGACCGTTTGCGCGACTTGGTCGATCGTTTATTAGGCCCAAGGCAAATTCCCAAACAAGAAGACGTCAACGTGCACGAAGTGCTTGAGCGTGTCTGTCAGCTGATTGGGGTCGAGTCGCACAATCGCATCCGTATTCGCCGCGATTACGACCCCTCCATTCCGGAGCTACTCGCCGATAAAGACCAAATGATCCAGGCGCTGCTCAATATTTGCCGCAACGCCATGCAGGCGATGCTGGAAAGCCATACCGATACTCCCACCTTAAGCCTGCGCACACGCACGGTGCGCCAATTTACCATTGGCCACAACCGCCACCGGTTGGTGGTGCAAATTGATATTCAGGACAACGGCCCAGGTATTCCCGAGTCGTTGCAGGAAAATTTGTTTTACCCCATGGTCAGTGGCCGCGCCGATGGCACCGGTCTTGGCTTGTCGATCGCACAATCCATCATCAATCAATGCAACGGCATTATTGAGTTCGACAGCCAACCTGACCGCACCGTCTTCTCTATTTACTTACCGTTGGAAAACCTATGAGCACTGTCTGGATTATTGATGACGATAAATCCATCCGCTGGGTGCTGGAAAAAGCACTGACGCAAGCGAATTTAACCACTCGCGTATTTGAACAAGCCGAGCCCGCGTTAAAACAGCTGCAGCACGAGCACCCTGATGCCATTATTTCTGACATCCGTATGCCTGGCATGGATGGCCTGGAATTATTACGCCGTGCCCACGAGGCACATCCTGATTTGCCGGTTATCATCATGACCGCACATTCCGACCTAGAGAGCGCAGTGTCGTCGTATCGCCAAGGCGCATTTGAGTATTTGCCCAAACCATTCGATGTCGACGATGCCGTGGAGCTGATTCACCGTGCCATCGCACACTTTGCCGAAATCAGTGCGCAGCAACCTAACGCTGCAGAAGACGATGACAACCCAGAAATTATCGGTGAAGCACCGGCCATGCAGGAAGTATTTCGCGCCATTGGTCGGCTATCGCAATCCAATATTACTGTCTTAATCAATGGCGAATCTGGCACAGGTAAAGAGCTGGTTGCCCATGCGCTGCACAAACACAGCCCACGTTCTGCCAATCCTTTTATTGCGTTGAACATGGCGGCGATTCCTAAAGACCTGATTGAATCCGAGTTATTTGGCCATGAAAAAGGCTCGTTCACCGGCGCTGGGGGCCAGCGCCGCGGACGGTTCGAGCAAGCCGATGGTGGCACGCTGTTTTTGGATGAAATTGGCGACATGCCTGCAGAAACGCAGACACGCTTGCTGCGGGTCTTGGCCGATGGTGAGTTTTATCGCGTTGGTGGCACCACCCCGATTAAGGTCAATGTACGCATCATCGCTGCCACCCACCAGAACCTGGAAAACCTAGTAAAGGAAGGACGTTTTCGCGAAGATTTATTCCACCGTTTAAATGTGATTCGCGTGCATTTGCCGCGCTTGGCTGATCGGCGCGAAGACATTCCACGCTTGCTCAGTCATTTCTTAAAACGCGCTTCAGAAGAGCTGGACACCGAAGTCAAAGTGCTCAAGCAAGACACCGAGGAATTTCTCTCCTCGCTGGACTGGCCTGGCAATGTACGGCAACTGGAAAACACCTGCCGCTGGATTACCGTCATGGCCTCTGGCCGCGAGGTGATGATCAGCGATTTACCACCTGAGCTATTGGAGCAAAAAGGCAGCAGCCACACTTCTGGTAACTGGGAACAAGCGCTGCGTTACTGGGCCGATCAGCAACTCAGCAATGGCGTCAGTCAATTATTGGATACCGCCGTACCAGCGTTTGAGCGCATCATGATTGAGACGGCACTGAAACATACCGCCGGGCGCCGACGCGATGCCGCCAATTTATTAGGCTGGGGCAGAAATACCCTCACCCGCAAAATCAAAGAGCTGGATATGGATCATTCCTCCAGCGACGACGAAGAGCACGACGAATAATTTACGGCAGCTCGCGCCAGTAAATAACCCGGTCATGGCCACGATAAATACCAAACGTGGCCGTACCGGTTGGGTTGTCCAAACTGCCATCGCCATCATAGTCATCTTGCAGCCAGGGCAATACCGTCGCCGCATCGTAGCTGACATCGACACTGCCTTGGTTCGGCGCCGAAGCGTCTAAAACAAACGCCCTGGCATCGCGCCCCGCCGCTAAGGTGCCGGCGCTGTTTTGCAAACTGGTAAAGCCCGCTGGCGCCAAAGCGGCTGACGTTGAGGCAAACACCGTGCAGCTGTCATCGGTATTTTGCTCAAAGCGCCCAGCAGCGCTGAAGAACTCGGTGCGCATTGGCATCGCCAAGTCTTGCGTTTCTGGGCCATAGGTATCTTCCAGCCACAAACGGCCATAGCGCATGTCAAAATTGGCTTGTGGATTAAAGGTTAAATCCGAGGTCGGCCGTGTATGACCAACGCCGTCATCGTCTTGAAAGTCGTCTAGAGTAATCGTCAGATCGGGGTTAAAAGGGGCGACTCTGGCTAACAGGCTTTTGTTGTAGCTCAGGGCATCAGTATTAGAAAACACATACTCCAGCTCCCCAGATGGCAGGCTGCCAATATCCGATAACGTGCCTGCATTAAATGTCTCACTGACCGCTAAGGTATTACCATCGGTACCCAAGTTGGAGTTATCGCTGCCGATGGTTTCAGGTTCAAAATTATCCACACCCAGCCTATTAAAACCCGTAAACGAATAATTGACTGTGGTATCGCCCTGGGCATTTACTGCAGTTAGACCAATGCTGGGCGGCGTTAACCAAGACAGTGACTCACCAATGTAACTAAAATTTCCACAAGTCGGCGCCAGCTCACCTGGCGTAACCGTGGCCTCAAAGCGATATGGTACTTGTCGGCCAAAAGGCAAGCTGGTGACGCCTGGCTCTAAGCTGCTGCCGGGTGACACATCCACGCCTAAATAATTGCCGCCAGTAATGGCGGTATCTAATTGAAAAACGCCCACCTCCGAAATGCTCACATCATTTAGTGTCAGCGCTCCGTCACTACTATGGCTGTAATCAACGGGCGATAAAGTGCCAGGCGCTCCGCCACTGGGGGCAATTAAAGAGTGACTGAGTGTCATAGAAGACGCGAAGTTTTCAGTAACAATAGGGGGGTATTTATGTCACCACAGTAATTACTGCCATTATTGGCCACGGGAGTAATGGTTACCGGAAAGTTCTCACCAGCACTCACAGACACCGGGCAGCTGCTATCCGCGGCAGGACAACTATCACCAGTAGTAATGCAAAAACCTGCCGGCACACTGACAAATTGATCGCTGCCATTCATTACCAAGCCAGCATCGTCGCCGCTGCCGGTATAACGTGCCGATAAGTTCATCAAGCCCGCATCCTGATAATTCAGAGAGATTTGCGCCTCGCCAGTGCTATCAAAGCTTAAGGTAACGTTGGTAGGCGCTGTTTCACTGTCGCTAATATCGCTAAAAACAGAGCCATCTTCCAGCTGAACCGGCAAGGTACCGATGTTCGGGTTCACATAACCCGACCAGAGCGCCACGGTTTTATCGACGTTCCCAAACGCAGGGTCGCATTCCTTGGTATCCGTGGCTGTTTCAACCGCAGCAATGGTGGCTGTCACCGGCACATTGGCCGTCATATTGGGCACAGTGACCAGCAGGCCTGAATCTAAAAACGACAGCGAACAATCGGTGCTCAAGGCACCGCCATTAATGCTGCATAAGTTCTGAGTAAAGGCTTGGGTGGTTGGGTCAGAGCTAATGACTTCTAAATCCACCGTAGTGGCTGTTGTCACAGCCAGACTCACCTCTGCCTCCCCATTTGTGATGGTAAAGGTATCGCTGAAGGTAAGAGGATTACCCCTGCCCCAACCACTGGGGCTTAAGGTCACTTCCACCGGGTCGGTGAATAACGTGCTGCAATCAGCATTAGCACAAGCACGAATCAGAATTTTGTCTTTGGGGGTACAGGTCAGGCCATTGCCGGAATAATAAAATTCAAAGTGATGTACCAGCGCTCCTATTGGCTCCAAATCACTGGCACACACTTCCAAATTATCAATTTCGTGCACATTGCGAGAGCCACCGGTCGAGCCGGTAAATGACAACAGCAAATTCTGGGGAATAGCAGCTTGGCCTGCCTGAGTTTCCACATCTACTGGGCCAATAATATTATTAAAACCTGTACCGGTATTGCGCTGCACCGTCACCCAGGTTTGCCCTGCCGTACGGGCGTCAATCACAAAACGATAACGATGATTCGGCCCGCCGACATTGGCAGGAGCATTGCGTTGATCGATGCCTGGATTTAAACCGCCGCTATTATCGATAAAGCGATAACCACTTTGGCCAGAACCACTGCCACGTAACGTCACGCTGTCGGCGGTACGACCAATGCCGCCCTGGCGCCCTTCTGTGGGGTTAGCGAAGTTACCGTATTCATCAATACCAATGCCGACCCAACCGCCAGCAAAACCGGCATTGGTGCCTGTCAGCTGAGCGTATCCCAATGAGCCACCAAATCCACCGGCCTGCGGAGTAACAGCGGCGTCTGAAAAAACCACCGCAATACCATCGGCACCCGATCCACCCTGTGTCGACCAGGCATAATGGTCATATTCGATGGTGACAATATTATTGTCAGCGGGAAATAAACGCTGTAGTGAAGCGGCTACCGACTGGTTGTTGGTATCCTGAGTTAAGCGCAGTCGACTGTTCACAATACGTGGAGCAAAGCCACCCGATACTGCCGAAGTGACCCAGTCGGCACCTAAGTTGCCACGGTTAAAGTCATCAAAAAAACACTGCAGTGCTTGGCCAGCAATCAAGCGCACGTCATCGATATGGAAATAGTCATACGGCCCGTTGTTGCCATTGGTTTGGCGAAAGCGTAATTGAAAGTTGGCCGCCAGCGCATCGGCTGGCAAAGTGAACTGCAGGCTTTCGCTAAAACCAGGCTGGCCATTGCCGGTTAAGCGATCCAGCTCCACCCAGCTGCCAAAGCCGGTGCGATATTCCACCACTAGGTCTTCGTTGTTGTCGGGGTCTTCACTGGGCGTCCAGTCGTCATCGCCGCGCGCCCACCAAAAATCCAACGTGACACTGGCGTAGCTGCTTAAGTCCAAAGTTCGTAACGTAGATTCTGGTCGTCCACCAAAGGTACTCATCGAGGCTGTACCGCTGTTGGAGGTAGCGCCCGTGATCAGCACATTGCCGCTACCGCTGACGCTCCAATCCGTGCCCAATAACGCGCGCTCAAATTCATCACAAAAAATCACCCCAGCTTCGCTGCAATACGCCGAAATGGGTGTGCCGGTTTCAGTGATGACCACATCATCAACATGCCAATAATCGAAGTCTGGGCCGTCACCGCCAGCGAAACGAAATCGAATGGCGCCGCCTAAAAACAACGCATCTGCCGGCAGGGTATAAGTCTCTGTTGCCGATTGGCCTTGCTGCCCACCACCAGAGAACTGATCCAGTTGAACCCATGTATTTGCAGCAGTCAGGTATTCAACAAATAGATCTTCGCTGCCTTCCGGGCGATTGTTAAATGAGTTGGAACCACGGCGCCACCAAAAACTCAGCTCTGCTTCGGGTACATTTAAATCCAGTGCCAATGTGCGTACGCTGACCGCCCGCCAGCGCAAAAACAAGCTTTCACTGCCGGAGTTGGAGGTATCGTCATTAATGCCAGCGGCAAAAGCATCCGAGGTGCTCCAATTGGGCGATAAACTGCCGCTTTCAAAATCGTCACTAAAAATAATATCGCCTGGCGCTGCAACGCCAGAGAACGACAACATCAACAAGCACCAAGCCAGCAGGACCCTCATTGTGCTCGTACCTCGATGGTTCGTTGCGCCTGATCAGCACCATTGCCACAGCGGCCAGTAGACTGCAGCGTAAATACGGTAATGACGCCGTCGGTGACTGAGTTGCATTCGACGTTGGCTTGACAGCCCGCCAGCCCGGTGGCGGTAAACGTCTGGCTGTAAAATGGTGACGTGGTACAAGCCCGTGCCGCACTGCCATCTGGCGGGAACAATACATTCATCGCTATCTGTGCCCCCGACTCTGCCGCGTAAAAGGCACGTTGCGAGTTAACCTGCAGCGCGACGGTCGCACTGGAGCTGGACTGCAATTGCGCCATGGCAGTAATGATTAACGCCAAGGCGGTAATCACAAAAATGGCCAAGGGTAATCCTACCCCGCGCTGGTGTGTGAATGCGTTACGGCACATTGCGATATTGCACCTCCTGCACCACATCCAATGTGTTCTGATTGGCAGCGTCCTGCAGTTGATAAGCAAATGTCGTTATGCCATTGCGTTGCAATGTCGGAGGCACAATGCGAAACGTTAGTGAATTGGCAATCATGCCGGCGCCAACAACGCGCCGCCCCCCAGCCTCATTGGTTGGTAAAGCAGCCAATACGCCCGCCGTGGTGGCTAGCGTACCGTAATTTTGATAATGAAATAAAAAGCCGTTTTGCTGGCACAGTGTTTCAGGCGGCGCCACCACAAAAAAACGGCGACTGGGCGAGTCCACCGGGAAGGTATGAGCCGCCGCCAGCGTAACCACAACACTGTTGCCGCCTGGCACGGTGGCGTTGCCTGCTGTCAGTGGACCTGGGTTATTCAAACTGTATAAGTTGCCGCCAGGCAGTGGATACACCGCAATGCGACCCGTTTGCGCAGCACCGTAAGACAAGGCCGTAAATTGCGTGACCGCCGTACTGACGGGTAAGTCGGTGTAACGACTGGCCGCCAACACCGGCATAAACTCAATGCAACGACCGCCGGAGAATACGCGCGCGCTGCCAGGTAATGCGTCGCGCAGTGAGCGGCTAATTTGCTGGTTAATCAGTGCCGCATTCGCAGCCAAGCGCTGGCGGGCGCCGTTGTCGATCAGACTTTGTGTGGATTGGCGAATAATAGTGACGCTGATACCGGCAACGATGCCCAGAATCACGATCACAATCACAAACTCGACCAAGGTAAAACCGCGGCGCATCAGAAGTTCCCCCGATACACACTGAAGCGACTCTGACTGCCGTTGGGCGCCGTTACGGTGACGGTAATTAGTTTGGCGTCGCCGTTGCTACCTACACCAGAGTCGCAGCTGACGCGAACGTCCACGACATAGCCGTTGTAATCGGTATCTGCGGGTAAATCGATTAAAGCGGGTGGGTCATCGTTGAGGTTGTGAAAATCATCCACATCGTCGAACTGACCGCGACTTTCGCCATCGTCGGTGATACGACAAGCGCCGGTATATGGCGGAATGCCGGTTGGATCGCTGCCTTCGTCAAAACGGCGAGCCAATATTTCGTCCAAATACAGCTGCCCCAACTCCAACGCACGACTTTGCACCATGGCGTTGGCACTGCGGCCGGTTATCACGGAAAAGCTAGCAATACTGGCGACCAGCGCGATGCTGATGATAACAATGGTGATCACCAATTCGACCAAGGTCACGCCACGCTGTATTTTGCTCGCTAACATGCCGCCACCCGACTAAGGCTGACAGGTGCCTGTGTAGGCATAACCTGCGGCGGATACACACAATGCATGTGTCGGCCCAGACGACAGTACCAGCTGCTGCGATGCAGCCAGAGCGCCTTGAGCGGAAAACGTTTGGCTCCAGCTACCGCCATTGGCGAGTGCGGCGCCGTTAATGGCAAGGCTGGCTTGCTCGCGGTCATAAGTTTGACGTTGCACCTCCAGCGCTTGCGGCGTGCCAGGTGCCAAAGTCAGCACCAGCTGCCAGTTGTTGGCCGTTTGAGTCAGTTGCAATTGCACTGGCTGGCCGTTGGATAACGCCGTCAGCTGCGCCTGATTTAATGCAGACAACAGCTGATCGCGCACCGCCAGCGCCGACAGCGCTGACGGGTTAAAAAACAAGGCACTGGCCGAGACGCTTAAAATACCGATTAAAATAATCGTTAGCGTAAGCTCGACCAGAGTAAAGCCTTGTGTGTGTTTCACGCCAAATTAATTACAGTTGGTTTTAACAATTGCAATGGTTGGCACTTGGTTTGCCGCCGCAGGTGGAGTGTACTGCACTTGGCAATCAGCAGCCGACACAGCCCCAACAGGGCTGATTGTCGTTGGAGTTGTACCAGTACCAGCAGTAATCGTGAAATCAACAGCATCGATGCCAGCTGCCTCATCAATGTCCGCAAAAGAAGGGTAACCATTGGTAATACCAATAGTAGCGCCTTCAAGCGTAACGTTTGCTGGATTGTCCCCCTCAGCTAGGAACTGCGCATGCACAATGCCTGCTGCTGAGCGCACTGCACCAAAGGCACCATCGAGACTAGCCTCACGCGCTTCAGCGCCCAAATCCGCAAAACGCGGCAATGCGAAGGCGGACAACACACCGAGAATCACAATCACCATGATCAGTTCGATCAAAGTAAAACCTGCTTGCTTTTTCATATAGTCCGACTCCTATGTTATCGGAATTGCCATGTAATACGCCCTTGTTGGACGCTGTAGTGAATCAAACCTTGCTTCCCAGCTTGTGACAGCCAAGCCTCCTTCGCTTCGGCTGTGACGGACTGTACGGCCAACTCTGGCATCGCATCTACCGCCAATAAATACAAACAGCCATTCCCGTCGGCAACCACCTGCTGCAGTCGCAGCGCACTCAGTAAACCCACGTTGGCCAACCAGCTGTCACTGTTCAGCTGATCGACCGCTACCCCCAGCCACAAACGTTGGCAACCTGCGGTATGGGTCGCATCCGGCTGTAATTCAGCTCGCCCAGTACCAGCTGGCCGTTGGCGCTGCTGTAGGTCGGCCAATGCTTGCCAATCCAGCGGCCAGCCTGAGGCTGACATACGCACTGCGTCCAATTTTGACGTTTTGGGCCAATCGTCGGCAGCAGTTTGTTGGCCCTTTGCAACATCGACTGACGTATTTGGTCTAAGTCTATCAGACCACATCAGCTCTGCACTATCACCACTGACCAACGGCAATTCCAGCCAGACAGGGCGCTGTGCATTGCTCCACCAGCTGGCCCTAAGCGTCAAAATTGCGGCGCGAAAACGACTCGCTGTAGCCATTACCTGCAAACGTTGTGCCTCTTCTAAGAAGGCGACACTTCTGGGTAGCAAAAACGCTAACACCAGCGCCAACACCGTAATGCCCAACACCAACTGAAACTGGCTGTACGCACGCTGCTGATAAACAGCATAGCGCTTACCATCAGCGCCATGTTGACCACCATCAAGCCTGCTGCCCTGCATGCTTAGCCGCGCCCCATGGCCGCACCCGCCAAGTCCCAAATCGGCAAAAACACACCCAACGCTAGCACCAACACCATGGCGCCGAGAAACACCAACAAGATGGGTTCAATGGCGTCGGCCAAACGCTTCAGTTCGTAGTCCACTTCCTGCTCGTAGAAGTCCGCTACTTCGTTCAGCAAACGTTCGATGGCACCGGTTTCTTCTCCCACTGCCAGCATTTGCAACACCAGCGGGGTAAACATACCCGTCGACGCTGCCGTGCTGGTGAGCCGTTCACCGCGTTCAATACCCGCTCGCATGCCACGAATGGCCACCGCAATGTAGCGATTGCCAACGCTATCAGCCACCACGCTCATGCATTGCAAAATAGGCACACCAGCGCCCATCATCATGGCGAAAGAGCGCGAAAAGCGTCCCAGTGCAATGCGCTCAAAAATGCTGCCGATCAGCGGCACACGTAACCGAGTTTTGTCCCACCAAATGGCGCCGTCGTCGGTGCGCACATACACACGCAGCCCGCCCAAACCGACGACCAGCAAGGCCAGCATGTGTGGCCAGTAAGCAACAAAAAAACCCGAAGTACCCATTAAAATGCGTGTCGCCAGCGGCAAATCAGCGCCTAATTTGGCGAACACGTTGGCAAACGCGGGAATCACAAATAAGTTGATGACCACCATGGCAATGCTGATGGCACTGATCACCATAATCGGATAACGCAGTGCCGACTTCATGCGCTTACGCGTTTCGCGCTCCAACTCCAAGTGCTCAACCAAACGCAGCAAGGCATCGTCCAGTTGCCCGGTGTTTTCGCCTACTTGAATAAGGTTGATATAAATGGGTGAAAACACGTCAGGGTGGCGCCGAAACGCAGTGGACAATTCACTGCCAGATACCAAAGACTGATTCACGTCACGCAATATGCGCTGCAGCAGCGGGTTGTGCGATGACTCGGCCAAGCCGTTTAACGCACGAATGATTGGAATGCCGGCTTTGGTTAAGGCGTACAACTGGCGAGTAAATAAAATCAGCTCATCAATCCGCAAGCGCGGCTGCCACCAGGATATGGACGTGGTTTGCTCTTCTTTTGGTGCCGCTTGTTCTTGCAGAGCAGTCACTGTCACACCGCGATCCACCAGCGTATTGAGGGCCACAGTTTCACTGGCCGCTTCGAGATTGCCTTCTACTTTATTGCCGCTGGCATCGCGTCCCTGGTATCGAAAATCCATGCTCAGTCGTCCAACGTCGCCGCCACACGGAAGACTTCATCCAACGAGGTAATGCCTTGGCGGGCATAATCCAGCGCACAGTGAGTCAGCGAGCGGAAATTCGGGGCTTTTTGCGCAGCATCGGCAAAGCCCTGGCTGTCTTTACGCCGCAAAGCGGAAATTAATTCCGGCGTCATTTCCAACAGTTCGTAAATACCAATGCGCCCTTGGTAACCGGTATTGTGGCACTGGTGACAACCACGCCCTTCAATAAACGGATGATCGACGGCACTGCTATCTAGGCCGGTCAACCAGGCTTTTTCCTGCTCACTGCTGGTGTGGGGTTGCTGGCAATTGGGGCATAAACGCTTCACCAGTCGCTGCGCCAATACCGCGCGCAGTGACGACGCGACTAAATAATGATCCAGCCCCATATCGAGTAAACGGTCCGCGGCAGAAATGGCGTCGTTGGTGTGCAATGTCGACAGCACCATGTGGCCCGTCATGGAGGCGCGTAGGCCGATTTCTGCGGTTTCATGGTCACGCATCTCACCGACCAGAACAATGTCGGGGTCCTGACGCAACGCTGAGCGCAATACCGTCGCAAAATCTAAACCGACGCGAGTATTGATTTGCACCTGGTTAATGCGCGGCAAACGATATTCAATCGGATCTTCGGCAGTAATGATTTTCTTCTGCGGCTGATTTAGACGCGTGAGTGCCGCGTACAAGGTGGTGGTTTTACCGCTCCCGGTGGGGCCGGTGACCAAAATCAAACCATGCGGTCGGGTAATCAGGTGCTCAAAATGACGTTGAATACTGGCCGGCATGCCCAGCGCTGTCATCTCTAAAATACCGGCACTTTGATCCAGTAACCGCATCACCACAGATTCACCAAACTGCACCGGCATAGTGGACAAACGCACATCGATATTGCGGTTTTTAACACGGATATTAAAGCGGCCGTCTTGTGGCAGGCGTTTTTCTGAAATATCCAAGCCCGACATAATTTTAAGACGCGATACCAGCGCCGAAGCGACGCGCTTTTCTTTCATCACCTGCTCTTGCAACTCACCGTCTACACGCAGACGAATACGCAGCAACGTTTCTTCTGGCTCGATATGTACGTCGGAGGCTTTTATTTGCACCGCATCTTCAAACAGACTTTGTAATAGCCGCACCACGGGAGCATCGCTGGTGTCTGGGCCACTGCCCAGCGCTTGCACATCAAAGTCACTGCTGGTCAGCTCGCCTTCTAACTCCCCAGCAATGCTGGCCATTTGCTCCTGGCGACGATAACTGGTATCCAATACCGACAGTAATTCTTGCTCACGCACAAACGCCGGATACACAGTGCGCTTTAAAATACGTTGCAGATCGTCGATGACCATTAAGTCGGTTGGGTCCGACATCCCGACCAACACGCCGTCTTTTTCTTCTGCCAACACCAAACAGCGGTAACGCCGCGCCTGAGATTCCGGCAGCGATTGAATCAACTCGTTGTTTAACCGAAAGCGCATCAAATCGACAAACGGATAAGCAAAATAATCCGCTAATGTTTGCAGTAGCTGATCTTCACTCACAAAACCTAAGTCGGCCAAAGCGCGGCCGAGTTTTTTGCCGGTTTTCTTTTGCTCAGCCAGCGCCGTTAATAGCTGTTCTTGAGTAATGAGTTGCTTTTCGAGCAGCAAGTCACCAACCCGTACACGTTTTTTCGGAGCTGTGGTATTCATAGTGTTAATTCCCGAGCCTGTTGTTGCAGCCACAGTCGTTGTTGCGCACTTAGCCCAGAGTAGCGCGCCAGTGTTGGCAGCAAGGCTCTAGCGGCCTGAGTATTGTCCATTTGTCGATACAGCCATAACAGTGCCAGCGGCCAGCTGGCTTGATCGGGTTGCAGTTGCATGAGCTGTTGATACGCCGGCGCTGCCAGCGCGTATTCGCCCGCCATGTGTAGCCCAGGCGCTGCCACGGCCAGCCATTGTAAATCTCGCCGCTGCTGATGCGCGCGATAGAATGCTGTGGCCTGCGGCCATAATTGCTGTTCAATCAAAGTGCGTAAGTAGGCCGTTCGGTAACGCTGCTTGGCTGGCTGTGGTGCAGATATCTCCAGCAAAGGCGCCAGCAGTTGCTGCGCTTGTGACCATTGTTGTTGTTGCATTGCTGCCAATGCCTGTTGAAACGCTTGCTGACCTGGTAGTTGCCGGCGCGTGATTGGGCCGGCGGTGACACGTTCCGTTTCGGAGTTATTTTCTGCACTGAGTGCATTAACATCGGTGGCATCGCTCGCCTGCTCAGTGGTACTCGCTAGGCGAACCACAGGCGCGGCGACTACAGCAGGCTCTGACACTACTGCAGGCTCAAACGTTACGGCGACTTTGGCCGAAGGCGTTCCGTCTACAGAGGGTTCCTCCTCAGATGAAATACGATTGTCGTTTTCTACGATTTGCGGCCCTGTGGCGGGCGTAGTCACAGTTGCTACAGCGGCAACCGGCTGAGCATCCGTGGCCTCAGAGGCATTGGCATTATTAATACCTGCCTTGGTAGCGCCCAATGTAGCAGCATCGCCTTCAGAAATTTCGCTTGCAGCAGTTCCACTGTTAGCAACTTTGCTTTCAATAACGTCAGGCTCGCTGCCTACATGCTTGCTGTCGACATTCTCACTGCCGACGTTCTCACTACTGCCGCCTGCGCTACCGATACGCTCGACCATTGCGCGAGGTCGCTCAGGCTGCAACGCCGTGGTGTTTGTATTATCTGCCTTTAATTCTTCTAAATCGCTGTCAGCCGCCGCAAGACGCATTGAAGCACTGCTTTGCATATTTGCAGAGCTGACTGACAGACCATCTGGCTCCACCGTCACGATATTGACCGAAGGAGCATCAGCGGTGACGCTCATCAGTGCCCAGACAAGTGCAGCAGCCATAGCCACAATCACTAGCGCCAACCAAACAGCGGAATTAGGCATTGCTGATGCTTTTTTCTCCGCCACTAAACCTGCAGGGATGGCATCGGCGGATTCATTGCGTTGGTCGATGTCACGCAGCACTTGATGGACCAAACTCATAACACCACCACACAAGCCAGTAACACCACCACTGCCCACCACCAAGGCACTAGGGTGGCTAAAGTGGCCGCTTCGGTATCGGCCGCCGCTAAAGCAACATGGTGGCGCTCGATTTTATCCACGCCTTGGCCATAACCGGCCAGCAGTGATTTCGCCGCTAAAATATTTACCAATCTGGGCACACCTCCGCTGGCACGCCATAAATGCTCCACGGCATCACGAGCAAATAATTGCATGCCGCGATAACCCGCCAGCGACATACGTTGTTGGATGTAATCCGCCAACATATCGGAGGAGGTTAATGGGCTTAAATTGGCGCTGGAGGTAATGCGCTGTAATAGCTGACGCAATTGCGGTTGCTGTAATAAATGATCTAACTCGGGCTGGCCAAATAATACGATTTGCAGCAGCTTTTGCTGCTCGGTTTCCAGATTTGATACCAGACGCAGCGCTTCAAGCGTTTCTACTGGCATGCTTTGCGCTTCGTCCACCAATAGCACCACTTGTTTGCGCTGTTGCGCCAGTTGCAGCAAGCGCTGTTGCAACGCTTGTTGCACCGCTGGCAACGACATATGAGCAACCGCCAGCTCCAGCTCTGCAGCCAGCGCAAACCATAACGCATCGGCGCTCAAGTGCGGATTGGGTAAATACAAAGTCACACTGCCATGCTGGTGCAGCTCGTTGAGCAAACGTCGGCACAATAGAGTTTTTCCAGTGCCGACTTCGCCGGTGACTTTGACAAAACCTTCGCCGGAAGCCAACGCATATTGCACCAGCTCATACGCCTGACGCTGCGCTGGCAGATCAACATAAAAATCTGTGTTTGGCGTCAGAGTAAAAGGCGCTTGCTGCAAACCAAAATGCTGCTGACACGACTGATTTAAATGCGCTAGTGCCGTCATCAGCCCTCCGGCAACATCATGCCCGAATAACGACGATTCAAGTATTCCACCTGCTCATTGCTGATCGCACCGCCGACGATGCGTGGTTGCAACAGAATGACCAACTCACTTTGACGCATTTGTGTGCGTGTCTGGCGGAATAACCAACCCAGTACTGGAATATCACCCAATAGCGGTACGCTGGCCTCAGTGCTGACTTCGCGGTTCTGCATCAGTCCACCAATAATTACCACTTGCCCAGACTGCGCACGAATAATAGAGTCGGTTTCACGTACGGTGCTGTAGGCCAATGGCAATTTAAATTGATCCTGACTCAGCTCGACGATTTTGGTGCGCTCTTCCACCTCGGTGATGGTCGGATGCACGTGTAAAATGATTTCTTCGTTTTCACCAATTTGCGGTGTGACATCCAGCGCAACACCGGAGAAAAACGGCGTCAGTTCAATTTCTGGTGTTTCGGTGTTGCCAGTGGTGGTGGTGGTGGTCGAATTGGTCACGCCGGTGACGAAGTATTCATCCGAGCCGACTTTAATCACCGCCTTTTGATTATTCACCGTGGCAATGCGTGGGCTCGACAGGACATTGACGTCACCTTGTGTCTGCAACAGCTGCAAGGTGCCGCTAAAGTCACCCACGTCCAAATTCAGAGAAAATATCCCCTCAATAAAATCCGGATTGGACAGTGCCGCCGAACTTAATGAACCGGCCCAAGAGTCACTGTTGCCTTGCGCGGCCAGGGTCGACCAATTAATGCCCGATTGAAAACCATCATTCAGTGTGACTTCCACCACCTTGGCTTCGATCAGCACCTGACGACGCACACTTAGTTCAGCCTTTTCCAAATAATGTTCAACGCTGGCCAGAGTGGTCGGCATGGCATTGGCGATGACCATTCCCGCTTGGGCGTCCACCACCACTTGCGCATCTGGCTCTGGCGCCACCAACAGCTGCAAGGTGTTTTGCAAATTCAGCCAGAAATCACTGCCACTTTGTGTTTCGACTTGCGTGCTGTTAACGGTTGCCGTGCGAGTTGAGGTAGTAGAGCTGTCATCATCGTCGTCACTGGTATCGGTCGAGGTCACTTGGCCACTGCTAACACTCATACCAGAGCGGCCAGCGCGCTGCACATTTAAATAATTGAGCGCAAAGATTCTGGTTTGCCGCTGCGGCGGTGAAATACGAATGCCGTAGGTTCCCTGGTCGAACTGATAGCCGTAAACATCGCGCACGGCTTCCAGCGTTTGCTGCAGCGTGACATTGTTGAGATTCAGACTGATTTCACCGCTGACATCTGGGTGAATAATCAGGTTTTGACCGCTGCCCTCAACCAAGCTGTTAAAAAAGGCCGCTGCCGGCGTACGATCTGCCAGCACGTCAAAACGCGGCGTGGTGTCTGCCAGCGCCTGCACCGGCGGCAATAATTGTTGCAACAGTACGGGTTCGCTCGGTGCACTGGGCACTGCTGCCGGCAGCGTTAGCAGTGGCGTCGGCGCTGGAGCCTCATCGGGCTGCGGCTCCAGCGGCTGCATCGCACAACCTGCCAATATGCTGCTTAGCATTACCATGGGCCATGCGTTCAATAGTCTATTCCCCTTGCCTGTCATGCCTTACTGCACCTTCGTTTTTGTCGATGTCAGCAACTCCAAACGACGCTGCTGTCCGCCTTGGCGAACCACTACATAGTTGCGACCAATGCGCTCTAGCAGTGCGCCGTCGATCTGTTGCCCAGACGTGACCACCTGCTGATTGATGACGGCGACGGGCACGTCCTCCCGCCAGATAATTTGTTGCAATTGCAATGGTTCCACCACCGCGCTGGGCGCACTGCTCGGGCTCCACTGCGGCGGTCGTGTTGGGTCTGCTGCCCAACTGATACTGCTGATGCCGAGAAGCAGCACCGTTAGTAACTGGATGGAGTTAGCCACCAATGACCTCCCGCTCAGTACTCAAAGTGTAGACTTTTAGCGTCACCTGCCCGCGCGGATAGTCGCTGACCTCGTAATCCAGCAGTTGCCAGTACAATCGCCACGGTGATTGATCCAACTGCTCGAGGTAATCCACCAGCCCCGGATAGGTGGCCTTCAGCGTCAGCTGTAAGCCATGGCGATAGAGATGCACGTCTTGATAATCCTGTCCCAGCTCAACCCGCTCTTGTGTACTGTTGCTCAGTGACACCAACTGCAGCCGGCTGTCGGCTTGCAGCAGCTCACGCAACACCGCCACCATCTGCTGCGGGCTGACCAGTGCATCGGTCAGTTGCTCAATGCGCTGTCGCAATTGCTGCAGCGAGTCTTGCTGTGATTCGATGGCGCTGCGCAGTTCGGCGTTGGGGTCTTGTCGTGGCTGATGTTGCAGCTCGTCAAGCTGCTCACTGAGCTGTAAGGTTTCTGCCTGCAACTGCTGTTGCTCCTGCTCTGCTTGCTGTAGGCGTTGCCAAGACGGTTCAATCCACAGCCATATCAGCAATAAAATCAGCGCCGTATGCAGGGTGATTTGCACCAACAAACGCTCGCGCGCCGATAACGCCAAATAGCCACTGATCGCCCGCTCGGCCTGCGGGTGTTGCCACCACATTATGAGTCTTCCCCTTGATCTGTAGCGCGCTGATCTGCGGCATGCTCGCTGGCCAGCTCAAACTGTAACCAGGACTGATCTTCCACTTCTTCTATTTGAATGTGTCTGAATGCTCGCCCGCGATAGCCGGGCTGTTGCAGTAACGCTTCGACGTAACTGGATAATTGCTGTGGCCGTTGTAAATAACCGCGCAGCGCCAATGATTCTCCGCCATCATCAATGCGCACACCCTGCAACCACACGCCCTGATTGGCTACTTGCCCAAGACCACGCAGCATTCGCGTAAAGCTCTGACTTTCTTCCAGCTGACCGCGAGTCAAATAACTCAGAGCCGCTTGTGCACCGATACGCTGTTGCTGCAAACGTTGCTGCTGTGCCACTAAATCTGGGTCTTGCTGCAGCGGCGGCAAACTGTCCTGCAG
This sequence comes from Bacterioplanes sanyensis, assembly GCF_002237535.1. Lineage (GTDB taxonomy): Bacteria > Pseudomonadota > Gammaproteobacteria > Pseudomonadales > Oceanobacteraceae > Bacterioplanes > Bacterioplanes sanyensis_A. The sequence goes on from NZ_CP022530.1 coordinate 27,563, forward strand.
TTGCTGCAGTTCCTCAGACACTTGCTCGCGCTGCAGTTGCCATTGCTCGGTTTCTTGCACCTGCTGTGTTGCCAGCCACCACAGTACGACGCCCATAACTAGCAGCAGGGCACCATTGATGGCCAGTGACGCCAATAAGTAGGCTACCGGCTTGGCCAGCGTCGGCGGGTGGAACTCCTCAACATAAAAGTTAATGTGTTGTTTAACATCAGTGCGCATCGGCGAGACACCCCCAAGCGCCGTTAATAAAGAGGCCGACAGCCCCGCATCATCATCCGCCATTTGGTTGAATTGAGTGTCCAACACAATTTGTCGCACCGGCACATTTAAGGCGGTTTCTAATAGCGGCATCGTATCGTCGAGGTCGCCGTGGTCGGGCTTTAAAATCCAGATTTGACCAATGCTGCCCATGCCGATCTGACTTTCGTAAAAATCCATCGAGCGCTGTAGTTCCAGCGATAAACGCTCCAATTGGCTGTCGGTTTCTAGGGCAAACTCGCCTTCTTGGGTAATTTGTTTCAGGTCGTTGCAACCGATGGCCAAAGGTCTTTCTAAATACAAAGCACCATCGTAATAAACGTACAAAGCCCCGTCGTGCGCATCTAAACGCAGCAGCGCAACGCTTTGCTCAGGACCCAGCTCGGCCATTAAATTAAGTAAGTGAAACTGTGATAGGGAAATATTGCACAGTTGCAATTCTTGCTGCTGGCACCAGTCCACCAAGCTGCGCAGATGGTCACGGCGCACCGCACTGACAAACGCCATGTCCAAGCGGCCACGATAGGCATCATCAGGCAACCGCGTTGCTTGCACTACCATATCTTCGATCGGGTTAGCCAGCATGTCTTTCACCCGAAAGCGCATGGCATCGCTTAGTTCGTCATCTGGCACCGCTGCGGCTTCCAACAAGTGGACTTCGTAGTGTTGGTGGTCGAGACTCAAATACACACGACTGCCTTGCAAGCCATGCTGCTTTAGCCAACGTGCGACACCATCAAGGCCCGTTTCATCGTCCTGGGGACGGTAACAGCGTGTAACAGCCGAGCCATCAAAGCACACAGCAAACGCCTGCTGTTGGTGCAGTTCAATGCCCACAGAATACTGTGACTGTGCCTGTTTACCCGGCCAACGCCAGCCTTTTTTCCAAATCACCTAACACCTGCAATTTGCTTGCGATTCTGATCAGCCAGGCTGAAGCGCCTATTTTGACTGAGTTTTATAACCATCTGATCTGATAGTTTAGACCAGAGCGATCACAACCATCGGTCTTATATCTAGAACATGACTATTGTGTCAGGCACACAGATCAAGCCTAAGCGTTACTGTGTGTTTTTTTGTGTAAGCAGCGGCTGGGGTTACACTGCGTTTTTTGTCTATGAGTAGCGTGCATCATGTTCAATATCGTGCTGTTTGAACCTGAAATTCCGCCCAACACCGGCAACATCATTCGTCTCTGTGCCAATACCGGGTGCAGCTTACATCTGATTGAACCGCTGGGCTTTTCCTTGGAAGAAAAAGCATTGCGTCGAGCTGGACTGGACTATCACGAGTGGGCACAGATAAAAGTGCACGCCGATTGGCAGGCGTTTGTTAATAGCGAAATACCCGAGCGCGTTTACGCCCTCACCACCAAAGGGCATACCTGCCATTCGCAAGCGCGCTTCGAAGCGGGCGACTACTTGCTGTTTGGACCAGAGACGCGCGGCCTACCGCTCGAGGTGCGCGAGCAACTGCCAAAGGAGCATTGGCTGCGCTTGCCGATGTTGGCCAATAGCCGCAGTATGAACTTGTCCAATTGCGTTGCCGTCATGGTGTACGAGGCGTGGCGACAACAGGACTTTGCCGGAGCCAATTTCGCCCCCAACCCGGAGAGTTAACGCATGCGCTGGATCGCTATTGCCGTTTGTTATCTGAGCTTGGGTTACCTGAGCTTGAGCAGCCCAAACTCAGCCGCCAACACAGCCCCAGTACCAGTGGCCGACGGTTTCAGCATTATCTGGTCGTTATTGCCACTCGATCAGCAGCGGCTGTTAGTTGCCGAGCGACGAGGAACCCTGAGCTTGGTCAATCTCGCCAGCGTTCAGCGCCAAACCATTGCCGGCTTGCCAGACATCCACGCTGCCGGCCAGGGCGGTTTATTGGACATGGCCATCCTCAATGACGACCCCAAACCATGGCTGTATTTTACCTACAGCCACCCGCACCAGGATGGCGCTATTACAGCTTTGGCGCGTGCCCGCCTGGATACACAGCAGCTGCAACTGCAGTCATTAGAGACGTTATTGCTCAGCCAATCCCACGGTGACGGCAATCGCCATTACGGCAGTCGCATCGCTCTGACCGATAAGTACTTATTTATAAGCATTGGTGATCGCGGCGACCGTGACACTGGCCAACGCCTCGATACCCATGCCGGCAAAATTTTGCGTTTACATCATGATGGTCGTGTTCCGGCGGACAATCCTTTTGTCGACGACCCAACCGCGCTGAATGAAATCTGGAGCTATGGCCATCGCAATCCGCAAGGCATGGTGTACGACGCCCGTCATGAACAACTGTGGGCCATCGAACATGGGCCCAGAGGCGGCGATGAGCTGAATTTGATTCGCAAAGGCGGTAATTACGGCTGGGCGCTGGTCTCGCAAGGAAAGGAATATTGGAATCCGGCCTACGTCGGCGACTATCGCCAGCACCCGGACATGCTCGATCCACTGCACAGTTTTACGCCATCAATCGCGCCGGGTTCATTGTTGCTGTGGCAATCGGATTCTCGCACCACCACCTTGCTGGCTGGCGCGCTTAAGCTGCGCCACCTTAATCAGCTGACCATCCATCACGCAGACGGTGGATCTATTAAGGAGCATCGCTGGTTAGAAGACATGGATCAACGCATTCGCGCACTGGCAAAACACCCCAGCGGCGACTTGTTGTTCAGCATTGATGATGGGGTGATTTATCGTTGGAGCCCGAGATCAGTCGAGTGAGCCACAGTCAGCACAGTTTTTTTGCTGGTTCAGCTGCCATCGACGCCAATCGGCCTGCAAGGCGTCGTAGCTGAGCAACTGCCCCAGCGGGCTGGCCAGCCCCAGCAGTAACTTCAGTGTTTCCAGCGCCTGCATGCTGCCGATCACGCCAACGAGCGGCGCTATAACGCCACTGCCAGCACAACTAGCAGCGGCATCGCTCAGATTTGGATACAAACAGCGATAACAAGGTGAGTCATCAATACGAGGGTCAAACACCGCCAGCTGACCTTGCAGCGCCACCGCCGCACCTGACACCCACGGGGTCTTGTGCTGCAAACAGGCGGCATTGATGGCGTAGCGCACATCGGCATTGTCGCTGCAATCGACCACCACATCAACTGACTCAAGCTGCTGCTGTAGCCAATCAACATCCACCGCCACCGGGCAGCAATATACCTGCACACCGCTGTTAATACGCGCCAGCTCTTTTGCGGCGGAGTGCACCTTGTACTCGCCCAACGTTGCGTCGCTGTGGGCAATTTGCCGTTGCAGATTGGACAGCTCTACCCGATCAGGATCAACCAAGGTCAATCGGCCGACACCACTGGCCGCCAGGTACTGCGCCACCGGGCAGCCCAGGCCGCCCAAACCAACGATCAACACATGCGCATCCAGCAGTTGCTGCTGCCCTTCCACATCGACCTGTGGCAATAACACATGCCGCGCATAGCGCAACAGCTGCTGATCATTCATGTCGGCTCCTAGGTTCTGTGTTTGCAGAGTACCTTTGCTCATCAGTCCTGTTAGCAGCATTAACGGACCATTGGCCGCCAGTAATGCGCGCTTGTCCACCTAAATCGCGGCGCGTGGTTACCTGTTGAAAACCCTGCTGTGTTAACGCCCGAGACACCGCCGGGGCTTGTTGCCAACCATGTTCCAGCAACAGCCAGCCGTGATCATTGAGGTAAGCCGGCGCTGCGCGCTGGATATGGTTTAAATCCGCCAGTCCATTGTTTGCCGCCACCAACGCCGAGCGCGGCTCAAAGCGCACATCGTCCTGCTGCAAATGCTCATCGTCGGCGTCGATATAGGGCGGGTTACTGACGATCACATCAAAGCGACCTTCTACCGCCGTAAACCAATCAGAGCGGTATACTTTAACGGGCAAGTTCAAGCGTTCTGCGTTGCTGGTCGCCAACGCCACGGCATCCGCCTGCGCATCGACGGCTTCAATGTGCCAGCCAGGTTTTTCGCTGGCCAGCGCCAGAGCAATAGCGCCTGTTCCAGTGCCCAGATCCAACACCCGAGCGTTGGCAGGCAGGGCCAAATCGAGTACCCATTCAACCAGGGTTTCAGTGTCACCGCGCGGAATCAAGGTGCTGGCGTTCACCGCCAATGGCAAAGACCAGAATTCACGCTGGCCCAGCAGATGTGCCACTGGTATTCCCTGCATACGCTGGTCCAGCAGTTCGGAGGCGCTGTCCTGCTGGCTGCTGCTGAGAGTGCGATCCGACCAGGTGTACAACCAGGTACGGTCTTTATCTAACACATGTGCGAGTAGCAACTCGGCGTCTAACCGCGCACTGTCAGATGCCTCCAGCTGAGCACTGGCCCAGCGTAACCACTGCTCAATCTGCATCAGTGACTGCCAGCCATCTCAGCCAGCAAGTTCGCTTGATGCTCCTGAATCAGCGGCTGTACCACAGGGTTCAAATCGCCCTGCATGATCTCATCCAGCTTATATAAGGTCAGGTTGATGCGATGATCCGTTACCCGCCCCTGTGGATAGTTGTAGGTACGAATCCGCTCAGAGCGATCACCCGAGCCCACCAGGCTTTTACGAGTCGCCGCTTGCTCTGCTTGCGCAGCTTGCAGTTGGGCGTCACGCAGCCGAGTGGCCAATAACGCCATGGCCTTGGCACGGTTTTTATGCTGCGAACGCTCGTCCTGACATTCCACCACCAAGCCCGTCGGTAAGTGCGTCAAACGAATGGCAGAATCGGTTTTGTTAACGTGCTGACCACCGGCACCAGAGGCACGAAAGGTATCGATGCGCAGGTCGTTTTTGTTGATGTCGATCTCTTCTTCTTCGCCCACTTCCGGCATCACTGCCACAGTACAAGCCGAGGTGTGAATACGCCCCTGGCTTTCCGTTTCTGGCACCCGTTGTACCCGGTGTGCACCGGACTCAAACTTCAACTGAGAGTACACGTCGGTGCCGGAAATACGGCTAATGATTTCTTTATAGCCACCGTGTTCGCCGTCGCTGGCACTGACGATTTCGACGCGCCAGCCACGCAATTCGGCATAGCGGCTGTACATGCGATAGAGATCGCCGGCAAAGATCGCCGCCTCGTCGCCACCCGTGCCCGCTCGCACTTCCACAATCACGTTGCGACTGTCGTCCGGGTCTTTCGGCAGCAGTAGAATTTCGATGTCTTTTTCCAGTGCCACCAGCGCCTGCTCGGCGGCCTGTTGCTCTTCGACGCCCATGGCACGCATGTCTGGGTCGCTGTCGTTGGCCAGGATTTTTGCTTCTTCCAGATCCGCCTGCGCTTGCTCGTAAGCACCGAAGGTTTGGGCCACGGTTTCTAGCTCAGCGTATTCTTTCGATAAGCTGCGAAAGCGGTCCTGGTCGCTGGCGGCCTCGGGTTCGGACAGCAAATGGCCGACCTCTTCATAGCGATCACGCAGGTGTTCGAGCTTGGCAATAATGGAGCTTTTCATGATGTTATTTGTCTTCCACGGAGGGGATTGGGCGGTCTAGCCGATACAGCTCACGGGTCCAATCCAGAACTTCCAACCGGCCTTCAGCGCCGGCCTTACGCAACGCCACTGTTGGCGCATGCAACATTTTATTGGTGTAGCTGTGGGCGAACTGACGCAATACACGCTCTGGGTCCGCACCACTTTGCAGCTGACTCAGCGCTTTGGAGAGCAGGTCTTGCTGCACATCGACGGCCTGTTCACGCAGGTCTCGCACTGTGTTGACAGCATCGAGGGTTTTCAGCTCGCGCATGAAATGATCGACGCCAGCCAGAATCAACTCTTCGGCCTGGCGCGCAGCGTCTTCTCGGGAGCGCACATTTTCTTCGATGATGTCACGCAAGTCGTCCACTGTGTACAAGTACACATCGGCCAACTCCGCCACTTCCGCCTCGATGTCTCGTGGCACAGCAATGTCCACCATAAACATCGGCTTATGACGGCGCTGGCGCAGGGCTTTTTCAACCGCACCCTTGCCCAAAATCGGCAACGGACTGGCGGTGGAAGAAATCACGATATCAGCATTGGGCAGCACCTGCGGAATGTCTTCCAACAACACCGCATCGGCATGAAACTCTTCCGCCAAATGCTGCGCGCGCGCCAAGGTACGATTGGCTACGGTGATGTGTTTCACCCCGGCTTGGGCCAAGTGGCGTGCCACCAATTCGATGGTCTCACCGGCGCCAATCAGCAACGCGTGGCTGCGCCCCATGTCCGCAAAGATGTGTTGCGCCATGCGCACGGCGGCAAAGGCCACCGATACCGGGTTTTGACCAATGGCGGTATCGGTACGAACTCGCTTGGCAATGGAAAATGTCTGGCGGAACAAACGCCCCAGTTCAGCACCGACACTGCCGTGTTCTTGCGCCACGGCATAGGCCGATTTCATTTGCCCAAGAATTTGCGGCTCGCCCAGCACCAACGAATCTAGACCGCTGGCGACGCGCATGGTGTGCTGCACGGCGTCGTCTTGCTGCAGGCAATACAAAGCCGGACTCAGTTCATCCACCGACATCTGATGATAGTCAGCCAGCCAACGCGCAATGTCCTCCAACTGCAGCGACTCAGCGCTACAATAAAGTTCAGTGCGATTGCAGGTCGACAGCACCACAGCTTCGGCAATCGGCGCCAACGATGTCAGCTGTTGGAGCACCTCTGGCATGCGCGCAGGGTCAAACGACACCCGCTCACGCACCGACACCGGTGCGGTCTTGTGATTGATGCCCAATGCCCAGATCGCCATACTGCTGCCGGTTGCTCCCACGTAAAAGGCGCCGATTATAAAGTAGCCGTGCGACAAAGCCCACGACGAAAACTTTGACTTGAATCGGCATCTAACTCTAAATACACCCACTATTCATAGAATGCGGATATTTATGGCCAGATTGTTTTCCCTGCCCAACCGTCGCCTGCCCCATTGGATGGCCACCCTGGCAGCCCCCATCTACTTGGCCGGCTGTGCCAGTCTTACACCAGCGCCGACAGAGCAAGAAACAACTCCAACTCCATCCGCTGCACAACTAAAGGCACATCAGGTAGAACCAGAACCGGTCCACTATCGCCCGATACCCGCCAACACATTATATGCGTTGTTGGTGGCTGAGTTCGCCGGTCAGCGACAACGCTTTGATGTGTCATTGCACAACTATATGTTGCAGGCGCGCAAGACGGGCGACCCGGAGATTGCCGAGCGCGCCAGCCGCATCGCCAGTTATGTGGGCGCCGACGAGCTGGCAGCCGAGGCAACGGATATCTGGCTGGCAGCCGATCCGGAAGACCCGTCGGCCCACCATTCTGCCGCACAAGCCGCCATTCAGCAGGGGCGTTATCAGGCGGCACTGATGCATTTGCAAGATTTACAGCGACTGGCGGGCGTAAGTCAATTTGATTATCTCGCTGCCAACAGTGGCCAATTACCGCCCGATCAGCAGCGACAACTGCTGCAGCAATTCGTGACGCTGCAGCAGCAATATCCCAACAACGCCAATCTGACCTACGCCGTCGCCATCATGCACCAGCACCTGCAACAGTTTGATCAAGCACTGCAGGGCATGAATACAGCATTGGAGATTCAGCCAGACTACCTCAGTGCGGGCATGCAAAAAGCCCGCTTGTTGGCGCAATTGGAGCGCATCGAAGAAGCGCTGGTGTGGTTAGAGGAGCTGCAACAGCGTCACGCTGAGAATAAAGCCATGAGCGTGCTCTACGCCCGGCTACTGCTCGAACAGCGGCGCATGGAGGAGGCGCGCGCAGCGTTTCGCGACCTACACCAGCGCTACCCTGACGATGAGGCACTGACCTTGTCGCTGGCGTTGCTGGAACACGAGCTGGACACCCCAGAACAAGCGCGTATTTTGCTGCAAAGCTTGCTGAACAGCCGCCGCTACGCCAATGAAGCGCACTTTTATCTGGGCAAGCTGGCGCACAGCGAGCAAAACGACGCATTGGCATTTAAGCACTACAGCGAGGTATCCGACGGGCGTGAGTTTTTGCCCGCGCAGTTGCGCGCCGCTGAGATTCGCCAACAACAGCAAGGATTGACCGCTGCAAGGCGCTACTTGGATGACCGCCGCGCCCTGTGGCCAGAAAAGACCGTCGATTTGGTGCGCATCGAGGCCGAGTTGCTGTCTCAAGATGGCGATATTCCTGCCGCCATAGAACTGTTAGGCCAGGCGCTGCAACTGCAGCCAGAGCACATGGATTTGCGCTACACCCGCGCCATGCTAGCAGGACAAATCGACGACATTGATTTGCTTGAGCGTGATCTGCGCTTCATTATTGAACGCCAACCAGACCATGCCGAAGCCTTAAATGCGCTGGGCTACACCTTGGCGGATAAAACCGAGCGCTGGGAAGAAGCCTACGCCTTAATCCAACGCGCCATCGAGCTGTCGCCCAATAATGCCGCCATCATCGACAGTCTGGGCTGGGTGTATTTCCGCAAAGGCAAGTTGGATAAAGCCCGCCCATTGCTGGAGCGCGCCTTTGAGCTAATGCCAGATCACGAGATTGCCGCTCATTTGGGAGAACTGTTGTGGATCAGCGGTGAGCTCAATGAAGCCCGCGACGTATGGCGCCAAGGTTTGGAACAAACGCCCGACAGCCCACTGATTGAAGAAACCCTGCAGCGATTGGACGCCGACCTGTAATGATCAAAGCTTTTGTTATCGCTGGACTGCTGTTGCTGTCCGGCTGTGCCAGTTTTACCTCACAGCCCGCGCCCTCCGAGCGCTTAAGTTGGGAAGTCCGTGGCAAACTGTCGGTCACCACCCCGCAAGACACAGTGACTGGCTATCTCACCTGGGAGCAGCATGATTCGGCCTACGATCTGTTTATCTCCGGCCCACTTGGGCAAGGAGCGTCGCGCTTGAATGGCAGCGATGCGTTTGCTGAGTTAACCCTGCCAGGCTGGCAGCAACCACAACGAGCGGAGTCCGCTGAGCAACTGTTAGAGCACTACATGGGCTGGTCTTTTCCTGTAGCCAATGTGCGCTATTGGGTACAAGGCCAGCCCAGCCCAGGCGGGGAAGCCAAAATCAAAAAAGATGCCCAGGGCCGACTGACAACGTTGCAACAACATGGCTGGAGCATTCGTTACAGCCGTTATAGCCGCCACGGGCAGCGCTGGCTGCCCGGACTCATCAAGGTAAGCGGCTACGAACATAAATTTATCTTCGCCATCAAGGAGTGGACGCTGCGTGGCTGACTGGTTATCTGTGCCGGCTCCGGCCAAACTCAATTTGATGTTGCACATACTGGGGCGTCGCGACGATGGCTACCACGAGCTGCAGACCCTGTTTCAGTTTCTGGATTACGGCGACGAGTTGCAATTTCGCCAACGCGACGACAATGAGATCACTCTCACTCCGGCCATTGATGGCGTCGATTTTGAAGACAACCTCATCATCCGTGCAGCTCGGGCTCTGCAAGCGCTGAGTGAGAAACCCTGCGGTGCGGATATTCGCCTGCATAAAGTATTACCAATGGGCGGCGGACTGGGCGGCGGCAGCTCAGACGCAGCCACGACCTTGCTGACATTGAACAAATTGTGGCAATTGCACCTCTCGTTAGAGCAACTGGCCGACATCGGTTTACGCTTGGGCGCCGACGTGCCGGTGTTTGTGCATGGCCAAGCGGCCTTCGCGGAGGGGGTGGGCGAAATTCTCACACCAACGCCGGAGCTCGATGAACCCTGGTATTTGGTGGTGGTTCCGCAAGTCCATGTTAATACAGGGAAAATTTTTTCAAATAAATGTTTGACACGTAATACAGCCGCCATTAGTATACGCACCGCGCTGAGGCGAGAGGGAAACAACGACTGCCAAGCAGTTGTTTCGATGCTCCACCCTGAAATAGGTAAAGCATTGAATTTGCTAAATAATTTCTCTCCTGCTAAGCTAACCGGCACTGGAGCTTGCATCTTCTCAAGTTTCAGTTCCGAGCTAGAAGCCATCAAGGTTTCTAAGCAACTGCCGGCCGAGTATTCGACCTTTGTTGCGAAAGGTATTAACCATTCGCCAACGCACAAGGTATTATTCGGACCGTCTTAAAAGTTGGGGTGTCGCCAAGTGGTAAGGCAACGGGTTTTGATCCCGTCATTCGCAGGTTCGAGTCCTGCCACCCCAGCCACCTTCTTCTATGCTTTCCATCATTGATTCATTACATCGAAGAGGCTGCTTGTGTCTAAGTTGATGGTCTTTACCGGTAATGCCAACCCGGAGCTCGCTAAACTCGTCGTTGAACGTCTGGATATTCCGCTGGGTGAAGCCACTGTTGGCAAATTCAGTGACGGCGAAACGACAGTCGAGCTGGATGAAAACGTTCGCGGTAAGGATGTCTTCATTCTGCAACCTACCTGCGCCCCTACCAATGACAATCTGATGGAAGTGCTGCTGTTGTCTGACGCACTACGTCGCGCATCAGCCAGTCGTATCACGGCCGTTGTGCCGTATTTTGGTTACGCCCGCCAGGATCGTCGTCCACGCTCTGCCCGTGTACCTATCAGTGCTCGCGCGGTTGCCGACATGATGTCAGGCGCTGGCATCGACCGCGTACTGACGGTGGATCTGCACGCTGACCAAATTCAGGGTTTCTTCGACATCCCGGTCGATAACGTTTACGGCTCACCTGTGCTGTTGGATGACCTGGAGCGCCAGAACTACGACAACATGACCATCGTTTCTCCAGATATTGGTGGTGTCGTTCGCGCTCGTGCATTTGCGAAGCAACTGAACGTTGACCTGGCCATCATCGACAAACGTCGCCCTAAGGCCAATGTGTCGGAAGTTATGAACATCATCGGTGATGTCAACGATCGTACCTGCGTACTGGTTGATGACATGGTCGATACCGCTGGCACCTTGTGCCAAGCAGCCAAAGCTCTGAAGAACTTTGGCGCGAAAAAAGTTGTCGCCTACTGTACACATCCTGTACTATCCGGCCCCGCTGTTGAGCGTCTGTCCGATACCGAACTGGATGAGCTGGTGGTCAGCGATACCATCCCGTTGTCCGAAGCCGCCAAGGCAACCGGCGTTATTCGTCAATTGACGATCGCAGGACTGCTGGCTGAGTCAATTCGACGCGTCAACAATGAGGAATCCATCAGCGCTATGTTCCGCTGATCGACCTCGCAAGACTTTTTGAAACCGCCTGAACTGGTCGCAAGTTCAGGCGGTTTTGTATTCAACCTAGAGGAAAACACCATGTCAGAATTTACTCTGAATGCAGAAATTCGCGAAGACTCAGGGAAAGGTGCGAGCCGCCGCCTGCGTCGCGAAAACGGCGTACCAGCCATCGTTTACGGCGGCAAAGCCGGCAGCAACGATCGCAAGCCACAATCGATCACTCTGAAAGCCAATGAACTGGCTCGCGCTTTGGAAGAAGAAGCGTTCTACAGCTCTATCATTACCCTGACTGTGGGTGACAAGTCTGAGCAAGTGATCCTGAAAGACCTGCAACGTCACCCAGCTAAAGACCTGGTATGGCACGCTGACTTCCTGCGCGTGAGCAAGTCCACCAAGATCAAAGCACACGTTCCACTGCACTTCATCAACGAAGACAGCTGTGTTGGCGTGAAAATGGGCGGCGGTAAGATTGCTCACCAGCTGACCAACCTGGACATCATCTGTGCAGCGGGCGACCTGCCTGAGTTCATCGAAATCGACATGGCAAACGTTGAAGTGGGCACCGTTATCCACTTGAGCGATCTGAAACTGCCTAAAGGTGTTGAGTCTCTGGCGCTGTCACACGGTGCAGACCACGACACCTCTGTTGTAACTGTTATCGCTCCTAAAGGCGGTGCAGCTGAAGAAGAAGGTGAAGACGCGGCTGAATAAGCCCCATCTCACCCATAAAAAGCGGGGCTGGTCCCCGCTTTTTTGTGTCTGAAATAAAGGTAACACTCTGATGGCAAACTCTATTCAGCTGATCGTTGGCCTCGGCAACCCTGGCGCCGAATACGAACATACCCGCCATAATGCCGGTGCTTGGATGGTAGAGCGCCTGGCGCGTGCCAACGGCATTTCGTTGAGTGCCGATAAAAAATTCTTTGGCTTGTGCGGCAAAGGACGCATTGGCAATCAAGATTGTTTTCTGCTGCTGCCCACCACCTTTATGAACCGCAGCGGTCAGGCGGTCGCGGCACTGGCCAATTTTTATAAGCTAAAACCGGAGCACATATTAGTCGTTCACGATGAACTAGACCTGCCACCCGGTGTTGCCCGCTTCAAACAAGGCGGCGGCCATGGCGGTCAAAATGGCTTGCGCGACATCATCTCCAGCCTTGGCAACAACAAAGATTTTCATCGCCTGCGCATCGGCATCGGCCACCCTGGCGATAAGAGCCGCGTCACCGGTTATGTGCTCGGCCGCGCCAGTAAAGCGGAGCAACAAAGCATGGATAACGCCATTGAAGAAGCCATGTGCGTACTTCCCGACGCCATGACAGGTGATATGGCCAAAGCCATGAATCGACTTCACTCCTATAAAGGGTAAAATACCCGCAATTTTTTCGCCGTAACGCAGTTTCGACACAGGATACAACTATGGGTTTTAAATGTGGCATCGTTGGTTTGCCCAACGTCGGCAAGTCCACCTTGTTTAACGCACTGACGAAAGCAGGCATTGATGCAGAAAACTTCCCTTTCTGCACCATTGAACCCAATGCTGGCGTGGTGAACATGCCAGACAAACGCCTGGATGAACTGGCGGCCATCGTCAATCCTGAGCGCGTGGTTCCGACGGCGATGGAGTTTGTCGATATTGCAGGCTTGGTCGCCGGTGCATCCAAAGGTGAAGGTCTGGGCAACCAGTTCCTGGCCAACATTCGTGAAACCGACGCCATCGCCCACGTGGTGCGTTGCTTTGAAAACGATCAGGTGATTCACGTCGCCAACCATGTTGACCCAGCCGCCGATATTGATGTCATCAATACCGAGCTGATTCTGGCCGACCTAGAATCGTGTGAGAAGCAGTTGCAACGAGTAGTCCGCGTTGCCAAAGGCGGCGATAAAGACGCCATTGCCCAAAAAGCCCTGCTAGAACGCCTGATTCCACACTTTGAGGAAGGTAAAACTGCGCGCATGCTGGACATGAGCGATGATGAGCTGAAGCTGTCACGCCAGTTCCACCTACTCACCACCAAGCCCACCATGTACATTGCCAACGTCGATGAAGACGGCCTAGAAGGCAACGCCTACGTCGATAAAGTGCGTGAAATCGCCGACAGCGAAGGCGCTTCCGTGGTGGTGGTGTGTAACAAGATCGAAGCCGAAATTGCCGAGCTAGACGACGAAGACAAAGACGAGTTCCTGGCCGACATGGGTATGGAAGAAGCTGGCTTAGACCGAGTGATTCGCGCTGGCTACGAGCTGCTGGGCTTGCAAACCTACTTCACCGCCGGGGTGAAAGAAGTACGCGCCTGGACCATTAAAATTGGTGCAACCGCGCCACGTGCAGCAGCGGCCATTCACACCGACTTTGAGCGTGGTTTTATTCGCGCTGAAGTCATCGGTTACGACGACTTTATTGCACACAACGGCGAAACTGGTGCCCGTGATGCCGGCAAATGGCGCCTAGAAGGTAAAGACTACATCGTTAAAGATGGCGATGTGATCCACTTCCGCTTTAACGTGTAACTTGCCAGCACCAGCGCCTGCTCGCTAGGCGCTGGTGCACATCCTGCAACACCCTGTTCGGCCATCCGTACTCGTGAGAAGCAGCAATAAGCGCTATCATCCGCGTTTTTGCTTGCCACCATGCCGCTACCTCTCCTGCTCGCATTACTGACCGCCATCGCTCCGTTGGCCATCGATATGTATTTGCCCGCCGTCGCGGCCATGGCCATCGACCTCAATAGCGAAATCCACCAAGTAGAGTTGTCCGTCAGCACCTTCTTACTCGGCTACGCCGCCGGGCAGTTGTTGGGTGGCCCGATGTCGGACAGGTTTGGACGCAAACCGGTAATCTTGCTGGGGCTCACGTTGTATTTCATTGCCTCGGTGAGTTTGGTGTACATTTCCGACCTCGACAGCTTACTGTGGTGGCGGGCCATTCAAGCGGTTGGCGGTGGTCTGGCCACCGTTAACAGCCCGGCTGTGGTACGCGATCGCTATCAAGGCGATGATATCGCGCGCACCTTATCCATGGTGGCGATGATTATGATGATGGCACCGCTGTTGGCGCCAGCGCTGGGGGCAGTGATTGTCACACTCGGCGACTGGCGTGATATTTTCATCGTGCTGGCGATCTACGCTCTGTTTGTCATTGTGGTGGTCGCCACTACTTTGCCGGAAAGCCATCCACCCGAGCGACGCGTGCGTCAATCGCCTTGGCAGAACTATTGGCAGGTGCTGTGCCACAAACCGTCACAGCCATACATTTTGGCATTGGCGTTTGCCTTCTCGACCATGTTTGTTTTTATCACCGCCGCTCCGTTTTTGTACTTGGAGTACTACCAGCGGCCGCCGTCTCAATTCGCTTGGCTGTTTGGCGCCAACATTTTGGTCATGATGACCCTCAACCGTCTCAATGTCTGGCTATTGCCGCGTTTTGGCAGTCATGTGCTGCTGCAGGCAGGCACTGCGCTGCAGTTGTGCGCTACTGCCCTGCTGGTGTTAGTAACTTGGCTGCTGCCGTCACCACCGCTCGAGCTGGTCTTGCCACTCATCATGTTCAGCGTCGGCTCCCTCGGACTGATTGCTGCCAATGCCTTTAGCATCGTACTGCAGCACTTTCGCAGCATCAGCGGCTCGGCGACGGCACTGATTGGCGTTACCGAGTTCCTCATCGGTGCGTTGTTCGGTTGGTGCTGGACGCTACTACACGATTACAGCGCCCGACCAATGATGCTGATGATGCTGTTTTCCGCCAGTTTGGCCTTCTCATTGGTCTGGATGGCCAACCGTCGCCAGCATTATCCCACTTGTGCAACAAACTGATCTTCCTACAACCAGTCGATTTGCTTTGCCATCATGACGGCTTTGCAGCAGAATGAACGTTCAGTCACAACGCACTTAAAGATATGGATAAACGTCAATGTATTCTGGAAGCCACCGCTGAGCTAATTGCTGAGCACGGCCTTCAAGCTTGTCCGATGTCCGCTGTTGCCCGCCAAGCTGGCTGTGGTGCGGGAACTATCTATCGCTACTTTGAGACCAAAGACGACCTGGTGCAGGAGCTGTACTTGGAGTTGGTCAGACGACTGACCTCGCACTGTCTCGAAGCTTATGACGCAGCTGCATGCGTCAAGCTGCGCTTTTTTCAGTTTTGGGGGAATTTTTATCGCTATATGCGGGCCAACCCAAGAGATTGCGCACTGCTGGAACAAATGTCGGCTTGCCCTGCCATTCATGAAGGCACAATGGAACAAGCCAGTGCCGAGTTGCACGATGTGGTATACGGCATCATTACCGATGGGCAGCAGCAACACGTAGTAAAGATGCTTCCGGAAAAGGTATTAAGCACCTTTGTATACGGTGCGTTATCCACACTGTCAAAGAAGTACAACGCTGAGCCAGCATTGCTGGGCGAGGAGTTGGAACTGGATCAGTTATTAACACTGTGCTGGGACGGCATCAAAGCCTGATCGCACACAGCCCGAATAAGTCAGGGCTGCAATAAAAACAGAATGAACATTCACTCAAGCAAGGTAGGATTATCATGGCAACCACTCAGACTGCCCCGATGCACGCAACTGCTGCAGCTCATCCTGCAGCGCCGCACAGCACTCATGCACAGCGCCCAAACGTGGGTTATTTTGACATGATTGCAGGACTGGCATTGGCGCAAAAGCGCGAACGCCAGCGTCAGCAGCAAGACAGCTAACTGACCAGGGCGTCGCTGATAAGCTCAGTGACGCGTTTCCGAGTCACCCTGATCTGAGTTGGCAAAGTTTGACGGCAGTACGTTCAGCCGGCTCATGACCAACACGCTGTGATCGGGAATGGTGTCACCAGACTCGGTATCTATGCCGTCCAGCAAGATACAGGTGGCATCGATGGAATCCAAAGCGACCACCACGGCTAATGGGAAACCATTTTTGGTATTCAGGGCGACTAGGTCGCCTATCTCCAGTTCCTGGCGCTCGGTATTGAATTCATCGGCCTCCAGCTCTTCACCTGGCCTTGGTGTTCGAAAGCGTGCCAGCGCCACCAAGTGGATAATGCCCTGCACCACGTCATCGGTCAGATCCAATACCAGTTCCGAATCTTCCGATAAGTCCATCACCCGATCAACTAAGGTCATGAACAAGTCGTTATCGTCATCGGACCAGCGTATATCAATGGGGTCAGGGGATCGCCGACGTGACTGAATGGTGACATCGGTAGGAAACTCGGCCGACACTTGGCCGTCGTCGTCAGGCATCAACAAACTGATCATATCGAAGTCGTTTGTCTGTCCGCTGATGCGCCAGAACAGGGGTTGCATCGCTGTAGTCATGAGCAGGCTCCTTGTCCATTGTCGGAATGCTGGGTTGGCCTGATTGGCCGCGATGATTCGACCTCCTCGCAACGAGTGCATGCCCGATGTATAGCAGGGCTGATGAGCGGTGACAAGCCATCCATGGCCCGGAGGTCAACAAACAACGGTCAAGTACGGCGAATGCTGGCGAAGAACTAGTCAGCAATCGTATAATGTCGCGCCTTTTTAACGGTACCGCCGTAAATCACCGAACTAACGCACGATGACAGGTGTTATGACAACAGTGAGCAAGAAACTCTACATTAAGACCCATGGCTGCCAGATGAACGAATACGATTCATCGCGCATGGCGGATATGCTGGGCGAGAGCCATGCCATGGAGATCACAAACAATCCGGAAGAAGCGGATGTGATCCTGCTCAACACCTGTTCTATTCGTGAAAAAGCGCAAGAGAAGGTGTTTCATGAACTGGGTCGCTGGAAGCATCTAAAAGGCCGGAACCCTGATTTGAAAATCGGTGTCGGCGGCTGTGTTGCCAGCCAAGAAGGCGATGCCATTATTCAGCGCGCGCCCTTTGTCGATATGGTGTTTGGCCCACAAACCCTGCACCGCCTACCGGATATGGTTAACAAAGCCAGTAATGCCATCCAAGTAGTGGACATCACCTTCCCGGAAATCGAGAAATTTGACCACCTTCCTAAGCCCAAGGTAGAAGGCAGTTCAGCGTTTGTTTCGGTCATGGAAGGTTGCTCCAAATACTGCACCTTCTGCGTGGTGCCTTACACTCGCGGCGAAGAAGTCAGTCGGCCGATGGCCGACGTACTGGCTGAAGTGGAAGCCCTGGCTGAGCAAGGTGTGCGCGAAGTGAACCTGCTCGGACAAAACGTCAACGCCTACCAAGGTGACACGTCAGATGGCGATGTCGCCGATTTGGCCGAACTGATTACCCAGGTCGCAGACATCGATGGCATCGATCGTATCCGCTTCACCACCTCTCATCCGGTTGAGTTCAGCGACAGCCTGATCGATGTGTATGCAGAGGTGCCCGAGCTGGTGAGCCATCTGCACTTGCCGGTGCAAAGTGGCTCCAACAACATTCTGGCGGCCATGAAGCGCGGCCATGAAGTTGACCTGTACATCGACAAAATCGAGCGTTTGCGCAAGCTGCGCCCAGACATCTCGATTTCATCCGACTTCATTATCGGCTTCCCAGGCGAAAGCGAAGACGACTTCGCCGACACCATGAAGCTGATTGAAACCATCGGCTTTGATACCTCGTTTAGCTTTATTTACAGCCAGCGCCCGGGTACCCCAGCTTCTAACTTGGACGACGACACGCCGGAAGAGGTAAAAAAACAGCGCCTGCAAATTCTGCAAAGTCGTATCGTGCAAAACGCCCAACAGATCAGCCGTCGCATGGTCGGGCGCGAAGAAGTCATTCTGGTCAATGGTGTGTCGAAAAAAGACCTGGGCGACCTGCAAGGACGAACCGAGAACAATCGCGTGGTGAACTTCCACTGCACCGACCACAGCCTGATTGGTAAATTTGTTAAGGTGCGTATTGTCGATGCATATGCCAACAGTCTGCGCGGTGAAGTCATCGACCCAGACAGCGCCTATTAAGCAACCCTGAGGATTCTCTTGAGCGAGCACACTGCCCATAAAACGCCGTCTACTCAGTTCTCATTGGAGCCAGACGACGCTCTGCGCTTGGCAAATCTGTGTGGCCATCTCGATGGCCACCTGCATCAAATCGCCCAGCACTTTCAGTTAGAAATTTACAACCGTGGCAATCAGTTCACCATTGAGGGGCCAGCAGCCGCAGCCACTCGTGCGTCGCGCTTACTGCAACGACTGTACAAAGAAACGCACAATGGTACGGAAATCACGCCAGAGCTGATTCATCTGTTTTTGCAGGAAGACGCCAGCCACGCTGCGCAGGCTCGCCATGGTCGTCAACGACAGAGCAACAGCGTGCGCACCCCACAACTGGAAGTCAAAGCCCGTAGCCCCTCACAAATCGACTATCTGGAACGCATTCGCCAGCACGATTTGAACTTCGGCATCGGACCTGCCGGCACGGGTAAAACCTTTCTCGCGGTTGCAGCGGCGGTCGAAGCGCTGATGCACGACGAAGTGAAACGCCTATTGCTGGTGCGCCCGGCGGTGGAGGCTGGTGAAAAACTGGGCTTTTTGCCAGGCGATCTGGCACAGAAAATCGACCCATACCTGCGCCCTTTGTACGACGCTTTGTATGAAATGCTCGGCTTCGACCAAGTGGCGAAGCTGATGGAGCGCAATGTGATTGAAGTGGCGCCTCTGGCCTATATGCGTGGTCGCACCCTGAGCCATTCATTTGTCATTCTCGACGAAAGCCAGAACACCACCAAAGAACAGATGAAGATGTTTTTGACGCGCATCGGCTTTGGCTCCAAAGCCGTGATCACAGGTGACGTGACTCAGGTCGACTTACCGCGTGGCGTTTACTCCGGACTCAAGCATGGCCTGAGTGTGCTCGACAGCGTTGATGGCATTGGCATTACCCGTTTTGGCAACAAAGATGTGGTGCGCCACCCCTTGGTGCAGCGCATTGTCGACGCTTACGATCGCCACGAGGCCGAAGAGCAACAACAGCAACGCGAGCGTCGCAAACAGGATGACCCGTCATGAGTGCTGAGCTCGATTTACAACTGGCTGAAGAGCTGCAGTCGCGCTATCCGCTGCCCAGTGAGGAGCAGTTTCAACACTGGGTCGATGCGGTGTTATCTCAGCATTGTGAACTGCAGGAACCAGAGCTGACAGTGCGTCTGGTTGGGCAAGATGAGAGCCAAGCGCTCAACTTGCAATATCGCGGAAAAGACAAGCCGACCAATGTCTTATCCTTCCCGTTTGAAGCACCGCCAGAGGTGCCAATTCCGCTGTTGGGCGACTTAATCATTTGCGTAGCAGTGGTCGAGCAAGAAGCCGACCAGCAAGGCAAAACGCCATCGGCCCATTGGGCTCATATGATTGTGCACGGCTGCTTGCATTTGCTGGGGTACGACCATATAAAGGACGACGAAGCGGAGATAATGGAAGGCCTGGAACGCCAGATTTTGGCATCACTGGGTTTTCCCGATCCTTACCTTGATGAGGCCTCATGAGCGAAGACCGATCGAGCGGCCAGCCTAAGAGCTGGCTGGAAAAACTGACCGACCTGTTCTCTGACGATCCACAAAGTCGTCAGGACATCAAAGAAATCGTACGAGAAGCTGCCCAGCGCAGCATCGTAGACACCGAAACCCTGACCATCGTCGAAGGTGCCTTGCAGGTATCAGACATGCAGGTACGGGACATTATGATCCCGCGCGCGCAGATGACGTCCATCAGCATCAACGAAGCCTTGAGCGACGCTCTGACAAAAATCACCGAGTCAGCGCACTCGCGCTTTCCAGTGTTGGGCGACGATCAAGACGAAGTGGTGGGCATTTTGCTGGCCAAGGATCTGCTGCCGCAAATTCTCAACGATCAGCGCGATAGCTTTCGCGTGCAAGACGTTCTGCGCCCAGCCACCTTTGTGCCTGAAAGCAAGCGGTTGAATGTGCTGTTGCAAGAGTTTCGCGCTACGCGCAACCACATGGCGTTGGTGGTGGACGAGTTTGGCGGCGTCGCCGGGCTGGTTACGATTGAAGACGTGCTGGAGCAAATTGTCGGCGAGATCGAAGACGAGCACGACTTTGATGACGAGGACAGTCTGATCAAGGTGATGGACGACGACACCTGCATGGTCAAGGCGCTAACGCCGATTGAAGACTTTAACGAGCACTTTGGCGCCGAGTTCGCTAACAGCGAGTTCGATACCATTGGTGGTATTGTGGTGCATCATTTCGGCCGGGTGCCGGAGTGCAACGAGGCCATCACCATCGATCGCTGGCAGTTTAAAGTGGTCAATGGCTGCAGCCGACGCATCAACCTGCTGCACGTGGTCGAACTGGAACGTCAGGCCGACGAGCAACCTGAATAACCTACCCTAACGGAAACTTGTCATGACACGCGGCTGGTGCAACACCTCCTGGTTCTCCTATTTGGTGTTAGCCACCGCCGGTGCCATGTTTCCTCTGGCTCTGGCGCCACTGTTCTGGTGGCCTTTGGGGCTGCTGAGCGGCGCCATTCTGTATTGGCAGTTAACCTCTTGCAGCACGGCGCGCCAAGCCTTTGTGCGCACCTGGTGGTATGGCTTGGGCCAGTTTGGCGCCGGTGTATCCTGGGTCTATGTGAGCATGCATGACCATGGCGGCACGCCGGCTTGGCTCGCCATCCCCATGGTGGCCGTGTTTGCAGCCTTTCTGGCGACCTTTCCTGCCGCCTGGATGGCTGCTCGTCAACGTTGGTTTGGCCAGACATTGGCGTGGCTGACCTTTCCGGTGTTTTGGTTTCTGCATGAATGGTTTCGCAGCTGGTTTATGACCGGCTTTCCCTGGCTGTTTGTTGGCGATGCACACCTTGCCACTTGGTTGGCAGGCTGGGCACCGCTGCTGGGCAGCTACGGTTTGTCTTTTATCGTTCTGCTCACTGTAACGTCACTGTCGCAGGGCTGGCGCCAACGACAGCCTGCCTACCTGCTGTTTTTGCTGCTGTGGCCAATGGGTGCTTGGTTACAGGGCGTGGAGTGGACGCAGCGTAGCGGTGAGCTGCAAGTCAGTGCGGTACAAGGCAATGTACCGCAGGAGCTGAAATGGAAGCGTGAGCAAATTGAGCCAACCATCGCCACTTATTTCGGCGAAAGTCGTCAACTGTGGCAGTCCGACGTCATTCTATGGCCAGAAACAGCGATGACTTTGCTCTACGATCGTTTCCGCCCCTACATGGATGCCTTAGCGGAGGAAGCGCAGCAGCACAATACCACCATCATCACCGGCATTCCCTACCGGCACCCACCCGGTACCGAGTTGGCTGGCCAATATCACAACAGCGTGGTGGCCATCGGCAATGGCCAGGGCATGTACCACAAGCAGCGCTTGGTGCCCTTTGGTGAGTACGTACCGTTAGAAAACCTGATTCGCGGCTGGATTCCATTTTTCGACCTAGAAATGTCCAGCTTTCTGGCCGGTGATGCTTATCAGCCGCCACTGCTGGTTCGCCAACAAAACGGCGACGAAGAGTCTCTGTTCCTGCTGGCGCCGTTTATTTGCTACGAGATTGCCTATCCCGGCTTAGTGCGGCGCAATGCGAGCAACGCAGACCTGCTGATCACCGTCAGCAACGACGCTTGGTTTGGTGACTCGTTAGGCCCAAAACAGCACTTGGCACTGGCGCAAATGCGAGCATTGGAAACCCAGCGCTATGTACTGAGAGCCACCAATACCGGCATCACAGCATTGATCAACAGCGATGGGGAAATCGTCGAGCGACTGCCGTTCGAGCAAGTCGCCACCCTCACGGCCAGTGCAGAAATGCGCCAAGGGATGACGCCTTATATGATTTGGGGGCTGTGGCCGCTGTATTTGTTGAGCGCCATTATTCTGCTAGTGGCACGGCGCCAACAGCGGACTCAGGCACTGACAGCAGTCCCTTCAAACTGACAATGTTACGGCCGTTTTGCAACGGCGAGCGCAGCAAGCGAGGCTTGGCAGGCCTGCTGGCCAGATCTTGCCGTAACGGCTGCGTCAGCTCATCAATGTAGGCTTGGTATTCAGCGATCAAACCTTGCATATCTTGTGGTTGCTCGGCGCAGCGCAACATAAAACCGACCATGCGCTGTAAATGCGCGGGTGCATCGATCAACTCGTACATTCGCGTGACCAACTGAATACGAATGCGCCGTGAGCTGATGGCCGAGGCTTGCAGTACCTGGTTTCCGGTGGCCACCATCAGTTGATCGATCACCGCCACTTCCTGTTGTGCCAGCAACTCGGCTGGTTGTCCGTCCAATACGCCGTCATAGAGATCACGCACCAGTTCGGTCAGCACACTGTCGTCGGGTACGTCCGGCGAGCGAAAGCGCTGCTCTAACGCCAACTGCAAGGCTGTGGGAATGGCGCGGTTGAACAGCTCCAACCCCGCCAGTAGCAAGTCACTGCCCAATTCCAGCTCGGGGATACGATACAGGTTGTCGAGGAAATCCAGGCCAACGTCAGTGCGATAATCGCTCACCACAATGCCAGAGCCCTGAATGCTGGTGATGGCGTTCATCCGCCCCAACATTCGTAGCGCCATACGCAACGACGTGCGGTCGACGTCTAACAGCTGTGCGAGATGGCGCTCTGGTGGCAGTTTGTCACCGGCGTTGAGGTCCTCGGTGAAAATCAGCGCGATCAGCAAATCGGCGATTTGATCTGGTAATGTTTTGCTCATGGTGAGAAAGTGGCAGCGTTTTTATCGTTGTAATTTTTCTGCCAGTGTCGGCAAATGTTTGATCAGACGCAAGCGCTGAACGGCGGCTTGCATCGAACTATTTCACCGCCTGGCCTGACTGAACATCTGTTGTAAGTGGGAGGCCCCTTTGGCCAAACTGCTGTTCCGCCTGAATGGCGTTGACGAAAGCGAAGCCGACGAAGTGCGCGCACTTCTGGAAGAGTTTGATACCTACGAAACCCACGCTGGGCGTTGGGGGTTGTCGGTGGCTGCAATCTGGTTGAAAGATGAGGACGCTTTTGATGACGCCCGAGCGGTCATCGATGACTACCAACAGCAACGCTCGGAGCGCTTACAGCAAGAGTTTAGCCAACAACCCATCGTGCCTTTTTGGCAGCGTGTGCAGCAGCGACCGGCCGACCACATAGCGGTGGCCATCGCCATTGCTCTGGTATTAGCGCTGATGGTGTGGCCGTTTACGAACTGGTAACCGCCAGGTGCTGCTGGATAGCAGTCAGTATGGGGGCATTGGCCGCAGGAAAGTCGAAGCGTGCCAGCTCTTCCGCTGCTACCCAGCGTACTTTCTGACCTTCCGCGCCATGCGCCAGCAGGGCATCGTTGATGCCGACTTCAACCCAGTACACATCCAGCAAGACGTGCTTATCAGGGTATTCAAATGGAATCTGCAGCAGCGGCGCCATGTTCGACTCAGAGGTCGGTAATGCGACCTCCTCGTCCAGCTCACGTTTCAGCGCCTGCGGCACAGTTTCGTTGGCTTCCACTTTACCGCCGGGAAACTCCCACAAACCGCCCTGGTGTTTGTCATCCGGGCGTTTGGCAATCAAAATGTCGCGCTGATTGACGCAAGCAACCGCGACAGCAACATGAACCTGCTTCATTAGGATCGGTAATCCGCGTTAATAGATACGTACTCGTGGGACAAGTCGGACGTCCACAGAGTGTCGCTGCAATCACCTCGGCCCAGTTCAATGCGCACCAGAAACTCTGCTTGCGCCAGCACCGCTGCGCCGTGCTCTTCCTGGTAGCTGGCACAACGACCGCCGTTTTCGACGATCTGTACGTCATTGAGGAAGATATTCACCTGATCGACTTGCAGATCATCAATGCCAGCGCGACCAACAGCCGCCAGGATGCGTCCCCAGTTTGCATCAGAAGCGTACATCGCCGTTTTTACCAGCGGCGAGTGTGCCACTGTGTAAGCCACATCCAACGCTTCTTGTGGCTGAGCAGCGCCATTGACCTGCAACGTCACAAACTTGGTGGCCCCTTCTCCGTCACGCACGATCGCTTGTGCCAATACCTGAAACGCCTGTTTCAGAGCGGCAAATAAAGCATCCGCTCCCGGACTGTCATCACGGTCAATATGCAATCCACCACGGCCACTGGCTATCAGCATGCAACAGTCGTTAGTTGAGGTATCACCATCGATGGTAATGCGGTTGAAGGAGCTGTCGGCCAACTGTCCACACCAACGTTGCAGCAAGACCGCATCGATGCTGGCGTCGGTAGCGATAAAGCCTAACATGGTCGCCATATCGGGTTTGATCATGCCCGCACCTTTGGAAAGGCCGGTAATGGTTACCGTTTCACCGGCGATCACCAACTGCTGACTGTAGCCTTTCGGTACCGTGTCCGTGGTCATGATGCCCGCTGCTGCACGATCCCAGTGATCGTCACTCAGATCCTGCAGCGCCGCTGGAATACCGCGCTCAAAGGCCGTCATGTTCAAGGGCTCGCCAATCACACCGGTGGAGAATGGTAATACCTGCTCCATCGCACACTGACCGGCCTCGGCCAGTTGCTGACACGACTGCAATGCATCCTGCCAGCCCTGCTCACCGGTACCGGCGTTGGCATTGCCGGTATTGATCAGCAAATAGCGCGGCGTAGAGTGCTGCAAGTGCTGTCGACACACAGAGACCGGGGCGGCACAAAAGGCGTTGCGGGTAAATACGCCCGCGCACTGACTGCCCTCGGCCAATTCGATGATGACCATGTCATCACGCTCAGGGTAACGCATGTTCGACTGAGCAACGCCCAGTCGAACACCCGCGATCGGCAGATAGTCAGTAAAGCGACGAATATTAACGGCCATACGATTTCCTACGACAGCTTACCGTGACAGTGCTTGTACTTTTTGCCCGAGCCACATGGGCAGGCTTCGTTGCGTCCGACTTTCCGCTCGTCACGAACAAAGGGTTGCGCCGCATCGTCGTCTACCGCAGAGTCCTCTTCACCCATAGCGCTGGCGCTTTCGTGCTGGTACTGAGCCGCAGCGGCTTGTGCTTCGGCCTCAGCGCGACGACGCTCTTCCATTTCACGCACGTCGTCTTCCTGGCGGACTTTGACGTGGGACAAAATACGAATGGTGTCATGCTTGATGTTGTTCAACAGCTGTTGGAACAACTCAAACGACTCACGCTTGTATTCCTGCTTAGGATTCTTTTGGCCGTAACCACGCAAGTGAATGCCTTGGCGCAGGTGATCCATAGTGGCCAAGTGTTCTTTCCACAGGTTGTCGACGATTTGCAGCATGACCTGCTTCTCGAAGGTACGAATCACTTCCGAGCCTACCGCCGCTTCTTTTTCTTCGTAGGCTTGGGTCACCGCCGCCAAAATCCGCTCGCGCAGGGTTTCTTCGTACAGTTTGTCTTCGTTGTCCAGCCACGACTGCACTGGCAACTCAACATCAAATTCCGATTTCAACTCGGCTTCCAGCCCAGCGATGTCCCACTGGTCTTCCAAACTTTGTGGAGGAATAAAACCATCGATCGCGCGATTCACCACGTCCACACGAACATTGCTGATGACGTCGGAAATGTTTTCCGCAGCCATTAACTCGTTGCGCTGATCGTAAATAACGCGGCGCTGGTCATTGGCAACGTCGTCGTATTCCAGCAGTTGCTTACGAATATCGAAGTTACGGCCTTCCACTTTACGTTGTGCTTTTTCAACGGCGTTGGTGACCATTTTATGTTCGATGGATTCACCGTCTTTCATGCCCAGAGCGTGCATCATGTTGCGCATACGCTCGGACATAAAGATGCGCATCAGGTTGTCTTCTAACGATAAGAAGAAACGCGTGGAACCCGCATCGCCCTGGCGCCCTGCACGGCCACGCAGCTGGTTATCGATACGACGCGACTCGTGCCGTTCAGTACCAATGATATGCAGGCCACCGGCTGCTAACACGGCATCATGGCGTTGCTGCCAGTCCGATTTAATCTTAGCGATTTGCTCGTCAGTAGGATTGTCCAACGCCGCAATTTCCGCTTCCCAGCTCCCCCCCAACACAATGTCGGTACCACGACCGGCCATGTTGGTGGCAATAGTAACGGTGCCAGGGCGACCGGCGTCGGCAATAATTTGCGCTTCGCGATCGTTTTCTTTAGCGTTCAGAACGTTGTGTGGGACCTTGGCTTTTTGCAGTACTTGAGAAATGTACTCCGACGATTCGATCGATGCCGTACCCACCAACACCGGACGCTTTTCAGCGATCACTTGGCGAATTTCTTCCACCACCGCATCGTATTTTTCACGCTGTGAGGCGTAAATGACGTCGTTATAATCGATACGCTGAATCGGTTTGTTGGTGGGAATCACCACCACGTCCAGACCATAAATTTGGCGGAATTCAAACGCTTCGGTATCGGCAGTACCCGTCATACCGGCGAGTTTGCCGTACAAACGGAAATAATTCTGGAAGGTGGTGGAAGCCAGGGTTTGGCTTTCTGGCTGAATATTAACGCCTTCTTTGGCTTCGATGGCTTGGTGCAGACCTTCGCTCCAGCGACGACCTGGCATGGTACGCCCGGTATGCTCGTCAACAATAACGATCTGACCGTTTTGAACGATGTAGTCGACGTTCTTTTGATACACGGCGTGCGCTTTTAGCGCGGCATGAACATGGTGCAACATATTCAAATTCGAAGTGGCGTATAAACTTTCGCCATCTTTCAGCGCACCTGCTTCGGTCAGCAGCTCTTCGACGAACTCGTGGCCTTCTTCGGTCAACTCGATCGAGCGTTGCTTTTCATCCACCACAAAATGGCCACTCATGGTGCCATCTTCTTCGTTAACTTGACCTTGCTCGATACGAGGAATCAGCTGGTTAATCAGCTTGTACAGTTCTGAGCTGTCCTCGGCCGGGCCAGAAATAATCAACGGCGTACGGGCTTCGTCGATTAAGATAGAGTCCACTTCATCGACAATGGCAAAGCTCAAATCGCGCTGCATTTTGTCATCGATGGAAAACGCCATGTTGTCGCGCAAATAGTCGAAACCAAATTCGTTGTTGGTGCCGTAAACGATGTCGCACTGATAGGCTTCACGCTTTTCATCGCTGCTTTGACCGGGCACAACCACACCAACAGACAAACCCAAAAATTCGAACAGCGGACGCATCCAATTGGCATCGCGTCGAGCCAGGTAGTCGTTCACCGTCACCACGTGCACACTGTTGCCGGTCAACGCATTGAGATAACTCGGCAGAGTCGCCACCAGGGTTTTACCCTCACCGGTGCGCATTTCAGAAATACGACCTTCGTGCAGCGTCATGCCGCCAATCAGCTGTACATCAAAGTGGCGCATGCCCATCACGCGGCGACTGGCCTCACGACAGACGGCAAAAGCATCCGGCAGTAACGCATCGAGCTTTTCACCGGCGCTCAAGCGCTGTTGAAAGTCTGCAGTTTTGGCCGCCAGTGCTGCGTCATCCAGCGACTGTAGCGATTCTTCAAGTGCATTAATGCGGGCAACGACTTTGCCCATACGTTTCAGTTCGCGGTTGTTTTTGCTGCCAACCAGCTTACGAAAAAAAGTACCTATCATGGTGTTGTTGTAGTCCAAACAGAAAAGAGCGAGCCGGGTCGACTAGCCAGAGCCAGCCTGTGAGCGCTATGCCGAAAACCGGTAAAGGCTACTTATAACCCAGAATGATGACAAGCGTATTGAACCGGCTCACGTCAGCGAGGACGGCGGTGAATATAAGCGGCGGGATCGACCGTGCGGCCGTTTTTATACACTTCGAAATGAACATGGGGGCCGGTCGAGCGACCAGTGGAACCCATTAAGGCGATTACATCGCCTTTGCGCACAACATCGCCAACGTCGACTTTTAGCTCTTTGCAATGCGCGTAACGGGTTTTATACCCATTGCCGTGATTCAGCTCGACCATGTTGCCATAGCCAAAACGATCCCCTGACCAAGTCACCACACCTGCCGCGACGGCGACAATGTCTGCGCCATCTTTACCGGCAAAGTCGACGCCAGCATGCCAAGCAGGGCGCCCGGTGAATGGATCGGTACGATTGCCATAGCGGGAGGACATCCAACCACGCGTGATTGGTCGGCCAGCGACAAACGTGGCCTTATTAAATTTGTCCGCCGACATCAGATCATCCAGCACCTCAAGCTGTTGCTCACGGCTGTCGATGCTGGCTGCCAGTTGATCTAAAACATCGTTAATTTCTGGAGATTGATAGGACTGGCCTAACTCACCGGGTCCGCCCATCGCCGGAGCGACGCCAAAATCAAATTCTTCACCCTGCAGGTCGGCAACATCGATCAGGCGCTCGCCTAAAGCATCCAGACGCACCAGTCGAGCCTGTAACTCGGCTAGCCTCAGTGTCAGAGCATCAAGTTCTTGGCCGGTTTGCTCACGGATTTGCTGCAGCTGCTGACGCTGGTGATCCAGGTCACGCTCCCAAGCTTTGGCGGTATTGAGATCCAGGATGCCTTCGTCGGCCAGATGTTGCGCCAGCCAATACCCACCGCTTCCCATTGCAAAAGGCAATGCAAATAGCAAACCCAGCATCATGGTTTTGGCCGTAGTGCTCAGGGTTAGGGTCTTGGATTCACCATGTCGGCGTCCGACGATAATGATGTTCATACCATCTGGGTCAGGTGTGCTGACGCTTCCTCATCACAAATAGAGTGGCGACCACTCAGATACAACAAAGGCCATACCTCAGTATGGCCTTTGTGAGAGAATACTCAAATCAGCGTTGATTGCAACGCATTAACCGGCAGCAGCGGGTCTCATGTAGGCGATTGGCGCTTCTTGCTCGGTAAACTCGACAAACTCCCAAGCGTCTTCGCAGGCCAACAGCTCACGCAGCAAGCAGTTGTTGAGTCCATGGCCGGATTTGTATCCGACAAACTCACCAATCAGGCTGTGCCCCAGCAAATACAGATCGCCGACAGCATCGAGTATCTTGTGCTTCACAAACTCGTCATCGCTGCGCAGACCGTCTTCGTTTAACACCCGGTAATCATCCACAACGATGGCGCACTTCACACTGCCGCCCAGCGCCAGGTTTTGCGAGCGCATGTACTCGAGATCCTTGGTAAAACCGAAGGTCCGAGCGCGACTGACTTCTTTTACATACGAAGTCGATGAGAAATCCAGACTGGCCTTTTGAATGCTCTGACGCAGCACGGGGTGGTCAAAGTCGATTTCAAAGCTCACTTTGAAGCCGTCGTAGGGCAAGAAGCTAGCTACTTTGTCGCCATCACGGACTTCAACTTTCTTTTTAATGCGGATAAAACGTTTCGGCGCGTCCTGCTCGCGAATCCCTGCTGACTGCAGCAAGAATACGAACGGGCCAGAGCTGCCATCCATAATCGGCACTTCTTCCGCACTCAGTTCCACAACAGCGTTATCAATGCCCAAACCTGCAATGGCCGACAATAGGTGCTCGACGGTATCCACACGGACGCCTTCTTTCACCAGCGTGGTCGACATAGTGGTGTCACCGACATTCAATGCGTGAGCCGGGATATCCACAGCGGGATCAATATCGACACGGCGGAACACAATGCCGCTGTTGACCGGCGCCGGCTTTAAGGTCAGGTAAACTTTTTCACCCGAGTGCAAGCCAACGCCGGTGGCGCGGATGGTGTTCTTTAAGGTTCGCTGTCGAATCATACGGACATTCCTGCCATTCCTGAGTATTTTTTACACAACTTTTAAACGGCTGGCATTATAACAACTCTTTCAAGCCGCGCTAGTGCGCCAAATCAGTCTGCCTGACGGCGCAAGAACGCTGGAATATCCAAATAATCCATATCTGGCTTGGAGTTAACCTCTGCTTGCCGTGCTGTGTTGCCACTCGTTTGAGCTGCTGCAACAGTCCGTTCCGACCGTCTAGACTCGGTCACCGCCTCTGTTTGGCGCTGAGTATTGTCCACTACGACCTCGGTTTTGGGCGGTTCGGCCACAGCCGCTTCGGCACTACCCAGACCCGTCGCGACCACAGTGACACGCAGCTCGTCTGACAAATCAGGATCAATAACCGTGCCAACTACCACGGTGGCATTTTCGGAGGCAAACTCCTCAACCACACTGCCCACTTCTGAGAATTCACCCAAGGACAAGTCAAAGCCTGCCGTCACATTCACCAAGATACCACGCGCACCTTGCAAATCGACATCTTCCAACAGCGGGCTACCAATAGCCGCTTCGGCCGCTTCACGTGCTCGGTTGTCGCCAGTAGCCGAGCCGGTGCCCATCATGGCTTGCCCCATTTCTGACATCACCGTACGCACGTCGGCAAAGTCGACGTTAATCATACCTGGGCGAGTAATCAGATCGGCAATTCCCTGCACCGCACCGTGCAGAACATTGTTGGCTTCTTTAAACGCATCCAGCAGCGAGGTGTTTTTGCCCAACACCGCCAGCAGCTTTTCATTTGGAATGGTGATTAAAGAATCGACGTGTTCACTCAGTTGCTTTAAGCCTTGGTCGGCGATGGTCATACGCTTGCGACCTTCAAACGGGAAAGGCTTGGTAACAACGGCAACGGTTAAAATGCCGAGTTCTTTTGCAACTTCAGCCACCACGGGTGCACCGCCAGTGCCAGTACCGCCACCCATGCCGGCAGTAATAAACACCATATCCGCACCACCAATGGCTTCAGCGATGCGCTCGCGATCTTCAATCGCGGCTTGACGACCAATATCCGGGTTGGCACCTGCACCCAATCCCTTGGTCAAATCACCGCCAAGTTGAATAATGGAACGTGAATGCACATTGCGAAGCGCCTGTGCATCGGTATTGGCACAAATAAAATCGACACCATCAATGTGGTGATCGACCATATGCTGAACCGCATTACCGCCACCGCCGCCAACGCCGACGACTTTGATCACCGCTGATTGTTGAATGTCGTCCGCTAATTCGAACATATCCCCTTCTCTTTGAGACATTGCCTGATCTCCTTCGCCGTGCGTTTATAATTTAATATTAAAAATTCACTTTTATCCATTCTTTCAAGCGCCCGAAAGTGCCTTTTTCACTGTCTTCCGGTTGACTATTTGTCACGGGTAGTTCTTGTTGTTTGGCCGCGTGCAGTAATAGACCAACCGCCGTCGAATAAATGGGGTTATTGATCACATCCGTCAAACCACTCACACCTTGCGGGCGTGATAAACGCACTGGCATATGAAAGATTTCTTCCGCTAATTCCACCACACCTTCCATTTTGGCGGTACCACCGGTGAGAACAATACCGGCTGCAACCAAATCCTCATAGCCACTGCGTCTCAATTCAGCCTGGATTAAGGTAAATAATTCGTCATAACGCGGTTCAACCACTTCCGCTAATGCTTGTCGCGATAAATCTCGTGGCGGACGATCACCGACATCTGGAACTTTGATCATTTCGTCGGCTTTTGCCAACTGCGTCAGCGCACAGGCATACTTTATTTTGATTTTTTCCGCATGCTGAGTTGGTGTTCTGACCGCCATGGCGATGTCGTTGGTGACTTGATCACCCGCAATGGGAATCACCGCCGTATGACGAATCGCACCTTCGGTGAAAATGGCAATGTCGGTGGTGCCGCCACCGATGTCCACCATGCACACACCCAACTCGCGCTCGTCATCGGTCAACACTGCATAACTGGACGCTAATTGCTCAAGTATCACAGCATCGGTTTGCAAATCGCATTTGTGAATACAGCGCTCGATGTTTTGCACCGCATTTTGCGAACCGGTTACTAGGTGCACTTTGGCTTCTAAGCGCACACCGGACATACCGACGGGTTCTTTAATGCCTTCCTGATTGTCGACCACATATTCCTGTGGCAGTACGTGCAAAATACGCTGGTCACGCGGAATGGCGACTGCCTGTGCGGCTTCAATCACACGCTCGATGTCGGTTTCGGTTACTTCTCGATCACGGATAGCAACAATGCCATTGGAATTCATCGACTGAATATGAGAGCCAGCAATGCCAGCATACACGCTGTGAATTCGACAGCCCGCCATCAGCTCGGCTTCTTCTACCGCACGGCGAATCGAATGCACGGTGGACTCAATATTAACCACCACACCCTTTTTTAACCCGCGGCTGGGGCTGGTGCCCAAGCCAACAATTTCAATATTGCCGGAGCTGTCCAGCTGGCCAACGATGGCCACAATTTTCGACGTACCGATATCCAGGCCGACCAACATGGTGTTTTCCGCTGTTTGGCTCATGATTCTCTCTCCTCCTGACGCCAAGCAATGGCCGCCCCTTTGCCGTAACGCAAATCCAATCGCGCCACTTGCGGTGCTGGTAAATGATCCAGCAGCTGCGCTAAGCGCGTTAATCGTTGTTCTATATAACTTTGTCCCAGCGCCACACGCCAACCGTTGCTCAACTCAGCAGAAATAGAACCACTGCTACTGACCAACAACTGCTGAATGGTCACCTGTCGCTCTAACAGCACTTGTTGAATTAGACGATAACTGCGCGCCGCCAAATCTGCGTAGCGTGCATGCGCCCGTATTTGCGGCAAACTATCCGCTTGGTACGCATCCGGCCGAGTGCTGATTAAACCGGCTGAATCGAGCAATTCGTTATCGTTCCAGCGCGCCACTGGTACGGCTTCTTGTACTCTAACCAACACACTGGCAGGCCATTGCTTACTCACGGCCACCGCCGACATCAATGGCAAAGCCGACACTTCCCGCTGTACACGACTGAGATCGGCGCTAAAAAATGATTCTTGTTTTAACCACAATAACTGTCGAGCAATGTCTTGTGGCGAATGCACCGACAGACGCCCATCGACGACAACATCAGTAATTGGCCAGTAGCGATAACTGATATTAATAAACACGCCGACACAGGTCACCACGGTAATAGCGGCAATCGTACGCCAAGGCATGACAATATGCGGAAGCTTGGGCCAATGGATACGACGTCGTTGCTTTTCAACCACGGGCGTCGCTCCGCGTTTTGGCGGTGCCTCTTTACGCTTACGCCACCCCGTTGCATCAGCCATATTGCCGCTCCAATGCCAGCGTCAGTATGTCTTCCACCAACTCGGCAAAACTTTTCCCGACCGCCGCTGCGGCCATGGGCACCAAACTGTGATCCGTCATGCCTGGGCTGGTGTTGGCCTCTAATAGCCAAAACTTACCTTGTTCATCTTGCATAACATCCACTCGCCCCCACCCTTGGCATCCGAGCAACTCAAATGCTTGGCGACTCAATTGCTGCAGCTCTTTTTCCTTGTCATCGCTTAATCCACAAGGCAATAAGTATTCGGTATCCGTGGCTTCATACTTGGCGTTGTAGTCGTAAAACGCGTGCGGTGTTTTTAGCTGAATGGCGGGCAAAATATTGTCGCCAACCAAAGCAACGGTAAATTCTTTACCTGTCACCCACTGCTCAGCCATCACCAGCGAGTCGTAGCGACTGGCAAAATGAAAACTGTCGGCCAAGGTGGTGGCATCGGACACCCGACGCATACCAATACTGGAACCTTCCCGCGCTGGTTTGACGATGGCATTAAAATTCAGCTGCGCCATAATCGCTTGCCAGTCACTGGTGTCGGACAGCAATACAGAGCTGGGTGTTGGTAAACCCGCCGCCTGCCAAATTAGCTTGGTGCGCCATTTATCCATGGCAATGGCCGACCCCATCACACCGCTGCCAGTATAGGGTTTATCCAGCCATTCGAGCACACCTTGAATGGTGCCGTCTTCGCCGCCGCGGCCATGCAAAGCAATAAACGCAACATCAAACTGCAATTCTGCCAGCTGGGCGATGGCGTGGGTTTGAATATCCACTTCAATCACGTCATGACCGCGCGAGCGCAGCGCCTGTGCCACAGCGGCACCACTCATTAACGAGACTTCGCGCTCCGCCGACATGCCACCTTTGATCACCGCAACGGTGCCAAGCTGCTTCATGCCTGCACCTCCTGCAACCATTGTGGTAAATCACTAATCAATTGCTGCGACACAGCGCCGATATCACCAGCGCCCTGAGTGAGTAAAATATCGCCAGCGCGCAAATGCTTGGTCAGCACTGGCTCTAGGTTTTCACCACGAGCAATAAAGACTGGGTCCAGTTGGCCACGCTGGCGAATACTGCCGCACAGCGCTCGTCCATCGGCGCCAGCAATCAATTTTTCGCCGGCAGGATACACATCCATCAACAGCAACACGTCGACCTGTGACAATATGCGTACAAAATCTTCGTATAAATCTCGTGTGCGACTGTAGCGGTGCGGTTGGAACAGCATCACCAAGCGGCGTTCGGGAAAACCCTGGCGAATGGCATCAATGGTAACTTCGAGTTCGCGTGGATGATGACCATAATCATCAACCAGCATCACCGAACCCTGTTGCAGCGGAATATCCGCCCCAACAGTAAAGCGACGCCCAACCCCTGCGAAGTTTTCCAGCGCGGTCTGAATGGCGACGTCACTGACGTGTTCGTCGTCGGCAACGGCAATCGCAGCTAAGGCATTTAATACATTGTGTCGCCCAGGCATGCGCATGCGAATTGATAAATCAGCGCGATCACCAGGGCGACGAACATGAAACTCGGTGTACATGCCCTGCTGCGACAAATCATACGCCTGATAATCGGCATCGTCGGCAAAGCCATAAGTCACATACTGGCGGCCAACTTCCGGCAAAATAGAGCGCACGTGTTCGTCATCAATACATACCACCGCTAGGCCATAAAATGGCAGATTGTGCAGAAACTCAACGAAGGTATTTTTTAGCCGCTCAAAATCGCCGTCATACGTCGACATATGATCGGCATCGATATTGGTGACGATGGACACCATGGGCTGCAGATGCAAAAAACTGGCATCGCTTTCATCGGCTTCGGCGACCAAATAGCGACTACCACCCAAGCGCGCATTGGTGCCGGCACTGTTTAATTTGCCGCCAATAACAAAGGTCGGATCAAGTTCGGCCTGCGCCAAAATACTGGTCACCAAACTGGTGGTGGTGGTTTTGCCATGTGTGCCAGCCACAGCAATGCCGTGGCGAAAACGCATCAGTTCCGCCAGCATTTCAGCGCGTCGTACGATCGGCAAGCGGCGCTCAGTGGCTGCTTGAATTTCCGGGTTCTGACGATCAATCGCAGACGACACCACCAATACATCAGCGCGAGCAATATTATCAGCATGATGACCGATAAAAATCTCCGCGCCGAGCTGTTGCAAGCGCTGCGTGACAGCACTGCTTTTTAAGTCCGAGCCACTGATGCAATAGCCCTGATTCAACAACACTTCGGCGATGCCGCACATACCGGCGCCACCGATGCCAACAAAGTGAATCGTTTTCACCCGGCGCATCTCTGGCACCGCAAAGTTTGTTGCTGTATTCACCAAGCTCGATTCACCCACGAATCATAGTCTCCAAATGTTCTACTACCTGTGCCGTTGCATCTGGACGCGCACATTGCTTTGCTTTTTGGGCCAGCGTTATTAATGCCGCTCGATGCTGGCTGTAGTATTGAAATCTCTGTGCTAACCAGCTGGCGTTCAGCTCGGATTGCTGCACCAACTCAGCCGCCCCGTTTTTTTCAAGACTGCTGGCATTGGCGGTTTGATG
Source organism: Bacterioplanes sanyensis (assembly GCF_002237535.1). Lineage (GTDB taxonomy): Bacteria > Pseudomonadota > Gammaproteobacteria > Pseudomonadales > Oceanobacteraceae > Bacterioplanes > Bacterioplanes sanyensis_A. Next base: position 63,421 of record NZ_CP022530.1, read on the forward strand.
ATCATCAACGGCATGCGGAAACGGCACAAAAATGGCGGCACGTCCAGCGGCAGCCACCTCAGACACCGTCAGCGCACCGGCTCGGCAAACGATTAAATCCGCTTGTGCGTAGGCTGCCGGCATATCCTGAATAAAGGCGACAACGTCCGCGTCTACTCCGGCTTGCTGGTATTGGCGCAGCATGTCATCAACGTGATTTTCCCCCACCTGGTGCACCAGCTTGGGACGCTCTTCCTCCGCCATCTGCTGCATAGCTGCCAGCACGGTATTATTTAATGCCTTAGCACCAAGGCTGCCGCCCACCACCAGCACATGCAACGCATCACGCCGAGCGACGGGCTCAGATATACCGGAAAACTGGTCACGCACCGGATTGCCACAAGTAATGGCACCCGGCAGCGCGCCAGCAAATGCCTGCAAAGTCAGATGCGCCAATGGCCGCAACCATTTATTGGTTAAACCAGGGAAAGCATTTTGTTCATGAATCGCTAGTTTTGTCCCTGCCAAACGTGCAGCAACGCCGGCAGGCCCAGTCACATAACCGCCAAACCCCACTACGGCTTTGGGGCGCAAACAGCGAATAACTCGCCACGCTTGTACGGTGGCTGACAGTACCCGCCACGGCGCCGAGAGCAAACCGCGAATACCTTTGCCGCGCAAGCCTCGAATGGTAATGCTGTGCAAATGAATGCCCTGCTCAGTCACCAGTTTTTGCTCGATGCCATGCGGTGTGCCTAACCAATGTACGTCATAGCCTTTGGCCATCATCTCCTGTGCCACGCTGAGTGCAGGTATCACATGCCCACCGGTTCCGGCGGCACTGATTAATATGCGATCAGTCATCTTCGGCCTCCGTTGTTAACGGAGTTTCATGGGCAACACGCAAAATGATGCCAACCATGGCACAGCACACCAATAAACTGCTGCCACCGTAACTAAAGAACGGCAGGGTCAAACCTTTGGTCGGCAACAAGCCAGTGTTCACGCCCAAATTAATCACCATTTGCAGCGCCAGCAGCGAAGCGATACCGGCAACAATGTAGGCACCATAGACCTGCCCCATACGCTGCGCCCGCCATGCTACTTGCCACACCATGGCAATAAATACTGCCAGCAGCCCCAGCGCCAACGATGCACCAAGTAGACCGGTTTCCTCAGCCCAAATCGCAAATACAAAATCGGTATGCGCCTCAGGCAGATAAAACAATTTCTGAATACTTTCGCCCAAGCCCACGCCAAACCAATCACCGCGACCAAAAGCAATCAGTGATTGCGTCAGCTGGTAACCACTGCCATACACATGCTCCGGTGCCCATGGGTCCATGTAAGCGGTTAAACGTTCGACACGATAAGGTTCAAGCATCACCACAAACACACTGATGGCACCCACCCCCAGCACCAATAAGAAAAACTGACCCGCTTTAACACCGCCCAAAAACAACATAATCAGTGCTGCGCCCATCAGTACCACCACAGCACCAAAATCTGGCTCCATCAATAACAAAGCAACCATCAGCCCAAGAATAATGAAAGGCTTCATAAAGCCTTTCCAACTTTGTTGTACTTCAGCCTGGCGGCGCACTAAGTAGCCTGCGATGTAAAACACAGCGGCTAATTTGGCAATTTCCGATGCCTGAATTTTGATAATGCCAAGGTTCAGCCAGCGCCGGCTGCCATTCACTTCATGGCCAATACCGGGAACAAACACCAACACCAGCACGACAATGCCCAATAGCAAAAACAGCGGCTCGATACGCGACCAGAACGCCAGTGGAATCTGGCTAACAATGGCAACGGCGGTAGCGCCGATCACCACATAAGCAGCATGGCGGATACTGAAATAAGCCGCATTACCTGTGTAATAATCGGCAATGCCGGTGGAAGCCGATGCCACCATAATCCAGCCCAACATCAGCAGACCTAACCATGGCCAAAACAGCGGCTGACGCCATTGCCAGTTCCAACTCAGTGCAGCAGAAGCCGTCATAAACCTTGCTCCCACTGTGTCACGCAATGCACAAACGCATCACCGCGTTCACTGAAGTTTTTAAACTGATCAAAGCTGGCACACGCTGGCGAAAATAACACCACATCCCCGGACTGCAGCTCCGGTATAACATGAGCAACAGCTTGCTCTAACGTTTCCACCACAACAGTGTGATTGGCTGCATTGATTTGCTGTGCGATCAGGTTGGCATCTTGGCCAAATAATACACATGCACTGACGTAGCGCTGGCAAATATCGGCCAAGCAAGAAAAGTCCTGGCCTTTGCCGACGCCTCCCGCTAACCAAATCAACCGACCTTCAACCGTCGGACCAATGCCTTCGATCGCAGCCAAGGTAGAGCCTACGTTTGTGCCTTTGGAGTCGTTAATAAAACGAATGTCGTGTTTATCCGCCACCGTTTGGCAGCGATGAGGCAACCCTTTAAACGTTCGTAAAAAGTCGACGCTTGCAGTGACATCCATGTTGGCGGCTTTCATCATTGCCAATGCGGCGGCCACATTAGCAACGTTGTGCAAACCACTGATACCTAACTCAGCGATCGCCATCAAAGGCTGATCATCGACCCATATCCAGGGTTTTTGCTGATGTGTTTGCAGGCACACATCCGCTGCTTGCTGTACAGAAAAGCTAACGGTGTCGATATTGACCTCGGGGCGACTGAAATCATCGTCGAGATTCACCACCGCACACTGTGCCGAGTTAAAGATGCGTTGCTTGGCTTGCCAGTAGTGGTCCATATCGGCATAACGATCGAGATGATCCGGACTTAAATTCAACAAAGTCCCTGCCAATGACGGCAGCTGTTGACACATTTCCAACTGAAAACTGGACAGCTCCAGTACAAAAACATCAGCAGACTGACCTTCTACCAGCAAATCCAACACCGCCACACCAATGTTGCCAGCTGCAATCGCAGTCACTCCGGCAGCGTTTAGCATACCCGTCAGCAAAATAGTAACAGTGCTTTTGCCATTGGAACCAGTAATGGCAAAAAATGGCGTTGAAATGGCGTCAACGAATAACTGAATATCACAACTGAGTTCCACACCTACAGCCATGGCAGCTTGAATTTCTCCACTCGCCAGCGGCACACCCGGGCTGACCAGCAAACGCTGATAGACACTCATGTCCAACGACTGCCAATCGCCAATAAACATGTCGACGTCGTTAAAGTCACTCCAGCCCGACAGATCAGGGAGGTGCGAACGGCTGTCACATACATCAAACGGCCAGCCTTGCATACGGCAATAGCGGGCCAGAGACAGACCAGTCTGCCCCATTCCCACAATTAATTGTTTGCCGTTATGCGTACGATTCATGTTTGTTCCTAACGAATTTTCAACGTAGCCAAACCAACCAGCACCAAAATAATGGTGACAATCCAAAACCGCACAATCACGCGCGGCTCAGGCCAACCTTTTAACTCAAAATGGTGATGCAGGGGCGCCATACGAAAGATACGTTTACCGGTAGTTTTGTACGACACCACCTGCAAAATCACCGACAGCGTCTCGGCCACAAACACGCCCCCCATAATAAACAGCACCACTTCCTGGCGGACCACCACGGCCACCACACCCAAAGCAGCGCCTAATGCCAATGAGCCGACATCGCCCATAAACACCTGCGCGGGATAGGTGTTAAACCATAAAAAACCCACACCAGCGCCAACGATGGCGGCACAAAACACCACCAGTTCTCCCGCTCCGGCGATGTAAGGAATATGCAGATAGTCGGCAAAGTTCACGTTACCGGCCAGATAAGCACACACACCCAAGGCAGCGCCGACCATCACCGTTGGCATAATGGCCAGGCCATCCAAACCGTCGGTGAGATTAACGGCATTGCTGGAGCCAACGATGACAAAGTACGTCAGCACAATAAACATCAGCCCCAGCTGCGGCATCACGTCTTTAAAAAACGGCACTACAAACTGAGTTTCTTGTGGGCTTTGCGCCGTGGCGTATAAAAAAGCGGCCGCCGCTAGTGCCAGCACCGACTGCCAGAAGTACTTCCAACGACCAGGTAAACCACGTGAGTTTTTCTCGACTACTTTACGATAATCATCGACCCAGCCAATGGCGCCAAAGAGTAGTGTGACGACCAACACCAACCAAACAAAGCGATTGTCCAAATCGCCCCACAATAAAGTGCTGATGGTGATGGATAACAGAATCAGTACACCACCCATGGTGGGCGTACCGGCTTTGCTCAAATGAGATTTTGGACCTACTTCGCGAATCGCTTGGCCAATTTGATATTCGCGCAATTTGCGAATCACCACAGGTCCCAGCAACAGCGACACAACCAACGCAGTAATTACCGATAAAATCGCGCGCAACGTCAGATAATTAACGACGCCAAAACCGGATTCAAATTGTGCCAGCCACTCACCCAGCCACAATAACATGCTACTTTTCCTCTTCGCCTGACTGCAGCGCCTGAACAATTTTGTCCATTTGCGCACTGCGCGACCCTTTAATCAGCACGACGTCATCGGCTTGGGCCTGTTGTTTTAAATAATTCACCAAGGATTCACGATCCGGAAATACTCGACTGCGCGGACTTTGCATCGCTTCCACCGCGTGCGCCGACAATTCACCAACGGTTAATAACGCATAAATACCGCGCTCACGGGCGTATTTTCCCACTCTACGGTGGGCTGTTTGGGCATAGTCGCCCAGCTCCCCCATGTCCCCCATGACCAAATAACCGCGTTCAGCATTGGCCAACACATCTATGGCGGCACACATGGAAGCCGGATTGGCGTTGTAGCTATCGTCCAGCAAGCGCATACCGCCAAAGCCGGTCTGCCATTGCAAACGTCCAGCAAAGGCTTCGCCTTGCTGTAACCCAGACACGATGTCATCCAGTGACATTCCAATCGCCAAGGCCGCTGCCACCACCGCTAGGGCGTTGATCACGTTGTGCCGACCCAACAATGGCAATTGCACGCTGCGACTGTCATCAGGGGTATGCAGGCAGAACTGAGTGCCGGTTAACGAAGTGACAATGTCACTGGCGCGCACATCAGCGTGGTCAGCCAGGCCAAACAGCAATACGTTACGCTCGGCCGCACGCTGCTGCCATTGCTGGCTAAAGGCGTCGTCGGCATTGATCACCGCCACGCCGTGTGGGGTTAAATAATCGAGGATTTCGCCTTTGGTAGTGACAACGCCCTGCAGTGAGCCGAAACCTTGCAGGTGCGACTCACTGGCATTGGTGATGATGGCAACGTCGGCCATCACCAACTGCGCTGTGGCCGCGATCTCACCCAAGCCACTGGCGCCCATCTCAATCACCGCCGCTTCGTGCTCGGGCGCTAATGCCAACAGTGTCAGCGGCACGCCGATATGGTTATTCAGATTGCCCTGGGTCATCCAGGTATTGAATTTTTGCGCCAACACCGAAGCCATTAGCTGCTTGACCGTGGTTTTGCCGCTGCTGCCGGTCACGCCGATCACCGGGCCGCTGAATTGCTGGCGCTGCCAGGCAGACAGGCATTGCAGCGCAGACAAGGTATTGTCGACCTGCAGCGCCGCACCGCTAAGCGCTAATGGACGCTCTGTCACCACCGCTATGGCACCGCTGTCGAACGCTTGTTGGGCAAAATCATGGCCATCGAAGCGCTCACCGGTTAATGCCAGGTACACATCACCTGGCTGCAGTGCTCTGGTATCGGTGCAAATACGGGAAATCAGCACATCATCGGCCAACGCAGGGCCGATCCAATGGCCCTGGAGAATCTCAGCTAACGCCTGTGCTGTCAGATCACGATACATCACTGACCTCCGCAACTGGCACAAAGCCCAACTGGCGCAGTACCTCAGCGTCGCTGTAAGGGTGTTTCTCCCCTTGCACATCTTGGTAGGGCTCGTGGCCTTTGCCAGCAATGACCACACAGTCACCCGGCAGCAAGTGGGCTACGGCATCGGCAATGGCCAAGCGCCGGTCTGGCTGCTGTAGGAAGGCTTGCGCCGCCGGTTCGAGCAGCACATCGGCAAAAATCTGTTCTGGCGCTTCAAACCTTGGGTTGTCGTTGGTTAGCCAAACGGCATCGGCGCCCTGCGCCGCCGCTTGCGCCATCAATGGGCGTTTACCGCGATCACGATCGCCGCCACAACCGAACACCAGTGCCAGCTTGGCAAACTGACCGCGCAGTGCTGCCAATACAGTGACCAGTGCTTCTGGAGTATGAGCAAAGTCGATGATGGCTTCGCGCCCTTCAACATCGCGATAGCGCTCCATCCGCCCAGCCACCGGTTGTAACTGCGCCGCAGCTGCAACCAAAGCTGGCCAGCTGGCACCGCGCACAGCCAGTGCAGTCATCGCCAGCACCGCGTTGGTTACATTAAATTCACCGGCCAAGGGCAGCCATATGTCACTGTTTCCCCACGGTGATGACACTTGCGCAGACACGCCGCTGTCGCTGGGGCGTACTTGGTAGCACACATCGGCGTCACTGCGGCCAACGGTCAGCAGTTGTTGTGCGCTCAATTGGCCGGCCGCCAGTTGGCGGCCGTAATCGTCATCCACACACACCACTGCTGCGGATAAATCAAACTCGGTGAATAAACGCTTCTTCGCTTGGAAGTAGCTGTTCATATCACCGTGATAGTCGAGGTGGTCCTGCGTAAGGTTGGTCATTACCGCGACATCGAATGTCAGCCCTACCACACGCCCTTGGTCCAAACCGTGGGACGACACTTCCATCGCTGCCACACCCGCGCGATCGGCCAATGCGTGCAAGGTTTGCAAGGTGACACTCAGGTCTGCGGTGGTGTTACGGGTTGGCTGCAGCTGCGGCCATACACCGTTCCCCAAGGTGCCTAACACAGCGCAAGGAGCACCCATATGATGACTGAGCTGAGCGATGTACTGACTGACCGAACTTTTGCCATTGGTGCCAGTCACCGCAATCAACTCAACGTCCGCCGCGCGAGTGTACAAACGCTTAAGCCAACGCGGTAACTCACTGACGCTGTCGACGCCAAACACCGGCATGCGATCATGCAATCGAAATACCGGACCACCTTCTTGCAAAGCAGCAACAGCGCCTTGCTGCGCTGCCATGTCCAAATATTGATCACCGTGCCCCTGGCTACCTTGGCGAGCGATGAACACATCGCCGCGTGTCACATCACGACTGTCGGTAACCAGGTTCACGACCTCACGATCCCACTCAGGTGGAATAAACAGCTCTGGGCCGACAATATTACTGAGCTTCATGTTGGCCCCTCTTTGCTACCAGCGTGGTTAACCAATTGGGGTCGCGCTCATCGGGCAACACCTGGCGTAATCTCAATGCCTGCGACATGATGCGCGAGAACACAGGTGCTGCGACCTCACCGCCGTAATATTCCTGGCCCTGCGGGTCATCAACCACCACCACCAGCACCAGCTCGGGATCTGAAATCGGCGCAACGCCAGCAAATACGGCGGTGTAGCGCGCGTCTTCATAGCCCGACTCGCCCACCTTGTGCGCTGTGCCGGTTTTACCGCCAGCTTGATAACCGTCGATGCGCGCCCGCTTGCCCGTGCCTCGCTCCGACACCACAGTGCCCATCATGTCGACCACTTGGCGCGCCACACGCTCGGACATCACTCGTTTGCACTCCGGGTCACGCTGTTCTGGCATCACCAAATGCACCGGCAAACGACACCCACCTTCGGTGAAGGTGGTGTACGCCTGCGCCAGCTGCAGTGGCGTCACCGATAAGCCGTAGCCATAGGAAACCGTAGCCAGGCGCAGTTCATCCAGCTGCTCTGGATAAGGCAAGCGGCCTACCGCTTCGCCTGGGAAGCCCAGCACCGTGGTATCCCCCACACCGGCGTCGGCAAAAAACGACCAAATGGATTCCGGCCCCAGATCGTGGGCCAGCTTCACGACACCGACGTTGCTCGACTTGGTGATGATGCCGGTGATGTCCAACACGCCGTAATTGCGATGATCGCGAATGGCTTTGCGCTTTACGCGAATAATGCCGGGGGAAGTGTCGATTTCACTGTTGCTGCGGTAACGGCCAGATTCCAGCGCCGCTGCGACGGTGAAGGGCTTCATCGTCGAACCCGGCTCGATCAGGTCTGCGATGGCACGGTTACGCATGTGTTCCGGTTTGAGCGTGGCGCGATTATTGGGGTTGTAAGACGGCTGATTGACCAGCGCCAATACATCGCCATTGCGCGCATCCAGCAGCACAGCGGCTCCGGCTTTGGCATTGTGTGCAGCGACGGCGGCTTTCAGTTCGCGATAGGCCACATACTGCAAGCGCAGGTCCATGGTCAGGCGTAAGTCGTCGCCAGCGCGAGGCACCTGTTGCACTTGCACCGACTGCACCACGTTGCCATATAAATCTTTCACCACCTGGCGCGCGCCATCACGACCACTGAGGTAGTCGTTATATGCCAGCTCCAATCCTTCTTGGCCTTGGCCATCAATATTCACGATGCCAAGCAAATGCGCGGTGACTTCAGCGGCGGGGTAAAAACGGCGAAAGTCTTCATCGCCGTAGACACCAGCAATGCCCAGATCCAACACCTGCTGCGCGTCTTGCGGCGACATCTGGCGCTGCAAATACATAAACTCTCGCTGCTTGTCGAACGCGTTGGCGACGCGCGACGCCAGCGTGCGCGTTGGCAGATTCAGCGCTTTGGCTAACTCCGGCAGGCGTTTGGGATCAATTTGCTGTGGATTCAGCCACAGTGTGACCACCGGCGTGCTGACCGCCAACGGCCGACCGTGACGATCGGTGATAGAACCGCGCATTGCTGGCTGCACTTCATGGCGCACCGTTCTCTGTTCACCTTGTTCGAACAAAAACGGCTGCTTGACGGTGTGCAACATAACCAGCCGCCCCTGCACCACCAATAGCAGCAGCACGAAACCACTCAGCACCAGCGCAAAACGCCAGCGAGCAATGCGATGCGGCTGCGGTTCAGCACTCATGGCACCAACACCTGAATCTGCTGTGGATCAATCATGTTGAGCTGCTCGCGCGCCAGCCGATCGATGCGGCCATGGGCCGTTAAGGTGCTTTTCTCCAGCACCAGGCGGGTGTGTTCTTCTAACAATTGCAATCTCAATGCGTCCTGCTGCTGCCACACCACCAACCACTGGCGATGGGAATGAGCACTGACTATCTGTGCCAGCGCTGTCACCAGCACTAGCATCCAAACCGACGCGGCAGCGATTGGTAAACGCATCAGGGTAATCGCTCGGCAATACGCAACACCGCACTGCGCGCACGGCTATTCACTTCGACTTCCTCAGAGGTCGGCATTATGGCCTTGCCAATACGCTTCATGGTGCGGCCCAGCTGGTCGTCGGTCAGGGGAATGCCTGGTGGCAGTTCGCGGCCTTTTTCCTGGCGACGAATAAAACGCTTCACCATGCGGTCTTCCAAAGAGTGGAAGCTAATCACCGATAACCGGCCACCAGCCGCTAGCAAGTCGACGCTGTCGGCCAGCACTTGTTCGAGATCGCCCAGCTCGTTGTTCACCGCGATGCGAATCGCCTGAAATGCGCGTGTCGCAGGATGTTTGTGCTTTTCCCAAGCTGGGTTCGCGGCTTTGATCAGCTCCGCCAACTGATGCGTGGTAGTAATTTCCTGCTCGCTGCGCGCTTTTATCAGGGCTCGCGCCATGCGCTTGGCAAAGCGTTCTTCGCCGTACTCTTTTAATACGCGGGCAATTTCTTTTTCGTCGCTGTGCGCCACCCAGTCGGCGGCGCTGACGCCGGAAGTCGGGTCCATACGCATGTCTAATGGCCCATCGCGCAAGAAGCTAAAACCTCGGCTGGCATCATCCAGTTGCGGCGACGACACACCAAGGTCGAGCAAAATGCCGTTCACCTTGTCGATCCCAAGCCTGGCCAGCTCAGTTTTCATATCGGCAAAACTGGCTTTCACGATCGTAAAACGTGGGTCTTCTGCCGCCAATTGCTCACCCGTGGCAATGGCTTGCGGGTCTTTATCAAAACCAATCAGTCGCCCTTGCGCCGATAGTTTGCTCAGTAGCAAACGGCTGTGACCACCGCGCCCGAACGTGCCATCCACATACACACCATTCTCACCCGCCAGGCAGCCATCGACGGTCGGCTCCAGCAATACGGTGGTGTGTTTAAAATCATCCAGGTTCATAGTGACAGGCTCAGTATTTCATCGGGCAGCTGTTCTGGCTGACTGACAATTTCCAAATATTCATCGCGTCGGCTGTGCCAAAGGGATTTGCTCCATAACTCGAGCTTCTTACCCTGGCCCACCAACACACATTCTTTTTCCAGTTCGGCGTACTCGCGCAAATGCTGCGGCAATAACACTCGACCGTTACTATCCAGCTCCAAGTCCGTGGCGTGCCCCAACAACAAACGCTGGATACGACGGGCCGCAGGGTTAAAGCTGGGCAGCGCTTCAATCTTGCTTTGAATGGTGTCCCATTCCGGCAGTGGGTATACCAGCAGGCAGCGCTCTTCGGTGTCGATAGTGGCCACTAACTGCGCATGGCAAAGTGCCGACAATGGCTCCCGATACTTGGTCGGTATCGCCAGTCGGCCTTTGGCATCCAGATTGATGGTATGCAGCCCCCGAAACATGCGCGTTTCCTGTGTCGACGTAAGCGTTCACTAACCGCCAATAAATTCCACTTTTACCCACTTTTAACCACTGAGCGACACTATAGGAAGGGGTCTGGTCTTTTGCAAGCCAATGGCTGTGCCAGACGGATGTCAGTTTTGTTAAGCAGGTCAAGGACTTAGCAATGATTTGCCGGACTTTGAAAGAAACTGAAAAGTAAAAAACGATGTGTCTTTTATGAACTGCAGCACAAACTTAAAGTAACTTCTGAAGTTAGTACCCACCAACCACACTAAAGATCATTTTCTCATAAGAAGTAACCACTAACTAACGATCAGCAGGAGGTAGGCAAATACGGTGGGGGCGGAGTAGAATCGCGCGATTTGATTCTCAACTCATGAGCCGTTATGAACATTCAGCAAATTCAGAGTGCCTCGCAACGCCTGCGTGATAACAAAGCCTTCGAACTGTTTGTCGTCACCATCATTATTCTGTCGGCGCTGCTGATCGGCGCTAAGACCTACCATATCCCGCCATCTGTGATGAGCATGATCAAATGGCTCGACGTTGCCATTACTCTGATCTTCCTGTTTGAGATCGTGGTGCGTTTTATTGCCGAACCCAACAAAAAGCGGTTTTTCCACAATGGCTGGAATGTGTTCGATACGCTAGTGGTGGTGATCAGCCTAATACCGGTCGACGATACCGAAATGGCTTTGATTGGACGTTTGGTGCGGATTTTCCGCGTATTGCGGATGATCTCCATCATCCCAGAACTGCGCACCTTGCTGAACTCACTGCTGCGCGCGCTGCCACAGTTGGGTTATGTACTGCTGCTGATGTTTATCATCTTCTATATATACGCAGCCGTCGGCGCCACCTTCTTTGCCCACATCAACCCCGACCTGTGGGGCGACATTTCCATTTCCATGCTGACTTTGTTCCGCGTCATGACGTTCGAAGACTGGACCGATGTGATGTACGAAACCATGGGAACGTACCCACTGTCGTGGATCTATTACCTGACCTTTATTTTCCTGACGGCGTTTGCCTTCTTGAACATGGTCATCGGCATCGTTGTGAATGTGCTGGAAGACGAACATGCACGTGAGCGCGCCGAGCAGGAAGAAGCCGACGGCACGCCCACGCTGGAAGACTTACAGCAAGAAATTCGTGAGCTGAAAGCTCTGATTCAATCGCAGCAGCGCTCATCGTGAGCGCTGGTTGGTTTGTTATGGCGAAGAAGTAGCAGCGCCAAGTGCCGTTACCATGCCGGTGGTCAGCTGTTGCAACTGCTCATCGCTGATCACAAAAGGCGGCATCACATACACCAGACGGCCAAATGGTCGCACCCAGATGCCGTGCTCAACGCACGCCGGCTGCAGGGTGGCCATGTCCACATCGTGCTGCATTTCGATCACACCGATAGCGCCGCGCACCCGCACATTGACCACGCCAGCGAGATCCTGCGCCGCCGCTAGGCCGTCACGCAAGCCACGCTGTATACGTTCCACCTGGGCTTGCCAGTCGTTTTCCAGTAGCAAATCGATGCTTTCACACGCCACCCGACACGCCAGTGGGTTGCCCATAAAAGTGGGCCCATGCATAAAACAACCGGCCTCACCGGTGGATATGGTATCTGCCACTGCCTGTGTGGTGAGGGTGGCTGCCAATGTCATGTACCCTCCTGTCAGAGCCTTACCCAAACACAGAATGTCGGGCGAGACATCGGCATGCTCACAAGCGAACAACTTACCGCTGCGGCCAAAGCCGGTAGCAATTTCATCGGCGATTAACAACACATCAAAGTCGTTGCACAGCTGCCTGGCACGGCGCAGATAGTTGGGGTGATAAAAGCGCATGCCACCGGCGCCTTGCACGATGGGCTCCAAAATCAATGCCGCTAGCTGTTGGTGATGCTGTTCTAACATAGCCTGCAGCGGTGCGATGTCTTGCTCGTCCCAAGGGTCATCAAAGCCGCATTGCGGCGCGGGGACAAAACGCTGCTGTGGCAGCAGCCCAGCAAATAGGCTGTGCATACCACGGGTCGGATCACATACCGACATCGCGCCCAAAGTGTCGCCGTGGTAACCCCGCTCCAGTGCCAACAACTGCGTCTTGCTGTGCTGGCCGCGCGCCTGCTGGTATTGAATCGCCATTTTGATCGCCACTTCAACCGACACTGAACCAGAGTCAGCCAGGAAGACTTTATCCAGCCCAGCAGGTGTCAGTGCGACCAGCCGTTTGCTCAACTCCACCGCCGGGGCATGGGTTAAACCACCAAACATCACATGACTCATGTGTCCAAGCTGTTCGATCGCGGCTTGATTCAAGCGTGGGTGATTGTAGCCATGCACAGCACACCACCAAGACGCCATGCCGTCGATCAGACGCCGGCCATCGGCCAGTTGAATATGCACTCCGTCGGCAGCCGCGACGGGCCACACGGGTGCAGGCTGTGTCATGGAGCTGTAAGGGTGCCAAATGTGCTGACGATCAAACTCGAGATCGACTTGATCGGCGACGGGGGCTGAAAACGACATGCAAACTCCTGCGCAACATTAAGAGGCCAGTAAACTTGTAAACCTCAATGCAATTGACCGGTTAACAGCGCTCATTATGATGAGGGCCACTAGCGCTGTCGATGGCTCCTAAAAACGGCAGTTTACCAATGACGAAACTGTATAAACCATGATCTGGCAGCGACGCATACAACAGGCATTAGAGCAACGCAAAGCACAACATCTGTGGCGCCAACCACACTGTCTCCAAGGGCCGCAGGGGGTGATCGTTACCCGTGGCGAACGCCGCCTGCTCAACTTTTGCTCCAACGACTATTTGGGCTTAGCCGCTCTGGGCGGCGACGCACTGCAGCAAGCGGCGCAACAATGGCAGTTTGGCAGTGGTGCATCGCACCTGGTGTGCGGCCACAGCCAAGCGCATGAAGAGTTGCAACGTGCGCTAGCTGCACATGCCGGCTACCCACGAGCGGTGCTATTTTCCACCGGTTACATGGCCAACCTAGGTGTAATCAGCGCACTCACCCAACGTGGCGACACCGTGTGGCAGGACAAGCTCAACCACGCCTCATTATTGGATGGTGCTCAGCTCAGCCGCGCGCAGTTGAAGCGCTATCGCCACAACGACAGCGATCATCTGCAACAACTGCTGGCCACCACAGATGGCAGTGGAGCCCACTTGATTGTCAGCGACAGTATTTTCAGCATGGACGGCAACTGCGCCGAGCTCACCCAGCTGGCGAACATCGCCGAGCAGCATCAAGCACTGCTGCTGATTGATGATGCCCATGGCTTTGGTGTGCTGGGAGAACACGGCGAAGGAGCACGCCATGCCTTTTCGCTGTCAGCGCAGCAATTGCCTCTTTATATGGGTACGCTGGGCAAAGCACTGGGCGGCTTTGGTGCCTTTGTGGCATGTGACCACGACATGGCCGATTACCTCACGCAATTTGCCCGTTCACACATCTACACCACCGCCATGCCGCCAGCGCTGGCAGCGGCCATGTGTGTACAACTGCAACGCCTGCAGCAAGGCGATTTACAAAAACAGCTGCGCACCAACATCGCCTATTGGCGCCAACTGGCGGACCAGGCTGGTCTGCCGCTGATGCCGTCGGAATCTGCGATACAGCCGTTATTGGTGGGCTCCAGTGAGCGAGCGTTGCAGTTAAGTGCGGCTTTGTCTGAACAAGGTTTTTGGGTCACCGCCATTCGCCCGCCAACCGTTCCGCAGCACAGCGCTCGGCTGCGCATTACCCTGAGCGCTGCCCACAGTCATGAGCAAATCGCCGAACTGGTGTCTTGCCTGCAACCCCTGTGGGAGCAGTGCTCATGAGCTGTCAGCCACTGCAACACAATGGCAACGGCCCAAATTGGGTGTGGTGGCCTGGCTGGAGCTTTACACCCGAGGTATTTGAATCTCTGTACCAGCAGCTGCCAGGCCAGCACTATGGCGTGTCTTTCCCCAATAAACCCGTCGATTCAACCAGCTTTATCGATCGGCTGTTAGATTCCATTCCGCAGCACGCCATTTGGGTTGGCTGGTCACTCGGCGGAGCCCTGGCCCTGCGCGCTGCGCAGATGCTTGCACCAGACCCGTGTTGCCACACTCTGGTGACGGTTGCCACCGGCCGACGTTTTATCGCTGATAAAGGCCCAAATGAGAATGCGGACGACGGCCAGTCAGGTGGTATGGATCTCAGCACCTACCAAACTTTTGCCCAACAGCTGCAACAGCAGCCGCAGCGCACCGCACAGCGGTTTGTTAGCTTGGCCTGTAAGGGCGCCAGCGATGCACGCCAGCGCGCACGCTTGCTGCTGCCGTATCAGCTCACCGATGCAAACGTGTTGCAGCATACCTTGCGCTGGCTGGAATACGACGCCCTGCCAGACAATCAAGCGCAGCATTGGCGCGGTGCAGACGATGCGTTGCAGCCAAGCGGATTTCACCACATCACCGTCGGCAGCAGCCACGCTCCATTTGCGGGGCAAGATCAGCCACGCTTTCTGCAACGCTTACAACAACTGGCGGAGGCTACTGCACATGCGTGATAAGCGTTTAGTGGCTCGCCAATTCAGTCGCGCCGCCAACAGCTATGACTCCGCTGCCGAAGTGCAACGCTACGCTCTCGAACAGTTGTTAGATTTAATTCCAACTCAGGCCCGTGGCCATTGGTTGGATATTGGTTGTGGCACCGGTAGCGCCGTTCCACTGTTGCTGCACAGAGGCGCAGAGCACGTCACCGGCGTTGATATGGCCAGCGGCATGCTCGATTACGCGCGCCAACATCACAGCCAAATGGCCGCAGATTGGCTATTAGCCGATGCCGACCAAGTCCCCCTCGCCACTCACAGTGCCAGCGGGATTCTTTCCAGCCTGATGCTGCAGTGGAGCGAGGACCCAACAGCAACGCTGCGGGAATGGTATCGATTGTTGGTTCCTGGCGGCTATTTGGCCGTTGCAACCCTGTTGCCTGGCACACACGAAGAAATTCGCAGCGCCTGGCAAGCCATCAACCAACGGCCGCACGTGAACCGCTTTTGCCCGCAGCAAACGCTGCGCGAGGCACTGAGCGAGGCTGGTTTTACGCTGCAAACAGAGCATCAGCAGCAATACCAACAATGTTTTCAAGACGTCACCACGCTGCTGCGCAGCTTAAAAGCCATCGGCGCCACCAACGTCAATCCGGGGCGAGCCAGCGGTTTGGGCGGTCGTCAGGCGCTGCGCCAGCTAGAGCAGCACTACCCCAGCAATTCACTTGGGCAATACCCGCTGAGCTATCACATTTATTGGTGGTTGGCCCGTAAGGAGAAATAATCTATGGCGCGTTTTTTTGTCACCGGCACCGACACCGATGCAGGCAAAACCCTGATCTCCGCAGCTTTGTTGTTCAAAGCGCGCCAGCAGGGGCTCAGCACCTTCGGTCTGAAGCCGGTCGCCGCGGGTTGTGAGCGTCACCAGGGCCAGTGGTGTAATGACGACGCCAAACTGCTGCGTTACTACAGCAGCCAGCAGCATGCTTATCATGTGCACAACCCCATCGCCTTGCCTGCTGCCATTGCGCCGCACATTGCCGCAGCGCAGCAACAACAAACGCTGAGCGTCAGCCAGTTACTGAGTGTTTGTCAGCCATCGTTGGCCGTGGAAGCCGATTTTCATCTGACCGAAGGCGCAGGTGGCTGGCTGGTGCCGCTGAACGATGGTACCCAAGGCACAATCGAGACACTGGCCGATTTTGCCATTCGTTTGGACGTGCCGGTTGTTTTGGTGGTCGGGCTCAAACTGGGCGCCATTAACCATGCCTTGTTAACCGCACAGATGCTGATGGCGCATCAACGCTCGGTGGTCGGCTGGGTGGCCAACGCCATTCAGCCCGACATGCAGGTACAAACAGAGAACATTCAGTTTTTACGCCGCTGGTTTGCACAGAACAATATCCCCTGCTTGGGTGAAGTGCCCCACTGCGCCGGTATCGATGCTTACGACGAGCAGCAACTGGCCAAGGTCGCCGAGGCACTGAGTCTGCCCGCTGATCGATAGCTTTCTACGGTTTAACCACAGGCGGACAAAGCTCACTTTGCTATGCTGATATCAGGATTGGCATATGAGTCAGGACGTCATGGTCGCACCGCAAGACACCACCACCAACGCGCCGCTGGTATCGAGGTTGCAGCAGTTTGTTCCTTTTGATGAGCTGTCGTCCGACGCCGTCAGTGAGCTACTGCCGCATTTTCGTATCCAGCAGTTGCCCGCCAAAAAGATGCTGTTTAAGCGTGGACAACACGACCCAGATTGCCACTTTCTGTTAGACGGTGGCGTTGATTTGGCCGACGAGCAGTTCCACATCGAAGCACTGGACGCCAAAGACGATGAGAACTTTCTCGCCTTAGATGGCAGCCACCCCATCCATCGCTGCGCCGGCATTACCCGCTGCCCATGTACGGTGGCCTCCGTGCCGCGCCAGTATCTGGAGCTGATCACCACCTGGACCGACTTGCGCCAGTCCTACGAGCAACAAGACGTCGATGCTGACAGCGACTGGTTAGAAACGTTGCTGACCTCAGCGCTGTTTAACCGCATTCCACCCGCCAATATTCAGACCCTACTCACACGCTTTCAGGAACGTGAAGTGCAACTCGGGGAAGTCATCGTGCGCGAAGGCGAAGAAGGCGATTGCTGCTACGTCATCAAACAAGGCAAAGCCATTGTTAGCCGCGGCGACGATCACCAACAAGAAGTGCTGGCGGCACTGGAGCACGGCGCCCTGTTTGGTGAAGATGCCCTGATCAGCGACTTGCCGCGCAATGCCACCGTTACCATGAGTTCCGCCGGCGAGTTGATGGTATTGACCAAAGAAGACTTCGAAACCTTGCTCAAACAGCCGGTATTGGATTACGTCGATGAGCACCAGCTGGCCGATCTGACCGAGAGCAGCGATACGGGCTTGGTGATGTTGGACGTGCGCAGCGAGCGCGAAGCGACGACACAGCCCATGCAAAAAGCCAAGCTGGTGCCACTCAGTCAGCTGCGCAAGCAACTACCGAAACTGTCCGATGAGTTCATTTACCTACTGCCAGACGACAGCCGTGGTGCCGCGGCGGCTTACATATTGAACGAAGGCGGGTTGAAGGCTTACATTGTGCGCCGCGCCGATGCCGCCAATTAGTGCCCTGTCCACCACATTGGCCAACGGCCACAAAAAAGCCCGCATGCGCGGGCTTTTTTAACGCATTGATCGCCACTCAGCCTTACAGCTTGTCGCTCTCAGTCGCCAGGTACTTAGCAACACCTTCTGGAGATGCGTCCATACCTTTGTCGCCTTTGTTCCAGCCTGCAGGGCATACTTCGCCGTGCTCTTCGTGGAATTGCAGCGCTTCAACCAAACGTACCAGCTCGTCGATGTTACGACCCAGTGGCAGATCGTTGATGTTGGCTGCACGTACCAGACCTTCTTTGTCGATCAGGAAAGCACCACGCAGTGCAACGCCGCCAGCGGTTTCAACGTCGTAGGCTTTACAGATGCCGTGATCAACGTCAGCCACCATGGTGTACTTAACAGCGCCAATACCACCGTCTTCGATGGCGGTGTTACGCCATGCGTTGTGAGTGAAGTGAGAGTCAATAGAAACAGACAGCACTTCTACACCCAGCTCTTTGAACTTGTCCATGCGGTGATCCAGAGCGATCAGCTCAGATGGGCACACAAAGGTGAAGTCCAGTGGGTAGAAGAAAACCAGGGCGTACTTGCCTTTGGTCGCTTCAGTAAAGTTGTACGAATCAACGATGGTACCGTCGCCCAGAACAGCTGGAACGGTAAAATCTGGGGCTTGCTTACCTACTAATACGCTCATATCAATAGCTCCTTGTGGGGTTAACGCGTTGCGTGTCAGCCGGAAATACAATATCCGCTAACGGCAAAGGCTGGGTATCATACAATGCTGTTTTGGCTAATCCCACCATCACTATCAGAATCAGGGGTTTTGATTAGTTTTGCCAATATCAGCCATAGTGCATGGCTATAAAGCCAAGGTCACACCGTCGTGCAGCGGGGTCATTGAAGATGGAGTTTGAAGCCGCCAAACGCCAGCGTCATCGCCGCTTTGCCATCATTGCTTTGCTGTCGATGAGCGCCCACGCACTGTTGCTCAGCCGCTGCGACAGCCAGCTCTATCAACCAACAGCCGTTATCCATACACAACTGCAGCTCCAGACTGCGCCTGAGCGGCAACAGGACACCCTATCGCTTCGCGCCAAAGCACTCAGCAGCGCACAACCGACGGCGCCCACCAGCCCGATTCAGCCAGCCGCGCCAACCACACCGACTCGAGCACCATCAACGATGGCACAGGCAGCGCCCGCGCGCAGCGCCACGCCAGCCTCACCTGCTAAGCCAGCTGCCCCAGCTCGCCTCATTGCATCGGCCGCTAAAACAACCACTCCCGCGCGCCCGTCAACGATTGCCAAGGCAACACCTGCGACTGCGCCGAGCGCCTCGGGTCTAACTCAGCACCAGCAAACCCAACAACAGCAAGCCCAGCAACAGCCAACACAGCCACAACGACACCAGCAATCCGTGCAATCGCAGCCAGCGGCCGAGGGGAAGATGACCGCAGTAGAGAGCAGCGGAGCGGACAGGAATAGAACAGCGAACCTCGCTATGGAAACTCCGGATTTCCGTCAGGATGAGCAGCAATGGAGCAGCGATCCGCTAGAGCGCAGCTACCAGCAGCGATTGCTGGCGCATTTGCGCGGCCATTTGGTCGCGCCTGCGGGCCTGCACGGCAGCGTGCGCATCGAATTGGAGATCCGTTACCGCCAAGTAGCGACACGGGTGCAGATTGTCGACAGCTCTGGTTCACGCTCGGTCGACGACTGGGCCGTGCGTGCCGTGTTGGCGGCCAGCCCTTTTCCCGCCATGCCGCCAGAATTGCGCGAGCCGTTTGTATTCCGCCCGACGCTCACCATCAGTTCAACGGTGGATAAGGGTCCTTAATGATGTCGTAAGGGTTGCCCTGGCCACAGATCGCTGCCCATTCTTCCGCGCTGAGCCACTGCTGTGGATCTTGGCCACTCAACCGTGCCAATGCCGCCACCGCATCGGCCCAAGTGCAACGATTGGCGAACAGCATGCCATCGGTATCTAAGGTGCCGCCCTGATTGACGTAGCCCAACGCAATGGTGTGTGCCGGGCCGAGATCCAACAAACGAGCATGCCCCAGCAATACTTCAGGGCGCATATGAGACAAAAACACCCGTTGTTGCACGCGGTTGGGGAACAGCGACTCACACACGGAATCAGGCGCCAACACCGCCGCTTCGTACTCGTCGCGCGGTGTGCGAAAGCGCCCTGGCTCAAGCAAATAAATCACTGAGTGGGCCACTTCACGCTGGCGCAAACGGTCACTGGCCAACAACGCCTGTTGCAGCTGATAGGCGCCACAAGCAACCAACTGCAGTTCTGCAGCGCAGTTTCCGCGCACACAAATAGCACCGTCCTGTACCAGTGCTTCGGCCTGGCGCGCATCGAATACATAGGGTTGCGACGACTTGGGCACCACCAGATTCCACACCGTGCCCATGTCGCCGTAACAGGCTTTCAGCGCTGCCATGGCGGTGTTGGCATCGGCGGGGAAGACCACCCGCGCCATGTCCGACATTTCCCCTAGCAGGCTTTCTGCCAGTGATGGGTCTTGGTGGCTTTGCTCGTTTTTACCGTTTTCCCACACATGGGATGTCGATATGACAGGCAACCCCAACCAGCTGGCTGGGTCGTCTGCTTCCTTTTGATGACGCGCAAAAATAATCGCCTGGCGCAGAGCACCGAACATTTTGTTGGCAAACGCTTCGTACGACACCACCAAGTTCAGCCCGGCCTGATTAGCCAGACATGCGCTGACCACCGCCTCTTCGTTTAACGCCGTGATCACACTGCCGTCGATGGCTTCAGACACACCGGCTTCCGGTTCCGTCACCCGATGGTGCAAATGATCCAGAGTTTGATTCATGCGGTTAGAACGCAATTCGTCTGGGTTACCCACACGTACTCGCAGCGACGGATTGACCTCAACCAAATCGACAAAATACTGATCCAGCGCCGCCATCGGTGACATGGGTTTGTCGCGCCAGCTGGGCTCGTGGCGATTTAACGTGACCGCTGCCGGACGCCATACTGGCTTTGGCTGCGACAACGCCTTGGCCGCTTGCTGCCACACCTCCAACGGTTGATACAGCGCTCTGGCCCCTTGGTGGAAGTAGGTCAACGCCTCGCCGCCCAGACGCGGGTTACTGCCCAGCGGCAATCCATGGGCAGCATTGGTGCCAGCACCAGGAAAGCCAAACCCTTTGACGGTATCGGCGATACAATACGGCAGTGGCACCGGATACTGTGCCTTTCCCGCTGCGACGCTGTCGCCAGCGTGCTGCAAGTGTTGCTCCATGGCATAAATGGCGCAGACAAACGCCGCCGGATCACGGCCATCGATCACAAACGGATTAAACCCTTGATGACGCAAATGCTCGACAAACCAATCCACACCGCCTTGCTGCGCAACCGTGGTGCGCTGATCAATACGGCGCCCGTTAGCAATCATCACCGGCGCGACCAGACCACAATCATCAGCTCGCCACCAACGCGCGGCCCAGTCACTGCCACGCTGCTCTTCAAAGGCGCCATCACTTAAAAAGGCCACCAAGCGCTCACCGGGCAATGGCTGGTGCACATACTGCAAACCCGCGAACCCTAAGTAGCCGCCCTCCAACCGCGCTCCGGCAGTATTGACGTTGACATGCGACCCCAGCGGCGACAAAGGCTTGCCATCGGCGCGCACACGATAATTATAAAAGTCGGCCACAAACGCACTGATGCCGTCGTCGGTCAGTGGATACTGCTGGCGCCGTTCGGCCAAAGCAGTGCCAGTCAGCAACTGCAGCGCATCGATGGCGGCAACGCAATGCCCCTGGCCCATCAACCAATCACGGTGCGTGTTGGTCAGATGATTCAACGCCAACATGCCAGCATACGCTGGCACCATATTCAAAGAGCCGCCGGTGTGGCCTTGCGGATCACGTTTGAAATATTCCGGTGCCAGATCGCGGCCATCGAGAAACACCTGCTTGGCATACGTCATGTGCACCACCAGCCACATGGCTTGGTTGCACAGCTGATCGAGCGAGATCAGCTTTTGATAACATTCGCCGCGCTCGGCAATGTGACCGCTTTCCAATAACGCAGTGGCTAACTCATACACTTGCAGCTGCGTCTGGTCGGTGTGGCTAATCACCCCACAGCCATGCGCCCAACACTCAAACTCCGCATCGTATTGGCGGTGCTGGCGGGCTTGTGCAGCCACTTCTTGCTGCTGATAAGACTGCTCTGAACCTAGGCTTAGGGTCATCATAGTATTTGTCATTACGACCTCCTGATCTGATCCATCAGATCGCTAATAGCAGGCGCCAGCAGGCCTGCCGTTGAAATACGGTTAGTGGCATGGGGAATGCAATCGCAGCTAACGACGTCGGCAATCGGTCCGCTGCGCATCTCTTGTTCGGCTCCATCGGCAAAGACCGCGTGCACCGCAATGCACAGTGGTTTGCACAAGCCTTGCTGCACTAACTGTTCAGCGGTGCGCAACATGGTTCGGCCGGTGGACAAAATATCGTCGACCAACACTGGAGTATGATGCTCATAGCGGCGCACATCCGGTACCTGGATGGCCACCTCGCGATCGCCACTGCGCTCTTTGCGGAGCAGCAACAGCTCGCACTGCGCGCTGTCTGCCACTTGGCGAGCCCATTGCTCACTTTCTTCGTCGGGCCCCACCACCACTGGGTTGGGAACCTGTTGCAGATAATCGGCGATGACCTCGGTGGCATGCAGCACGCGGCTGGGAATGCGATAGATTTCATCCAGGCTGTGATAACGATGTAAGTGCGGGTCGATGGTGATCATACCGTCCACCGCCTGACTGATCAGCTCAGCAAAGTACTTGGATGTCAGGCATTCACCGGGCTTAAAGCGAATGTCCTGGCGCATGTAGGCCAAATACGGGGCGACCAATATGATTTTGCCGGCGCCCATATCACGCAAGTGTTGGGCAACAAACCAGATCGCCATGGCTGGGTCATTGGGCTGATGCAAATGACACAGAATGGCCACATCGGCGCCGCTGACATCGGCTGCGATGTTTAAATAGTGTTCGCCGTCTGGAAAGTGGCGACGCTCCAATGGCAGCAGCTCGGCCTGCAGTAACTGGCTGACACTGTGTGCCAGTGCATCGTGGCCGTCGAGGCACAATAGCTTCAGCATGTTAATTCTTCCTCGATACGGATTACGTCGTCGTGGCCGTCCAGAAAATCCAGTGCATACGCCAGCTCCCCGGCCGCCTCGGCGTGCAAGGTAAACAAAGCGGCGCCCGCTCTGACTTCATCACCCAAACGCACGTGCAGGTCGATGCCGGCTTGTGCGGCATTGGGGGCGCCCGCCAAAGCGGCCAGACGGGCCAGGAAACGGTTATTAAAATACGCCACCACGCCATCGTGACGGGCGTGCACACAATGCTTAAACGGCGCTTCGGCTGGCCGACTAAACCCGCCTTGCGCCTGACAAATGCGCTGAAACTGCTGCCACGCTTGACCGCTGAGCAGTGTCCGCTCGGCCAGCTCCAGTCCTTTGCCTGGTTCAGCAACGGCGGACATTTCCAATAGCTGAGCCGCCAGCAACAGCGACTTCTGGCGCAGGTCTTGCGGTGCGTGCAAGTCGTTTTCCAATACCTGCAGCACATCCCGAGCCTCCAATGCCGGGCCAATACCACGCCCGATTGGCTGGCTGCCGTCGGTGATCACCGTGCGTACATCCAACCCCAGCGCCGCACCGGTGCGCTCTAATAACTGGCGCAACTTATGCGCCTTATCGTCGCTGCGAACCTTGGCGGTCGGACCAACCGGGATATCAATCAATACATGGGTGGCACCGGCAGCGACCTTTTTGGAAATCACGGATGCCACCAACTGTCCTTCGCTGTCCAGATCCAACGCTCGTTCGATGCGAATAATGATGTCGTCGGTCGGACTCAAACTGACCGAACCACCCCAAGCCAAGCAGGCGCCAACGTCGTGCACCACCTGCTGCATTTGCTCAAAGCCAAGTTGTACCGGTGTGATCACTTCCATGGTGTCGGCGGTGCCGGCCGGTGAGGTGATGGCGCGGCTGGAGGTTTTTGGCATCAGTACACCGTTGGCAGAGACGATGGCCACCACAATCGGCGTGGTGCGATTGCCCGGCAAGCCGCCGACGCAGTGTTTGTCTAACACTCGTTCATTTGCCCACCGCAAACGCTGACCGCTATCGACCATGGCACGCGTGATGGCAATGGTTTCGTTGACATCCAGGCGCTCGCCCGTGCACGCGGCAACATAAGCAGACAATTGAATATCACTGTAGCGACCAGCGTTAATGTCATTAATGATGGCCGCGGCGCTGTTATCATCCAGCCGCTGGCCATACAGTTTGCCGCGCACATAAGACATAGACTCGACCGGCGCGGCATGGTGCAGCCAGGCAATTTCATCTTCTACCGGACAGCCAAGCGCTTGCCAGGCCGCTTCCGACAGCGCCGCCTGCTCATGCGATAAACGCTCATTAGTGACCAATACCAATTGCGCCACCACGGCTGCATCGGCGGTGCGTATTTCGACCTGAGCGTGGGCATTAAACCCCTCGGCAATGGCCACGTGGCAATCGCTGCGAATGTACACCACCGGTTGTTGATGGGTATCTATGCCCATACGTCGTAAACGCAAATAGTCAGGGACTTGGCTACGGCTGTCCATGATGCCTCGTACTGTTAGGTTGTCGACTCAGTGTAGGGATTCAGCTGCGAAACGATATTGCGTTGCATCAACACTCGGGCAGCTGCACTGACCTATGCTGATCGACAATGCAAAAGGAGGCAGATGTGAATAGTCCGTTCAGCGTTCAGTTTATTGGTGCCACCGGAACCGTGACCGGTTCTAAGTATGTAGTACGATATGGCCGACATCAGGTATTAATCGACTGTGGTTTATTTCAAGGCATAAAAAATATGCGCCGACGTAATTGGGCAGAGCTCCCGTTACAACCAGCGCAATTAGATGCCGTGTTATTAACCCATGCACATATTGATCACTCTGGCTATTTGCCAGCATTAATGAAACAAGGCTACCACGGCCCAATTCATTGCAGTGAAGGTAGTAAAGCTTTGTGCAAAGTACTGCTGCCCGACGCTGGTTACCTGCAAGAAGAAGACGCAAAATACGCGAATAAAAAGAAATTCAGCCGCCACGCTCCAGCAGAGCCGCTGTATACCGAAGACGATGCACGCAAAGTATTGCGACAATTTAAAGCACATGATTTTGGCGAAGCCATTGAACTGCCTGGCGGGTTATTGGCTGAATTTTTCCCAGTGGGCCATATTCTTGGTGCCAGTGCCATCCGGCTCACCTATCAAGGTAAGCGTATTATTTTTAGCGGCGATGTCGGGCGCAGTGACGATCTAATCATGTACCCTCCCCAACCGCTGCCAGAAGCCGATTATTTAGTGGTGGAATCAACCTATGGCGACCGCCGCCATGAATACGTTGATGAACATCAGGTTATTGCCGACATTATTAATCGCACGGCCGCACGTGGAGGCATTGTATTAATGCCTGCCTTTGCCGTTGGCCGAGCACAAATGGTGCTGCATATTCTTGCCCAATTGCGCCAGCAGCAACGTATTCCGACCATGCCGATTTATCTCAATAGCCCAATGGCGATTCGGGCGACGGAAATCTTTTTTGATTTTCATCAACAGCACAAACTCACACAAGCCGATTGCCAACTGATGGACGACATCACCACCTATGTAAAAACGGTGGAAGAATCGATTGAGTTAAATAACCGTAAATACCCGTCGGTGATAATTTCTGCCAGCGGCATGGCCAGTGGCGGCCGTGTGTTGCACCATTTAAAAACTCTGGTGTCGGATGCTCGCAACAGTGTGCTATTTCTTGGTTATCAAGCTGCCGGAACGCGCGGCGACGCCATGACCCACGGTGCAGAGCACATCAAAATTCACGGGCAGTATTTCCCGGTGCGCGCCGAAGTGCACAATTTGCCCGCACTTTCTAGCCATGGCGATTATGTTGAAATCATAGACTGGCTAAAACGTTCTGAGTGCCAACCCAAACAAGTGTTTGTCACGCATGGCGAGGCCAGTGCCGCCGACAGTATGCGCCTGCATATTCAAGACGAGCTGGGCTGGAGTGCCGAGGTGCCAGAATATTTGCAAAGCGTCGAGCTGTAGTCCGCACCTGCCATTGCCGACGCCAGTATTGTCAGCAGCAATGCAGCATCTATAGTAAGCAAACGCCACCAGTACTGTGCTTGTTATGGATGCATCCAGCGTTAGTTACAATCCGCTCGTGCCCGCCCGCTCCAACAATGGGGTGGCGCCTGCCGCAAAACCGGCAAACAGCTCGAGCGAGTTGCAACGCCCAGTTGAGTACATTGCCAAAACCGACCCCGAACAGTTACCGCCCAGGCGTGAGCGCGGTCGCAATGCTGTTGAAGATACTTTTCTGCAAGTCGAACAAAGTGACCAGCCCGCCACCTTAGGCCAGCTGGTCAACGTTAGAGCTTAAGCGCTAGCGAATCGACGATACCAATACCTGTGACATGGAACGGCCAGCGGAGTTTTTCACCGTATGGTAGGTGTTTTTCCACAGCCACCAACCACTGGTTCTAGACTGAGTGTCCAACGCCAATGACACGCCAGCGGCATTAAAGTTGGCATTCACGTATGCCAGCTCGACACCCGTTTGCTGGCGCACGGTGCCACCATGGTGAGTTTTCTTGCCCATCAACACCGGGTAGTGGTTGTGCCACAGGCCGGCCGGCGCTCTCACACTGCTGGCCTTGCCATCCAGGGCGCGATAATTCACACAGCTATCGACTTTGGCGATGGCGTTGCCACCACAGGCCGAGTGCAGTGCCACCACACCATCGTCAGTGCCAGGCAAAAATCCACCGGTTAGCCCAAAATATTCGGTACCGCCGCCAACAAATCGCAGCCGCGGCACACTGCTCGGCGCCGTCGCGGTCTGGCGCGCGACAGTAGGACGCAAGTCTTCCAATACACCCAGTGTGCTCGGCGTCACGTCAAAGCCTAAATAAGCGCTGACGGCTTTCGACACCGTCCACTCCAGCAAACTGCCACCATCGGCGACGTCAATTGCTAGGTCGGCCAATTCAGAGCCCCCGCCCGCACCGGCAAAGTCCAACACCGCCAGCACGTTGAGCTCAGGCAGGCCAGCCGCTTGCGTCCAGACGTCTTGTTTGTCCAACAGATAGCGCACCACCAAATCGCCGGTTGAATGCGTCACAAAGATGCAGCCTTCACGACAAAAACCCGTTTGCGCCCATTCGATCACCTTGTTGTAGGCGCGCACAGCGGTATCACCACCGAGGCGACTTTTTGAGCTCCAGTCCAAACGATCATCGGCGTATTGATTCCAGAACTCATTCCAGTAGTCGGCACCTTCTTGCTCTACTTGCGCATCCGTTACTTGTTCGCGCATCAGCTGCGAGGTTTGTAAACCGTGCACTAGAATGACGTTTTTACCCGCCAACTGCGCATGGGCAGACCAGCTCAGCAGGGACATTAATCCCAGCATGCAGGCGCGTTTTATTGTTATTTTTAGCATGTCCTTCCCTCTCACTTTATTGTGCTGGTGTACCCAGCTGTTGTAGGAATTGCAGCCGCTGGGCGATCTGCTCATCCTGATACGGTTGCTGATAAAACCCTTGAGTGGCCACATCACCCAGCTCCAACACCGCCGATTGGCTGTAGCCCCACTCAACTTGTTCATCATTGCCGGGCTTGACCGGAATACGACGCAGCTGCAAATCATGTAAAGACAGGCGTTGTGGCGACGGCAGACCCGCCAACAGCGAGCCGTGCAGCTTTAGCGGAATAACACCACTGCTACCTATACGTGCCTTGCCTTGCAGATGCGCCAGAGGCTGTTGGCCGTCGATATAGACGTTGGCGCTGAGTTTGTAGAAACCCGCTTTAGCGCGTGCCACGCGCACTGGAATCAGCAGTTCGTTGTTGCCGCGCTGCAATGGATCGGTACCTGTGATCTCAGCAACCGCGTCAAATACCCGAAACGGTGCGGTTTGCCTCATATCCTGGCGATCGGTGAGGGTCAGCTGCGCCGCCAATAGCAACTCCTGTGGCCAGCTGGCGTGCGCATCGAACTCGGCCGTTAACGTCAGTTGCTGGCCATCACGCTGTTGCTGCCATTGCGGCTCGTACACGGTTTCGCCGGCGCTGTTTTGCACCTCAGCAGTGAGGGAGGACACTTGCACCTGCAGATCATCACCGCCGCTCAGGACAACAGTCGCTTGAATCGGGTCGCCTTGGCGATAGCGAAAAGCATCCAGCTGCACCAGCAAAGAGCCCGGCAGCCCCACTAAGTTGAGGTCGCGCTCAATGGCGGCGCCGCGATTGGGCTGTAGCAGATCGACCTGATGCTCGGCCAGCGGCAAGGAGTAATCTGGGTAGCGGTTGCTCAGCTCATACGCCACAGCAACGTTGGCCAACACAGGTTGCAGCAACGCCGGCGGTTGGGTTGCTGGCGCAGCAGATTGACTGTGGATTGGCTGCGCAGCCATCACCTCGGGCGTGGACGACACCAAGACCGTTTGCGGCGGTGCAGACCACCACCAAGCAGCGAACCCTGCTACCAGGAGCAGTAATAAGGAAAAGCGCAACATAACACCTGCTCTGTCTTTTTATAGTGATTGGCAGCGATAAAACGCTGCTTCACCTTAAGCATTCAAAGCAGTAATTCAATTCAGGGGAGACGGGGCGTACGGCACAAAAAGACGTACCGAAACCAAGATTGGCGCGAGTTTTCACAGCACTCATTACTACAACACCACGACCTTGTCACAAATGAGTAATTAATGAACCCGCTTCATGATTTGTCCTTATTAGCCCTCTTTTGCGGATATGATCTGTGACAGTTATTCACACGACGTAACAATTTTATGGCTGGATTTATCCATGGCTAGGCGGCAATGCAAACAACAGGCATAAAAAAAACCGCTGCCAGGCAGCGGTTTTTTTTTGCTGTTAATCAGGCGAAGGAGATTGCTCCGCGCCTAATTGATCGCTTTAAGGCCAGTCGAACTTATTGCTCGATGCCTTTCATGGTCAGCTTAACGCGACCTTTAGGATCAACGTCCATCACGTGAACCTTCACTTTCTGACCTTCGCTCAGGTAGTCGGTCACGTTTTCCACACGCTCTTCGCTGATTTGCGAGATGTGCAGCAGGCCATCTTTGCCTGGCAGAACGTTAATGAAGGCACCGAAATCAACGATCTTACTAACGGTACCGTCGTAGGTTACGCCTACTTCGATTTCAGCCGTGATGGCTTCGATCATGGCTTTAGCTGCATCAGAGCCGGCTTTATCGGCAGCAAAGATCTTGATTTCACCGTTGTCGTTGATGTCGACAGAAGCGCCGGTTTTGTCGGTGATGTCACGGATGGTGGCACCGCCTTTACCAATCACGTCACGAATCTTGTCAGAATCGATCTTCATGGTGGTCATGGTTGGCGCGTTGTCAGACAGCTCTTTGCGTGGCTCAGCAATGATCTGGTTCATGCCTTCCAGAATGTGCAGACGCGCAGCTTTGGCTTTCTCCAGCGCGATCTCCATGATCTGCTCGGTGATGCCTTCGATCTTGATGTCCATTTGCAGCGCGGTGATGCCTTCGTCGGTACCCGCTACTTTAAAGTCCATGTCACCCAGGTGATCTTCATCACCCAGGATATCGGTCAGCACGGCAAACTTGTCGGCTTCTTTCACCAGACCCATGGCAATACCAGCCACTGGCGCTTTGATCGGCACACCGGCATCCATCAGTGCCAAAGAGGCACCACACACAGACGCCATAGACGACGAACCGTTAGATTCAGTGATCTCAGAGACCACACGAATGGTGTATGGGAACTCTTCCTGAGTTGGCATCATGGCTTGAATACCACGACGGGCCAGACGACCGTGGCCAATTTCACGACGACCTGGAGAGCCCATGCGACCGGCTTCACCGACAGAGAATGGAGGGAAGTTGTAGTGGAACAGGAACGGATCGTCTTTGGTGCCGTGCAGGAAGTCGATCATTTGCGCATCACGGCTAGAGCCCAGCGTGGTGGCAACGATGGCCTGAGTTTCGCCACGGGTGAACAAAGCAGAACCGTGTGAGCTGGTCAGTACGCCAGTTTCAATAGTCAAAGGACGCACGGTGTCGTTGTCACGACCGTCGATACGAGGCTGGCCGTCGATCACACGCTGACGTACCACTTCGTACTTCAGCTCGCCAACCATAGACGCTACTTCGTCTGCAGTAGGACCTTCTTCGCCTTCAGCAGCGGTCAGCTTTTCAACCGCAGCGGCTTTGATTTCATCGATGCGACCGTAGCGCGCCATCTTATCAGAGATGGTGTAGGCCTCGCTCAGCGCATCAAATACTTCGCCTTTAACAGCGTTGTACAGAGTTTCGTTACGTGGCTCGGCTTGCCAATCCCACTTTTCAACGCCCAGCTCAGCGGTCCACTCATTGATGGCATCGATGGCAGACTGGAAAGACTTGTGCGCAAACAATACTGCGCCCAGCATTTCATCTTCGGTCATCTCGTCGGCTTCGGATTCAACCATCAGTACCGCGTCTTTGGTACCGGCAACCACCATGTCCAGCAGCGAGTCTTCCAGCTGGCTGTAGGTTGGGTTCAGCATGTAGCCATCTTCATCGGTGAAAGCAACGCGCGCCGCACCAATTGGACCGTTAAACGGTACGCCAGAAATCGCTAATGCCGCAGAGACAGCGATCATCGCCAGAATATCGGGATCCACGTCTTTTTCAGAACCGATCACCGTCGGAATGACCTGAACTTCGTTCATAAAGCCATCAGCAAACAGTGGGCGGATAGGACGGTCAATCAGACGTGAGGTCAGGGTTTCTTTTTCAGAAGGACGACCTTCACGCTTCAGGTAACCACCAGGAATACGGCCGGCGGCATACATTTTTTCTTGGTAATGAACCGACAGTGGGAAGAAGTCCTGGCCTGGCTTAGTGCTCTTGGCAGCTACGACAGTGGCCAACACCTGGGTTTTGCCCATGGTCGCCAGTACCGCACCGTCGGCCTGACGGGCAACACGACCGGTTTCTAAGGTGACGGTCTGACCGCCAAAGTCGAAGGTTTTGGTTTTAGCAGCAGGAATGATGCTCATAGTTTTTAAAGTTCCTTTAAATTAAATGTCCTGCTTACTGCCGGTGCTTCTAAGCATTAGCCCTCGCGCACGGCAAAGACAAATGGTTAGAAGCACCACCGCGAACACAGGCGGGGTTGGCACCACAGTAAGGGCAGGGAATGGAAAAAACGAACGGCGGGTAGTGCTCAGATACAACAAAAGCCCCGAAGGGCTTTTGCTGCACAGCGAGATCTTAGCGACGCAGACCCAGGCGCTTGATCAGCTCCAGGTAACGGTTTGCATCTTTACGCTTCAAGTAGTCCAGCAGCTTACGACGCTGGTTAACCATGCGGATCAGGCCACGACGAGAGTGGTGATCTTTACCGTGTGCTTTGAAGTGGTCTTGCAGGCCAACGATGTTGTGAGTCAGCAGTGCAACTTGTACTTCAGGAGAACCGGTATCGCCTTCAGCGGTTTGGTACTCTTTTACGATCTCAGCTTTTTGAGCAGCTGTTAATGCCATTGTTATTACTCCACAATGAATGTGCATGACAAATTTGGCATCACCACCGTGCACATTAACAGTGGCATGCGTCGTCACCGACGGTGACGGTTAATCGTCGAACTGCAACAGGCGCTGCGGGCGTATGCCGCGGCGTTCGATCCGGCCAATGCCGATCAGCTGTCGCTGCCCTGAATTAACGGCCCATAATTGTACTGAAGGACAATCAGCAAGACCAGTGCTGATCGCTTGTCCATGGCGGATTTTTGCACACTCGTGTTCGTCCAGCTCCACCACCGGCCAACTGTCTGGCAACGCCAGTGCCATCGGCAGCAATAACGCGTCTAATGCGTCAGTGTCAGTGTCAGTGTCAGATTGCTCTGCCAATTGCTCCAACTGCTCAAGGGTAACCGCCTGCGATAAGTTAAACGGGCGTGAATGAGTGCGGCGTAAATGGCCGACGTAAGCACCACAGCCCAGGCCATTGCCTATGTCTTCGACCAAGCTGCGAATGTAGGTGCCCTTTGAGCAGCGCACCGACAGTTCCAGCTCATCAGCTCGCTGTGCATTCAGAGTCAGCTCATGAATCGTAACAGTGCGACGCTTTTTATCGGCAATGGCTTGCGCCTGCTCAGCGCTCATGCCCTGACGAGCGAGCTCATACAAGGGTTTGCCATCAAGCTTAAGCGCGGAAAACATCGGCGGTACCTGTTCAATCGGTCCGCGCCATTTCTCTAACACCTGTTCCACATGCGCTTCGCTCAACTCAGGGACGGGATGCGTTTCCACGACTTCACCTTCGACATCGCCAGTGGAGCGAATTTCACCCAATACGGCGGTGGTGTCGTAGGCTTTGTCGGCGTCTAACAATAACTGCGAAAACTTAGTGGCTTCACCCAAGCAAATGGGCAACACACCACTAGCCTGGGGGTCTAGGGCACCGGTATGGCCCGCTTTGCGCGCATTGTAAAAGCGCTTAACACGCTGCAACACCTGGTTGGAGGTCAGCCCCAGCGGCTTATCGACCACCACAATGCCGTGTACCGCACGGCCTTTGTTACGTCGCGCCAAGCTTAATCCTCGTCGCTGTCGTCTTGGTGACGAGCGTCATCTTGCTGACGCGCCTGACGAATCAAACCGGTCAGATGGTGGCCACGATCCAAGGTTTCGTCGTAATGAAAACGCAGCATTGGCGTTACGCGGGTAGTCAAAATACGCGCCAACTCAGAGCGTAAGTAGCCCGCCGCATCGTTCAAAATTGCGGTGGTTTGGCGGCGAATGTCGGCATCGGTTTCGCCTTTGGCGCCCATCACGGTGAAATAGATGTCGGCGTAACCAAGGTCTTTGGCCACTTTCACCTGGTTCAGGGTCACCATGCCCAGGCGTGGGTCTTTCATCTCAAACTGAATCATTTGTGCCAGTTCACGCTGGATCTGTTCACCCAAACGCGAGGTACGGCTGTAATCTTTTGGCATAAGGATTTCCTCAAAAACACGCCGTCCAGAGACGGCAAAGCCCGACCATCAAGGCCGGGCTTCGGTCAGCACCGGGCTGTGATTACAGCGTACGTGCTACTTCGCGAACATCAAACACTTCGATCTGGTCGCCCGGACGAACGTCTTGATAGTTCTTCACGCCGATACCACATTCGATGCCCTGGCGAACATCCTGTACGTCGTCTTTGAAGCGACGCAGGGATTCCAGCTCACCTTCGTAGACCACGACGTTTTCACGCAGTACGCGGATCTTCTTGTTACGGTAAACCGTACCGTCGATCACCATACAACCAGCGATCTGACCAAACTTCGGCGACTTAAACACGTCACGTACTTCGGCCACACCAACGATTTCTTCGCGCAGTTCAGGTGCCAGCAGACCGGCCATGGCTTGCTTCACGTCGTCGATCAAGTCGTAGATCACGCTGTAGTAGCGCATATCGACGTCGTTAGCTTCCACCACTTTCTTCGCAGCGTTGTCGGCACGAACGTTAAAGCCAAATACCACCGCGCCAGATGCGACTGCCAACGTGGTGTCGGTTTCGGTGATACCACCCACGCCCGACGATACCACGTTAACTTTCACTTCATCGGTCGCCAGCTTCTGCAGTGAAGCGATGATGGCTTCCAAGGAGCCGCGAACGTCGGCTTTCAACACCACGTTGAGGCTAGAAACTTCGCCTTCGGCCATGTTGTTAAACAGGGCATCCAGTTTCGCTGCTTGCTGACGCTGCTGCACTTGCTCTTTCAGTTTGGTTTCGCGGAACTCAGCCACTTCGCGGGCTTTCTTCTCGCTTTCCACCACCATGAAGTTATCACCCGCATCCGGCGTACCGTTCAGGCCGAGAATCTCAACTGGAATAGACGGACCAGCACCTTCGGTTTGCTTGCCGTTTTCATCCAGCAACGCACGGGCACGACCGTAACAAGTACCAGCCAGCACGATATCGCCTTTATTCAGCATACCGTTTTGAACCAGCAGGGTTGCCACTGGGCCACGACCTTTATCCAGACGCGACTCCACCACCACACCTTGTGCAGGGCCATCGAAGTGTGCTTTTAGCTCCAACAGTTCGGCTTGCAACAATACCGCTTCAAGCAGTTCGTTGATGCCTTGACCAGTATGGGCAGACACAGGAATGAACGGCACATCACCCCCCCAATCTTCCGGGATCACATCACGAGCTGACAGCTCGTTCTTAACCCGATCAGGATCGGCGGTTTCTTTATCCATTTTGTTAACAGCGACGACGATCGGCACACCGGCCGCTTTAGCGTGTTGCACCGCTTCTTCGGTTTGTGGCATTACGCCGTCATCGGCGGCCACTACCAGAATCACCACGTCCGTCGACTGCGCACCGCGAGCACGCATGGAGGTAAATGCGGCGTGTCCAGGCGTATCTAGGAAGGACACCATGCCGTGGTCGGTATCAACGTGATACGCACCAATGTGCTGGGTAATACCACCGGCTTCGCCAGATACGACGCGAGATTTACGAATGTAATCCAGCAGCGAGGTTTTACCATGGTCAACGTGACCCATCACGGTCACCACAGGCGCACGTGTGGTTTCTTCACCGTCATAGCTCACCGAGTCTGTCACCGCTTCTTCCAGCGCGTTGTCAGAAATCAGTTTCGATACTTTGTGGCCCATTTCCTCGACGACCAAGGTCGCTGTGTCCTGATCCAGAGTCTGGTTAATGGTCGCCATGACGCCCATTTTCATCAGCTCTTTGATCACTTCACCGGCTTTAACGGCCATTTTCTGTGCCAGATCACCCACGGTAATCGCTTCTGGCAACTCGATGTCTTTGGTCACTGGCGCTGTTGGTTTGGTGAAAGCATGCTCATTGGCTTGCTTAGAAGCACGACGATTGCCACCTTTCAACTTAACCTTGGCTTTGCGGTTGCCGCGGTTGCCGCTGTTGTCACGATCCATAAAGCGGCTGTCGTCATCACGCTCGCGCTTTTTATCGGTTTTGCCTTTTTTACGGCCTGCACCTTCTTCCTGACGCTTTGCAGCCACTTCGGCTTCAGCACGTTTTTGTGCCACGTCTTCTTCAGCTGGCTTTTTAGCGGGTTCTTTTTTGCTGGCCACGGCTTTCGGTTTATCCGCACTAGGCGCAGCCGGTTTTGCCGCTTTATCCGCCGCCGCTTTTTCTGCTGCAGCCTTTTCCGCTGCGACTTTTTCTGCCGCAGCTTTTGCTGCAGCTTCACGTTCCGCCGCTAAGCGCGCTTCTTCTTCCAAGCGTGCTTTTTCAGCGCTGTTATCCACTTCTTCGCGCTTCACGTAAGTGCGCTTTTTGCGCACTTCGATGGTCACGGCTTTTTTACCGCCCTGACCGGTTTTCAGCGTGGTGGTTGCTTTACGCTTTAAGGTAATTTTTTTCGGCGCTTCCGCCGATTCGCCGTGGCTTTTTTTCAAAAAGCTCAACAGCGTTTGTTTTTGTTCATCGGATACTGTTTGTTCCGCAGCTGTTTGAGGCAAACCCGCCTCTTTCATCTGCGACAGCAAACGATCAACACTAATTTTGACCACGTCGGCGAGTTCTTTAACTGTTACATCTGCCATACGTTTCTCCTATGCCGAGCGAATGGTTTACTGAGAACCCTCAAACCAGGGCTTACGGGCCGTCATAATCAACTCGGCCGCTTTCTCGTCTGTCATGTCTTGAATATCGAGCAGGTCATCCACCGATTGCTCTGCCAGGTCTTCCATGGTGCAAATACCTTTGCTGGCCAGAACCAGTGCTAGGTGTTTGTCCATGCCGTCCATTTCCAGCAGATCGTCAGCCGGTTGAGCCTCTTCAAGCTGTTCTTCGGAAGCAATCGCCTGGGTCAGCAACACGTCTTTGGCACGGTCACGTAACTCGGTGGCAACTTCTTCATCCAGCTCCTCAATCGACAGCAGTTCTTCCATCGGCACGTAGGCAATTTCTTCCAACGTGGTAAAGCCTTCTTCCACCAGCAAGGTGGCAAAATCTTCATCAATATCGAGGTTTTTAATAAAACCATCGATGAAGCCGGAGGCCTCAGCACTTTGCTTTTCTTCCGCTTCTGCTTCGGTCATGACATTAATTTCCCAGCCGGTCAGCTCTGACGCCAGACGAACGTTTTGTCCGCCTCGGCCAATCGCTTGGGCTAGGTTTTCCTCCACCACGGCAACGTCCATGGTGTTGGTTTCTTCGTCCATTACGATGGACGCTACTTCCGCTGGGGCCATGGCGTTAATGACCAACTGTGCTGGGTTGTCATCCCACAACACGATATCAATGCGCTCATTACCACCCAGCTCATTAGTGACCGCCTGCACACGCGCACCGCGCATACCGACACAAGCACCCACGGGGTCGATGCGTTTGTCACTGGTTTTTACTGCAATTTTGGCGCGTGAACCTGGGTCACGTGCCGCGCCTTTAATTTCGATCACTTCTTCAGCAATCTCAGGCACTTCAATGCGGAACAGTTCGATCAGCATGGCCGGACGACCACGACTCAACATCAACTGCGGGCCACGATTTTCTGGGCGCACATCAAACAAAATGGCGCGCACACGATCGCCCATGCGCATAATTTCGCGGCCGATCAATTCTTCTTTTGGTAACAGGCCTTCGGCGTTATTACCCAAGTCCACGATGACATTGTCGCGTGTAACTTTTTTGACAGTACCGCCCAGCAGTTCGCCCACACGGTGCTGGTATTGATCCACCACCTG
Organism: Bacterioplanes sanyensis; assembly: GCF_002237535.1. Lineage (GTDB taxonomy): Bacteria > Pseudomonadota > Gammaproteobacteria > Pseudomonadales > Oceanobacteraceae > Bacterioplanes > Bacterioplanes sanyensis_A. The sequence goes on from NZ_CP022530.1 coordinate 100,010, forward strand.
CGCACGCTCTGCTTCACGTACTTTTTGTACAATAATCTGTTTCGCCGCCTGGGCAGCGATACGACCAAACTCAGGGTTTTCAATCTGAGTTTCGTAGGTATCGCCGGGCGCTAAATTGGTGTCGATTTCGTGCGCTTCTTCAAGCGTCAACTCGTCACCCAAACCTGGTACCACATCGTTGCTGACCACCAGCCAACTGCGGAAGGTTTCGTAATCACCGGTCTTACGGTCAATGTCCACGCGAATGGTCGCATTTTCATCTTCGTAACGTTTTTTCGCTGCCGCGGCCAAGGCTGATTCGATGGCTTCAAAGATAATTTCTTTGGAGACGCCTTTTTCGTTGGATACCGCTTCTGCGACCAGGAGAATTTCTTTGCTCATCTTCTAGCCTCGCTGTGCAACTTAGTCCTTAAACTGTGGAACCACTCGCGCCTTATCGATCAGTTCAATAGGCAATAAATATTCATGCCCATCGACAAACAGCACGACATCTTCTTGCTCCGTACCAATCAATTGGCCCTTGAATTTACGACGACCGTCGAACGGCATACGCAGGCGCACATCAATGATGTGGTTGGCGTATGCCTGAAACTGCTCGAGGGTAAACAGAGGGCGATCCATGCCAGGCGAGGACACCTCAAGGGTGTAGTCCTGGGAGATCGGGTCTTCTACGTCCAGCACACTGCTGAGCTGTCGGCTCACATTAGCGCAGTGATCCACCGTAATGCCATCGGCATGATCAATGTAGACACACAATACGGTGTGTTTGCCCTGCACTAAATACTCCAGCCCCCAGAAAACGAAGCCCATAGACTCGACCACGGGTGCCAACATCTCTGTTAACTGTGTGTGTTTTGCCAACCGTTTACCCTCGTTACAAACAAAAACTGGGCACTTAATGCCCAGTCCGCTAAAGAATTCTGCAGACCAAAGACCAATCGGTCTTTGTCAGGAGCCGCCGAACCAGTCTGGCGGAATCAGACAGCTACTAAAAAGCCCCTGACTGGAGGGGCTTTTCAACTCGCTCGGCGTCTAACGCCGGACTGCCTGATCAAAGCGCGCACATTATAGGCATTTCGGAAAAAAATTGCGAGCATGCACTGACGTGCTGAGATCAGTTGAATATTGGTGCGGATGGCGAGACTCGAACTCGCACGAGCTTAGCTCACCACCCCCTCAAGATGGCGTGTCTACCAATTCCACCACATCCGCACAAATCGGGCTATTGCCCAGCCGTCAGCTTTATTCTTCGATTACAGGTTCATCTGCAACAGAAGCGTCCAGCTCAGGAGCATCAGAGGGCGCGGATTTTGCCATACCTTCGCCGCTTTGCTCAAGTGTTTTTAACGCTTCCTGACTTGGAATGCCCAAATCAGACGCCGAAGTCGCACGGTGCTTGGCATATACCGCCAACGCCAAACTGGTGGCAAAAAACGCCGTCGCCAGAATCGCCGTGCTACGGCTCAAGAAAGTAGCGCTACCCTGGCTACCAAATACGGTTTGCGATGCACCACCGCCAAACGAGGCGCCAGCATCCGCACCCTTGCCTTGCTGCATCATGACGAAACCAATGATGCCCACGGCCAACAGGATGTGAACGATTAAGATGATTTGTTCCATATCTACAAAGACCTATGAATGACAGATGGCCAAAAATTCTTCGGCGTCCAATGAGGCGCCACCCACCAGCCCACCATCAATGTCAGGCTGGCTGAATAATTCTGCGGCATTGGCGGCTTTCACGCTGCCACCGTACAGAATGCGAGTCTGCTCAGCTACATCAGGACTCACCTGCTGCAATTGCGAGCGGATAAAAGCGTGCATGGCTTGTGCTTGCTCTGGCGTGGCGGTTTCGCCAGTACCAATGGCCCACACGGGCTCATACGCCACCACGATGGATGACCAAGCAGATGCCGGCAGTTCAGCAATCAGTGCTTGCAGCTGCTCTGCCACCACGGTTTGCTGTTGATCCTGGCGACGCTGCGCCAGTGTTTCACCAACGCAGACATACACGGTCAGCTTAGCGGCCAGTGCTTGCTGCACCTTTGCCAGCACAGTAGCGTCGTTTTCAGCAAACAGGGCTCGACGTTCGGAGTGTCCGACCAACACATGGCGGGCGCCCAAGTCGGCAATCATACTGGCTGATACTTCACCTGTGTAAGCGCCTTGCTCGTATGCGGCGCAATTTTGTGCACCCGTTCCCACCCGGCTGGAAGCATTGCCATCAATGGCTAAGGACAAATACGGCATAGGCGGAAAAACCACCACGTCTTTACTGTCATCAGCGAACTCGGCCAGGCGTTGCAATAACGCGCGCGCAGAGGCAGCTGAGCCATTCATTTTCCAGTTGCCGGCAATCAGGCGACGCCGCATAACATATCCCCAAAATCAAAGAGCGCAGATACTATCCAAGTTGCCGCGCCGGTACAACCGGGAAGTCAGTTCAGCGCACGCTCTACCGCTTGCGCCAACTGCGCTGTCAGCGCCTCGACTTGGGCCGCATCTTCGCCTTCAATCATCACTCGCACAACGGGTTCTGTGCCGGATGGTCGCAGCAATACCCGCCCACGATCAGCCAGCTTGGACTCAACTTCCGTGATCGCTCGCTGGATGTCTGGGTGATTGTCCAGATCCACGTCGCGACTGCGTTTCACGTTGATCATGCACTGCGGCATTTTGCTCATTTTCTGTTGCCAGTCGTGCAGCGTGGTATCGGTCTCACGCAGCGCTACCAATACCTGTAGCGCCGACACTATGCCATCGCCAGTGCTGTTGGCGTCCAGACACAGCAAGTGACCAGACGATTCGCCACCAAAGCGCCAGCCATGCTCGGCCAGCATCTGCATCACGTAACGATCTCCCACCTTGGCGCGGCGGAACTCGATGCCTTGCTCACGCAAGGCCAGCTCAAGCCCAAGATTACTCATCAAAGTTCCGACCACACCACCATTTAGGCGCTGTTGCTGATGGGCATGACTGGCCACGATAAACAGCAGTTGATCGCCGTCGATCAGTTGTCCTTGATGGTCCACCATCATCACCCGATCACCATCGCCATCAAAGGCAATGCCGAGATCAGCCTGCTCGGCCAACACCCGTGCTCGCAGTGCTTCCGGCGCCGTTGAGCCGACGCTGGCGTTGATGTTCAGACCATCCGGTTGATTACCAATAGCGATGACATCGGCGCCGAGCTCACGAAATACCGCCGGCGCAATTTGGTAAGTCGCGCCGTGGGCGCAATCCAGTACCAGCTTCATACCGCGTAAATTCAGCGCATGGGCCGTGCCTTTACAAAACTCAATGTAACGCCCTGCCGCGTCATCAATGCGCTGAGCTTTGCCTAACTGATCGGAGGCAACGCAAGTCATGTCTTGGTCGAGCCACTGCTCAATCGCCAGCTCGGTCTCATCGGGTAATTTTTGCCCATCAGCAGAAAAGAACTTGATGCCATTGTCATAAAACGGGTTGTGTGAGGCGCTGATGACAATGCCCGCTTGGGCGCGAAACGTGCGCGTTAGATACGCAATGCCCGGCGTTGGAATCGGACCCAGCAAACCAATATCAACACCCGCAGCCGACAACCCGGCCTCAAGTGCTGATTCAAACATGTAGCCGGAGATGCGCGTGTCTTTGCCGATCAAAATGCGGCTCTTGCCTTGCTGCGCAAACACCTTGCCCGCAGCCCAGCCCAGCTTCATCACAAACTCGGGGGTGATTGGCCCCTCTCCTACATGACCGCGGATCCCGTCGGTACCAAAATAGCGTCTAGCCATAGATCATCCCATTAATCATCGTATTGCGCAGGCTGCTCGCTGGCCTGCCAAACCGCCAACGCATCAACCGTGGCGCGTACATCGTGCACTCGCAGCACACGAGCCCCTTTCATTGCGCACAACAAAGCACCCGCCGCACTGCCGACCACGCGCTGATCAGCCACCGCTTGGCCAGTGACTGCGCCAATCATGCGCTTGCGCGACAAGCCAGTCAGCAATGGCAGCTGCACGGTCTGCTGTAATTCATCTAAACGTTGTAGCAGCTCGTAGTTGTGACGCGTGGTTTTTCCGAAGCCAAAACCTGGGTCGAGCAACATACGATCGCGCGAGATGCCCGCTGATTCACAGGCGACAACGCGCTCACACAAGAAATCCGCCACCTCAGTCACAACACAAGCGTAATTGGGCGACTGCTGCATGGTTTGTGGTTCGCCTTGCATGTGCATCAGGCAAATGGCCATATCGGTATCAGCAGCGGCCTGCAATGCCCCTTCACGCTGCAAGGCCCGCACATCGTTGATCAGATGCGCGCCCAAGCGAGCCGCCTCGTGGATCACCTCAGGCGTACTGGTATCGACCGACACAATGGCCGCCGTTTCTTGCAGCAGAACCTCAATCACGGGCACTACCCGATCAAGCTCCTGCTGCACAGAAACCGGTTCTGCGCCTGGGCGCGTCGATTCACCGCCTACATCAATAATGGCAGCACCATCGCTGAGCATTTGCTGCGCATGGCGCAAGGCCGCATCACGCTGATGAAAACGCCCGCCATCTGAAAAAGAATCCGGGGTCACATTAACAATACCCATCACCTGGACAGCAGACGCCTGCAGCCAGTCACAAGGGTTATTTGATTGCATGAATGAAGAGTCCAAACAGACAAGGCGGCCCGAAGGCCGCCTGGTAGAGTTAGCGTTGCTCGCCGGCTGGGTCACCGACAATGCCGTCGTCATCGTCCTGAGCCATATCTTGGCTTTCCTCCGCTGGCGCTGCTGGCCCTGAGGAGTCATCGCCATTCCAAGCCTTAGGTGGGCGAGGCTTACGGCCTTCCATGATGTCATCGATCTGATCTGCGTCGATGGTTTCGAACTCCATCAAGGCGTCCTTCATCAGCTCCAGCTTATCGCGATTGTCTTCCAGAATTTGGTAAGCACGCTGATAACAACCATCCAACAGCTCTTTCACTTCCGCATCGATCAAGCGCGCCGTATCATCCGACAAGTGCGACATCTGCCCACCGCCGGCGGAGCCCAAGTAGCTTTGCTGTTCTTCTTCTGAATACAGCTGCGGGCCGAGTTTCTCCGACAAGCCCCATTTGGTCACGTAGTTGCGAGCGTATTTGGTAGCACGTTCAATGTCGTTAGACGCGCCAGTGGTGACACCGTCTTTGCCCAGCGTCATTTCTTCCGCGATACGACCGCCATACAAGGAACAGATATTGCTCTCGATGCCACGCTTACTGATCGAGTTGCGATCCTCTTCCGGTAAGAACATCGTCACACCCAGTGCACGGCCGCGCGGGATAATAGAGACCTTGTATACCGGATCATGCTCCGGCACCAAGCGCCCAACAATGGCGTGACCCGCCTCGTGATAGGCGGTGTTGGTCTTTTCTTTTTCCGACATCACCATGGTCTTACGCTCAGCACCCATCAGGATCTTGTCCTTGGCCTGCTCGAACTCTTCCATGGTGACCAGATTCTTGTTGGCGCGTGCGGCAAACAGCGAAGCTTCGTTGACCAAGTTGGCCAAATCGGCACCGGAGAAACCCGGGGTACCACGCGCAATCAGCGATGGCTTGACGTCGTCGGCCACCGGCACTTTGCGCATATGCACTTTCAAGATTTGCTCGCGACCGCGAATATCAGGCAAGCCAACCGTGACCTGACGGTCAAAGCGGCCTGGGCGCAGCAACGCTGGGTCAAGCACGTCAGGACGGTTGGTCGCGGCAATCACGATGATGCCATCGTTGACTTCGAAGCCGTCCATCTCCACCAGCAACTGGTTCAGCGTTTGCTCACGCTCGTCATTACCGCCGCCGATACCCACACCACGTGAGCGGCCTACCGCATCAATTTCGTCAATAAAGATGATACAAGGCGCCTGCTTCTTGGCTTGATCAAACATGTCGCGCACACGCGATGCACCAACACCAACAAACATTTCCACAAAATCAGAACCGGAAATGGAGAAATACGGCACCTTGGCCTCGCCAGCAATGGCCTTGGCCAGCAGCGTTTTACCGGTACCGGGCTGACCGACCATCAGCACACCCCGAGGAATTTTACCGCCCAGGCGCTGGTACTTGCCGGGATCGCGTAAAAACTCCACCAATTCCTTCACGTCCTCTTTGGCTTCATCACAGCCAGCGACGTCTTCGAAAGTGGTTTTGATCTGATCTTCGCTCAACAGCTTGGCTTTGCTTTTACCAAATGCCATAGGGCCGCCACGACCACCGCTGCCGCCCTGCATTTGACGCATAAACAGCATGAACACGGCAATGATGATCAGGATCGGCAGTGAGGCCAGCAGCAACTGTGACAAGAAACCCTGCTTTTCAGGCTTTTCACCAATAACCTGCACGCGATTTTCCAGCAGTGTGTCCATCAGTTTGTCGTCGTACACAGGCAATATGGTTTCAAATGCTTCGCCACTGGAGCTGATGCCTTTGATGGTTTGGCCAGAAATGGTGACCTTTTCAACCTGGCCACTTTCTACCGCTGTGATGAACTCTGAGTAGGAGTATTGCGCTCCCTGCCCAACGTTCTGAAAATTGTTGAACACCATCATCAGGACAGCAGCAATCACTGCCCACAGAATGAAATTTTTGGCCATATTTAGGCACCACCTCAATTAACTGCCCATCCCACCGGGATGCTTGCCAGAAGCCTAAGCTTAGCAAGCGAGCTTAGGCCCGGAAACCTTTTGCCACTATGTAAACCTCGCGCGAACGGGCACGAGAGGCCTTGGGCTTTCGGATCAGAACTTTTGTAAAGGATTGTTTGACGTCCGCAAGGTAGTCATCAAATCCCTCCCCTTGGAACACTTTGGCGACAAATTCGCCTCTCGGTTTCAGGGTTTGCCGCGCCATATCCAGCGCTAGCTCGACCAAATACATGGCACCGGGTTGGTCTATGGATGCCACTCCACTCATGTTGGGGGCCATATCGGAAATTACAAGGTCTACAGGACGACCATCAACCGCCGCCATGAGTTCATCAAAAACAGACTGTTCGGTAAAATCACCCTGTATAAACTGTACATCGGCAATATTGTCCATGGGCAGGATGTCGGACGCGATCACCACGCCCTGGCCATTCAGGCGCTGAGCCACCACCTGCGACCAGCCTCCCGGCGCACTGCCCAAATCAATCACAGTCATACCTGGGCGGAATAACTTATCTTTTTCATCCAACTCCAACAGCTTGTAACTGGCCCGGGTACGGTAGCCATCTTGCTGCGCGCGTTGCACGTATTCGTCATCGACGTGTTCTTTCAGCCAGCCGGCACTGCTTTTCGAGCGCGCCATAGGGGTTTTTCTCCTGGTTGCGGTATACTGGCAGTTTACCATCGAAAACCTGAGTAACCGACTCCGCATGACACTGAGCAACGAACAAAAGAAGGCCTACCGTGCAATTGGCCATAGCCTCAACCCCATCGTAATGATTGCTGGCAACGGCCTGTCAGAAGGGGTTATTGATGAGCTGAATCGCGCACTGGACGATCACGAGCTGATCAAAGTCAAACTGGCCGTGGGTGATCGTGAGGTCAAAAAAGCGGTGATCGCCGAAATGATTAAAATCTGCTCGGCCACTCTGGTACAGCAAATCGGTAATACCGCACTGCTGCTGCGCCGCAACCCAAAGGCCAATCCGAACCTGTCTAACCTGAATCGCTAACGCGAGCGCTGCACCACGTCCTGTGGTGCCAGCCACAACCACAGCAACCCCAACGCACACATGGCGTGTACCACCATCATTTGCAGCTTCCACCACGGCCACAAGGCAAAATACCCGCCAGACAACGCCAGCATCACCAACAACAGTTGCGACGATAACTGGTGCCAGTGAAATACCCGACGCACCAGCGCCATAAGCAGCAGCACCCCTCCGGCTACCGCGCCCATGCCGACCATGGCATGCATCACCTCCAAACCATGATGAGGAAAGTAACCTTTGTGCTCCAACAGCGGACGCACCAGATAAGTACAAGCCCACAAGCCGCCCAGCCAAAACGTCCTGAGCAAAATTAAATAGCGCCGCACACAGACTCCTCCTGACGAAACGACTATACCCAATAAGCCATCCTCATTTTTTCGCATGTTGCCATGCAGCGTTGCTTAACCGCCACTAATCGGGAGTTGGAAGGGCGCGCAGTTACAGGGATAATGGCAGGATTTTATCGCTCTCGGCTTTGATCGCCCTCAAGAATAAGGTTACGCAGCGCATGTCAGATATTGTTATTTCAGGAACCGGCTTGTTCACCCCCCCTCACCAGATCACCAATGATGAACTGGTCGCTGCTTATAACGCCTATGTTGAGCGACATAACGAAGAATACGCCGAACAAATTGCCGCCGGTGAGCGTGAAGCATTGTCACCGTCTAGCTCAGAGTTCATCGAGAAAGCATCAGGTATCAAAGCGCGCTATGCCATGTATAAAGACGGCATTATCGACCCAGCCGTTATGCACCCGGTGTTCGATGCCACGCGCGAAGGGCAAACACCTGAAATGGTGACCATGGGCATCGCCGCAGCCAAAGAGGCCATGCAACAAGCCAATAAAAAGCCGGAAGACATTGATCTGGTGATTGTCTCCAGCACCTTCCGCCAGCGTGATTATCCGGGCATGGCGGTGGAGATTCAGCGTGACCTGGGCATTAAAGGCGCCGCCTACGACATGGGCATTGCCTGCTCGTCGGCGACATTTGGCATGATCAACGCCTATGCCGCGCTCAAAGCAGGCATTGCTCGCTGCGTTTTATTTGTAAACCCAGAGTTCACCACGCCAGGGTTAAACTTCAAATCGCGCGACAGCCACTTTATCTTTGGCGATGTCGCCACTGCCGCCGTACTGGAGCCAGAGGACAGCTGCAACAGCGAACATGCCTTCCGTATTCGCCACACCAAACAGTTCACCCAATTCTCCGACAACATTCGCAGCGACGCGTCTTACGCCGACTACTGCTTTGAAGATTTGCCAGAAGATCGCCCATTCTTCAAACAAGAAGGCCGTAAAGTCTTTAAAGAGCTGCTGCCGCTGGTGACTCAGTTCATCACCGAGCAGTTGGCCGAAAGCCAGCTGGAGCCGCAAGACCTGAAGCGCATGTGGTTACATCAGGCCAACATCAATATGAACAACTTTGCGGTTAAAAAACTGCTCGGCCGCGAGCCGGAGGGCAACGAAGCACCCATCGTACTGGACGAGTTTGCCAACACCGCATCGTCTGGCTCAGTGATCGCCTTCCACCGCTTTAAAGACGACTTTGCTGCTGGCGAAAGCGGCCTGATTTGCTCCTTCGGTGCCGGCTACTCCATCGGTAGCTTGCTGGTTGAAAAAGTGTAATTAGATCGGATTGCTACGACTTCGATAGGTCATTTCTAGCTTTATTGCATTTTTTTCAAAAAACCTTCATTAGGTGAACGCCTCCTCATGTGTCAGTCTGTCAGCAAAAAATGACACATGAGGATTCTCAATGAGCCAACCGTCTTCCTTCGATCGCGAACAATTATTGGCCTGCGGCCACGGTGACATGTTCGGCGAAGGCAATGCCCGCCTACCACTTCCCAACATGCTTATGATGGATCGCATCGTGCACATCAGCTCCGAGGGCGGCGCCTACGGCAAAGGCGAAATCATCGCCGAGCTCGATATTCGTCCAGACCTGTGGTTCTTCGACTGCCATTTTGAAGGTGACCCGGTAATGCCTGGCTGCTTAGGGTTAGACGCCATGTGGCAACTGGTGGGCTTCTTCCTTGGCTGGCGCGGCAACCCAGGGCGCGGCCGAGCATTGGGCTGTGGCGAGGTCAAATTTCGTGGCCAAGTGCTGCCCAAAGCAGAAAAAGTCACCTACCGCATCGACATCAAACGCGTGATGGAACAAAAGTTGGTGATGGGCATCGCCGATGCCCGCATGGAAGTGGATGGCCGAGAAATTTATCAGGCCAAAGATCTGCGCGTTGGTTTGTTTACCTCGACAGAAGATTTTTAAAGCGCCACAAAAAAGCCGGCTATTAGCCGGCTTTTTTAATCCATTGACGATGGCTTAGACGTGCTGAACCTGGTCAATTTCATATTCCACCGCACCGGCAGGAACTTGAACAACAACGATGTCGCCTTCTTCCTTACCAATCAGCGCACGCGCGATCGGTGACGAAATAGAGATGCGGTTGTTTTTAATGTCCGCTTCGTCGTCGCCAACAATCTTGTATTGCACTTCTTCGTCAGTGTCACAGTTAATGATACTGACGGTGGTGCCAAACAGCACTTTGCCCGTGTGCGGGATGCTGGTGATATCAATCACCTGAGCGTTGGACAGCTTACCTTCGATATCCTGGATACGGCCTTCAATAAACCCCTGTTGCTCACGTGCAGCGTGATACTCAGCATTTTCTTTCAAATCGCCGTGCTCACGTGCTTCAGCAATGGCCTCAATCACCTTCGGGCGCTCGACACTTTTGAGCTGTTGCAGCTCATCACGCAGTGCCTGTTCGCCTTCTTTGGTCATAGGGTATTTTTGCATACATCACTCCTTAACAGCGCGCCCATTAAATGGACGCGTGCAGTTCTTGTAGACGACGAACTTCGTTTAAGCCCGGCGAGCGCAGTGCTTCCACCACCGCCTCAGCGCCAGCCAAGGTGGTGGTGTAATAAACTTTGTGCTGCAACGCACTGCGACGAATGTCAGCCGAGTCGATAATCGCTTGCGCACCTTCGGTGGTGTTTACAATCAACGCGATTTCGTCGTTTTTAATCATATCAACAATATGTGGACGACCTTCAGTGACCTTGTTCACATGGTCAACCGCGACACCAGCCTGCTGCAACGCTTTGCAGGTGCCCGACGTCGATACCAGGGTAAAACCACAAGCGATCAGCCCTTTGGCCACATCCACAACGCCGTCTTTATCGGCATCACGCACAGACACAAACGCCACGCCGCCATGCGGAATGCTGGCGCCTGCTCCCAGCTGAGCTTTGTAGAAAGCCTCACCAAAGCTGGTGCCCGCTCCCATCACTTCGCCGGTCGACTTCATTTCAGGGCCCAGAATCGGATCCACATCTTGGAACTTGTTGAATGGGAATACCGCTTCTTTAACCGAGAAGTAAGGTGGAATAATTTCCTCGGTAAACCCGAGCTCCGCTAAGGTTTTGCCCGCCATTACTTTTGCGGCAATCGCCGCCAGCGACGTACCAATGCACTTGGAAACAAATGGCACGGTACGTGAAGCACGTGGGTTCACCTCAATGACGTAGATTTCGCCATCTTGCCAAGCCAACTGGGTGTTCATAAGGCCGATAACACCCAGCTCCAGCGCCATTTTACATACCATGTCGCGCATTTCGTCCTGCACATCGGCAGGCAAGCTGTACGGTGGCAACGAACAAGCGGAGTCACCCGAGTGAATACCGGCTTGCTCAATGTGCTGCATGATGCCGCCAATCACCACTTGCTCACCGTCACACACGGCGTCGATATCGACTTCCACCGCACGGTTGAGGAAGTAGTCGAGCAGTACCGGCGAGTCGTTCGACACCTGCACCGCTTCACGCATGTAACGACGCAGCGAGGTTTCGTCGTTGACGATTTCCATCGCGCGACCACCCAACACATACGAAGGACGCACCACCAGTGGATAACCGATGTCGTTGGCTTTCGCCACCGCTTCTTCTGCCGAGGTGACCGTTGCATTCACCGGCTGTTTCAGTCCCAGACGCTGAATCATCTGCTGGAAACGCTCACGGTCTTCTGCACGATCAATGGCCTCTGGAGAGGTGCCGATGATTGGCACGCCCGCCGCTTCCAGTTCATTCGCCAGCTTGAGCGGCGTTTGACCACCGTACTGCACGATCACACCCTTCGGCTGCTCTTTGTCGACGATTTCCAGCACGTCTTCCAGCGTCAGCGGCTCAAAGTACAGGCGGTCTGAAGTGTCATAGTCGGTAGAAACCGTTTCCGGGTTACAGTTGACCATGATGGCTTCGAAGCCTTCTTCCTTAGCGGCGAAAGCGGCGTGCACACAACAGTAGTCGAACTCAATGCCCTGACCAATGCGGTTAGGACCACCACCCAGCACGATGATCTTATCGCGCTCAGATGGCGCTGCCTCACACTCTTCTTCGTAAGTGGAGTACATGTACGCCGTGTCGGTGGCGAACTCGGCCGCACAGGTATCGACACGCTTGTACACTGGGCGCACACCCATCTTCTGGCGTTGCTTACGGAACGCTTTTTCGCTCACGCCCAACAGCTCGGCTAAGCGCGCATCGGAGAAGCCCTTGCGCTTGAGGCGATAAATACGGTCGGCATCCAACGAATGCGCGCTGCTGGCAGCAACTTCCGCTTCTTCTTTGATCAGATCTTCAATCTGAACCAGGAACCAAGGGTCCACAGCACAGTGAGCGAACACTTCTTCAACGCTCATGCCCATGCGAAAGGCATCGGCGATGTACCAAATGCGCTCGGCCCCAGGAGTGTTCAGTTCGGCAAAAATCTTATCGCGAGCGCCGTCTGCTTCGAGGTCCACCTTAGGATTAAAGCCAGTGGCGCCCACTTCCAAACCGCGCAGTGCTTTTTGCAGCGATTCTTGCTGCGTGCGGCCCATGGCCATCACTTCGCCCACGGATTTCATTTGCGTGGTCAAACGGGCATCGGCTTGCGGGAATTTTTCAAAGGTGAAGCGTGGAATTTTGGTCACGACGTAGTCGATGGATGGCTCAAACGAGGCTGGCGTCGCACCGCCAGTAATGTCGTTTTGCAGCTCGTCCAGGGTGTAACCCACCGCCAACTTGGCAGCGACTTTGGCAATCGGGAAGCCAGTGGCTTTGGAAGCCAGTGCTGATGAGCGCGATACCCGCGGGTTCATCTCAATCACCACCACGCGACCAGTTTTAGGGTCCACACCAAACTGTACGTTTGAACCGCCGGTTTCCACGCCAATCTCACGCAATACCGCTAGGGATGCGTCGCGCATCAGCTGATATTCTTTGTCGGTCAGGGTTTGTGCTGGCGCGACGGTGATGGAGTCGCCAGTGTGCACGCCCATAGGATCGAAGTTTTCGATCGAGCAAACGATGATGCAGTTGTCGTTTTTATCACGCACCACTTCCATCTCGTACTCTTTCCAGCCAATCAGCGACTCATCGATCAGCAGCTCATTGGTGGGAGACAAGTCCAGACCGCGCTGGCAAATCTCTTCAAACTCTTCTTTGTTATAGGCGATGCCACCACCACTGCCGCCCATAGTGAACGACGGGCGAATAATGCACGGAAAGCCCAAGTCTTTTTGCACTTCGCGTGCTTCTTCCAGCGAGTGGGCAATGCCAGCACGTGGACATTCCAGACCGATGTTTTTCATCGCCTGGTCAAAACGATCCCGGTCTTCGGCTTTGTCGATGGTGTCGGCATTGGCACCAATCATTTCAACGCCGAACTTCTCCAATACGCCAGCCTGCTCTAGGCCAAGGGCACAGTTCAACGCAGTTTGGCCACCCATGGTCGGCAGCAACGCATCGGGGCGCTCTTTTTCGATAATTTTCGCCACTGCTTCCACACTGATCGGCTCAATGTAAGTAGCGTCGGCCATCACCGGATCGGTCATGATGGTGGCTGGGTTCGAGTTCACCAGAATGACGCGGTAACCTTCTTCGCGCAGGGCCTTGCAGGCCTGGGCGCCGGAATAGTCAAACTCACAGGCCTGACCGATCACAATCGGACCAGCGCCAATGATCAAAATACTGCTGATATCGCTACGTTTTGGCATGGCAAGGTCCTTATTGGCGGGCTTTTTCAATCAGATCGATAAACTGGTCAAACAGCGGAGCAACATCGTGCGGGCCTGGGCTCGCTTCCGGGTGCCCTTGGAAACTGAATGCAGGTTTATCGGTACGGGCAATGCCTTGCAGCGTGCCATCGAACAGCGATTTGTGCGTCGCTTTGAGGTTGTCCGGCAAGGTCGCTTCATCCACCGCAAAGCCGTGGTTTTGCGAGGTGATCATTACCACACCAGACTCCAGGTCTTGCACCGGGTGGTTACCGCCGTGGTGGCCATGACCCATTTTGACCGTGCTAGCGCCAGAGGCCAGTGCCAACAACTGATGGCCCAAGCAAATACCAAACACAGGAATGTGGGTTTGCAAAATCTCTTTGATCGCCGCAATGGCGTAATCGCACGGCTCTGGGTCACCCGGGCCGTTGGACAGGAAGATGCCATCTGGATTCATCGCCAACACCTCACTGGCCGGCGTTTGTGCTGGCACCACCGTCAGCTCGCAACCACGCTCAGCCAGCATGCGTAGAATGTTGCGCTTAACACCATAGTCATAAGCCACCACTTTAAATTTGGGCGCTGTTTGCTCGCCGTAGCCTTTGCCCAATTGCCAATCGGCTTCAGTCCAGCGGTAGGCTTCTGCTGTGGTGACTTCTTTTGCTAGGTCCATGCCTTTCAGGCCGGGGAACGCCTGCGCTTGGGACACAGCGTCGTCGATACGCGCTTGCTCGTATGCGTCGTCACCGGCATATATGCAGCCATTGAGTGACCCTTTGGCCCGCAGCAATCGCGTCAGACGGCGGGTGTCGATGTCCGCGATGCCCAAAATATTGTGCTGCTGCAGGTACTCATCCAGAGCTTGCTCACTGCGGAAGTTGGAGGCCACCAGAGGCAGATCCCGAATCACCAAGCCTTTGGCAAAAATGCCGCGCGATTCTTCGTCTTCACGGTTGGTACCGTAGTTGCCGATGTGTGGATAGGTGAGAGTTACAATTTGGTTGGCATAGGATGGGTCGGTCAGAATTTCCTGGTAACCCGTCATAGAAGTGTTAAACACCACTTCTCCCACCGACAGTCCTGCAGCACCAAAACTGGTACCTTTAAACAGACTGCCGTCCTCAAGAGCAAGAATGGCTGGCGTAGGCAAGGCTCAATCCCCGAACAGATAGATGAACAAGATGAGGTCTGCATGTCTTCGGTGCCGCAGCGCTGGCGACTGGTCGTAAAAAAGCGGAATGGCGACGCTAACGACCCCATTCCGCTTTTAAACTGATTCATCAGGTGCCCTGATTGGCAGGCAACACCTCTGTACATACTGGACTTAACCCTAAATGATACTGAAATGGCCTGCTTTTGTCCATGCAGCCGGTCACGCCTCACAATGTCTGTGATGGCGGTACATAGCGGCATGAGCAATACCACAAGTTACACAATGTAACAATGCAGAAAAACAAACTTACACCGGATTTGGCTCCCCTAGCCGCTGCATCGTCCTTTATTATTATTGAGCGCTTTAACTACTAACAGCAGCTTAACTAGCGCCCTACTCTGAAAAACAGCACGCCTGTTCAGCTGAAAACAGGCACTCGCTATACAACAACAGCACCCGAGGAAGATGTGAGGACTATTTTATGCCTGTAGCCGTTGATGGACGTCGTCGTCTGCAACCCGAGGAGCGCAAGCGCCTATTACTGTCTCATGCGGTCGAAGTGTTTGCCCAACGTGGCATTGGTCGCGGCGGTCATACCGAAATTTCCGAAAGAGGTGGCGTCTCTGTTGCCACCGTATTCAATTATTTCAAAACACGTGAAGCACTGGTGAATGACGTTCTGGTCGAAGTTGAGCAATTTTTGCTGCAACTGGCAGAAGATGTGTATAAAGATCATGAAGATCCGGTGCAAGCCATTCGCGCCCACATCAAAGCGTTTTTACAGGCCTGTGAAGAACACCCTGAATACATCAAGGTATGGCTGGAATGGAGCGCCTCCGTGCGCGAAGACATCTGGCCCTCGTACCTGGAGTTCCAAAACAAGCTGCTGGACATCATCTCCAAGCAAATCGACAAGGGCATCAAAAGTGGTCAATTAGAGCCCGGCTTGGCGCCCAAAGAACGGGCACGCTGGGCATTGGGTAATGCACAAATGCTGGTGTCTATGGTGTTTGACCCCAATGGCAAACCTCGTGGCATGGCCAATATGGTCGAGCGCGGCTTTGATCACCTACTCGGCGTCAAAGCTTAATAGTCAGCAATAAAAAACGGGCCATTGGCCCGTTTTTTATTGCACGTCCTGAGCTTAAAAGCCCAACACGTCCTGCATGCCATACAGCCCCTGCGGCTGATCCACAGCCCACAGCGCAGCTCGCACGGCACCTTTGGCAAAGGTCATGCGACTTTGTGCTTTATGGGTAATTTCCACGCGCTCGCCTTCGGTGGCAAACATCACAGTGTGATCCCCCACCACATCACCGCCACGAATGGTTTCAAAGCCAATCTGCTTATGCGGCCGCGCACCGGTATGACCGTCGCGACCATAGACAGCGACTTCTTTCAGATCCCAACCCATGGTTTCCGCCAACACTTCGCCCATGCGCAGCGCCGTGCCAGATGGCGCATCGACCTTGTGGCGGTGATGCATTTCAATGACTTCGATATCACTGTCGTCGCCCATGACTGACGCCGCCATGCGCAGCAAATTCAGGCACAGATTCACACCCACCGAATAATTGGCCGCAAACACGATTGGATGATCCACAGACGACGCTTGCAACTGCGCCTTTTGCGCTTCATCCAACCCGGTGGTGCCAATCACAATCGGTTTGCCCGCTGCGCGACATAACTCTACATTGGCGATGGTCGACACCGGTGACGTAAAGTCGATCAGCACATCAAACTCGTCAATCTGATCGGCAATGGACGCACTGGTGTTGACCTCCAACGTCTTGCCTAAGCCAGCCAAAGCACCAGCATCAACTCCCAACATAGGGTCATTGGACAGCACAAAGGCCGCACCCAACGAGGCCTGTTCGTGTTGCTCCACCGCTTCGATCAGCACCCGGCCCATTCGACCGGCAGCACCGGCAATCGCAATTCGTGTCATAGCTATCCCGTTACACCGCCAAACTGGCCTTGCGGCCAGCTGGATCAGATTTCCTCAAAGAACTTTTTCACACCATCAAACCAGCCGGTTTTTTTCGGTGAGTGTTTTTCGCCATTCAGTGATGCTTGGAACTGACGCAACAGCTCTTTCTGCTCGCTGGTCAGATTCACCGGCGTTTCCACTTGCACGCGACATAACAGGTCGCCGGGCGATCCACCGCGTACAGGAGTCACACCCTTGCCACGCAGACGGAACAGCTTGCCACTTTGCGTTTCTGCCGGAATCTTCAGCTTCACGCGACCATCCAGAGTCGGCACTTCCAACTCACCGCCCAGCGCTGCATCAACAATGCTGATCGGCACATCACAGTAGAGGTTACGGCCATCACGCTGGAACAGATCGTGTTCGCGCACACTCACCTGCACATACAGATCGCCCGCAGGGCCACCCATGGCACCGGCTTCACCCTCACCCGATAAACGAATGCGATCGCCAGTATCAACACCCGGCGGAATCTTCACCGACAGGGTTTTGGTCTCTTCTTTGACACCACGGCCATGGCAGCTATCGCACGGATCTTCAATGATGGTGCCCTGTCCACGACAGGTCGGGCAGGTCTGCTGCACCGAGAAAAAACCTTGCTGCATGCGCACCTGGCCCTGACCGCCACAGGTGGTACAGGTTTTCGGTGACGTGCCAGGCTTGGCACCGCTGCCACCGCAAGGCTCACAACCTACCAAGGTTGGCACGCGGATGGTTTTTTCCACACCACGCACGGCTTCTTCCAGCGTCAGCTCCATGGTGTAGCGCAAATCGGCACCGCGCTGCGGGCCGCCGCGGCCGCCACGACCACCGCCGCCACCAAAAATATCGCCGAATACATCGCCAAAGATGTCGCTAAAGTTGGCACCGCCGCCGCCACCAAAGCCGCCGCCCGCATTCGGGTCAACACCGGCATGACCATACTGGTCATAGGCTGCGCGCTTTTGCTCATCGCCCAGTATTTCGTAGGCTTCGGTCGCTTCTTTAAATTTGGCGTCGGCTTCCGGGTCATCCGGGTTGCGGTCCGGGTGGTATTTCATCGCCAGCTTGCGATAAGCGCGCTTCAGCTCTTTGCTGTCAACGTCGCGCGCCACACCCAGAATTTCGTAATAATCTCGTTTTGACATACGTTCCGTATCCTGTAGATACACAAAAAACGCGGCCCTCAGGAGTCCTGCGGTGCCGCGTCATAACGTCAGAGCAGGCTCTGATTATTTGTCTTTCACTTCCTCGAACTCAGCATCGACTACGTCGTCGTCTTTGGCTGAATCTTGGTCACCGGCAGCATCCGCTGGGCCTTGCTGTTGCGCTTGCTCAGCGTACAGCTTTTGCGCCAGAGAGCTGGACGCTTCCGTCAGCGCTTGAGTTTTCTGCTCAATAGCTGCTTTGTCGTCACCTTTCAACGCTTCTTCCAACTCAGCAATGGCTTTTTCAATCGCCTGCTTCTCGTCGTCAGTCGCTTTGTCACCGGCTTCTTCCAGCGTTTTCTTGGTCGCGTGAATCAGGCCATCGGCGGTGTTGCGCACCTGAATCATTTCCTCGAACTGCTTGTCTGCTTCGGCATTCGCTTCAGCATCGGCGACCATTTTTTCGATTTCATCATCGCTCAGACCAGACGACGCTTTAATCACAATCGACTGCTCTTTGCCGGTGGCCTTGTCTTTGGCGCTCACGTTCAAGATACCGTTAGCGTCAATATCGAAGGTCACTTCAATTTGCGGCACACCGCGCTGCGCCGGTGGAATATCGCTCAAGTCAAAACGACCCAGTGACTTATTCTGTGCCGCCTGCTTACGCTCACCCTGAACCACGTGAATGGTCACGGCGGTTTGGTTGTCGTCCGCGGTTGAGAACACCTGCGACTTCTTAGTCGGAATGGTGGTGTTCTTGTCGATCAGCGGCGTCGCTACGCCACCCATGGTTTCAATACCCAGGGTCAGCGGAGTCACGTCCAGCAGCAGTACGTCTTTGACATCACCTGACAGCACCGCGCCTTGAATCGCTGCACCAACCGCCACCGCTTCGTCTGGGTTGACGTCTTTACGTGGGTCTTTGCCGAAGAACGCAGCCACTTTCTGCTGCACCATTGGCATACGGGTCTGACCACCCACCAGGATGACTTCATCTACTTCACCGGAGCTAACACCGGCATCTTTCAAGGCAATGCGGCAAGGCTCCAGTGAGCGCTCAACCAGATCTTCAACCAGGCTTTCCAGCTTGGCACGGGTCACTTTCACGTTTAAGTGCTTAGGACCGGTTGCATCCGCGGTGATGTACGGCAGGTTCACGTCGGTTTGCTGCGCAGAAGACAATTCAACCTTGGCTTTTTCTGCCGCTTCTTTCAAACGCTGCAGTGCCAATGGGTCATTGTGCAGATCGATGCCGCTGTCTTTCTTGAACTCGTCGGCCAAGTATTCGATCAAGCGCAAGTCAAAGTCTTCACCACCCAAGAAGGTGTCACCGTTGGTCGCCAGTACTTCGAACTGCTTTTCACCGTCGACATCGGCCACTTCGATAATGGAGATATCGAAAGTACCACCACCCAAGTCGTATACCGCGATGGTGCGGTCACCACCTTCTTTGTCGATGCCGTACGCCAGCGCCGCTGCCGTTGGCTCGTTGATGATGCGCTTCACTTCCAGACCAGCGATTTTACCGGCGTCTTTGGTCGCCTGACGCTGTGAGTCGTTGAAGTACGCAGGCACCGTGATAACGGCTTCTGTGACAGTCTCACCGAGGTAGTCTTCGGCGGTCTTTTTCATCTTTTTCAGCACTTCAGCTGAAATTTGTGGTGGCGCGAATTTTTCACCGTTGACCTGTACCCAGGCGTCGCCGTTGTCGGCTTCGATGATTTTGTACGGCACCATAGAGATGTCTTTTTGCACCACATCGTCGGCGAAGCGACGGCCAATCAGACGCTTAATGGCGAACAGGGTGTTGTCCGGGTTGGTCACCGCCTGACGTTTGGCTGGTTGACCGACCAGAGTTTCACCGTCGGTGTAAGCAATAATCGACGGGGTGGTGCGATCACCCTCGGCGTTCTCAATGACTTTGGCTTTGTCGCCGTCCTGAACCGCCACACAAGAGTTCGTGGTGCCCAGGTCGATACCAATAATTTTACCCATAGCTATTATCTCCGATCACCGCTCTGGGGCGGTTAACTCAATTGTTCAATATCTCGTTTTGCTGTCGGCCTGAAACCGCGATGTTCAGCGTTATTCTCTATGTAAGTGCGTAAAATCGCTTTTCAAGGCCTGATGTGGGGTTTTTATGCTTTCTCGTCCACTTTGCCAGCGCCTTTGCTGACCATCACCATCGCTGGACGCAGCAACCGACCACTGATCGTGTAGCCTTTTTGCATCACGGCAATGACGGTGTTGGCGGCTACGTCTGGGTTGTCGACCATCGACATCGCCTGATGCAGCTCCGGATCAAATGGCTGACCTTGTGGGTCGACGGCTTGCACCTGGAATTTCTCCAGCGATGCCAGCAAACCGGTCAGCGTCATTTCAACGCCTTCACGCAGTGCTTGTGTGGCTTCGTCATCGCCTGCCGCTGCCAGTGCTCGCTCCAGGTTGTCGACCACGGTGAGCATCTCGCTGGCAAACTTTTCCAAACCAAATTTGTGCGCTTTTTCAACGTCCATCTCAGCGCGACGACGCACGTTTTGCATCTCCGCCTGAACGCGCAATTGTTGTTCTTTCAGCTGGGTAATTTCTTCCAGCGCCTTACTCAGTTGATCGTCCGCGTCGACGGCGTCGTTGAGCTCGGCTTGCTCTTCAGCCGTCTCTACTACGGCCTCATCGATAGTAGTGTCGTCTTGTTTGTGCTCGTCAGACATCCAACTCTTCCTCAATCGTCATTCTGCTGGGCTGTATATGGGAACGGTTACAAAACTTTCAAGGGCTAACATGCGATTCCCTTGACAGATCGGTCCACTGTATATAAAAACACTGTATATCCATTCAGGTAGGAGCAACCTTATGCTCAGTCATCTGTCTATTCGCCAATTTGCTCTGGTTGAGCAACTGGAACTGGAATTTCAGCACGGCATGGTGGTAATCACCGGTGAAACTGGCGCCGGTAAATCCATTTTGCTGGACGCCTTAGGGTTAGCACTGGGAAACCGCGCAGAAGCAGGCTTTGTGCGCCAAGGGGCAGAACGTGCAGAAGTCACTGCCACTTTCCAGCTGACACAGGCCGCACGCCAATGGCTGCAGGATAAAGAACTGCTGGAAGATCACCCCACCGAAGAGCAGCAGGACGTATTGTTACGCCGTATTGTTTCCAACGAAGGCCGCTCTCGTGCCTACATTAACGGCCACACCTGCACTCTGAACGAACTGCGACAGCTGGCCGAATGTCTGATCGATATCCACGCACAACACGCCCATCAACGCTTACTGCAACCGGATACCGCGCGCCAATTGTTGGACAACTTCGCCGGCCTGAATGAGATGCGCCAGCAAGTCAGCCAGCATTTTCGCCTATGGCAACGCACCGAACAGACCCTACGCCAGTTGCGCGAACACAGCGCCGAGAACGAAGCGCAAAAGCAGCTGCTGAGTTATCAAGTGGAGGAACTGCGAGAACTGGCGCTGGGTGAGCATGAACTCGAAGAGTTAGAGCGCGAGCACAAACGCTTGGCTGGCGCTGAGACGGTATTGCTCAGTGGCCAGCAAGGGCTGGTACTGTGCTTAGGCGATGAGCATAGTGATACCAGCGCTGTGCAACTGGCATGGCAGGCCATCCAACAACTGCAAGCACTCGATGACGAACATCCGGATTTAAACGATGCCAAAGAACTGCTGCAGCAAGGCCACATCCAATTGGAAGAGGCCGGGCTGTCGCTGCAACGCTATTTAGAACAAGTCGACATCAACCCTCACCGTTTGCAACAAGTCGAAGGGCGCCTGAGCGAACTGTTCAGCATGGCGCGCAAACACCACACCACGCCTCAGTCTTTATACGATCATTGGCAGCAGCTGGAGCAACAGCTGGCCGATATCAGCCTGTCGGATGACGATCTGGAGCTGCTGCAACAGCAAGCCGTTGAGCTGCAGCAACAGTATCAGCAGCAAGCTGAGTTGCTGTCACAGCAGCGCCAAGCCGCTGCGCAACAGTTGGATCAGCAGGTGGCGGAGCAGCTGCAGGTTCTAGCGCTCGGCCAAGTCGTGCTGCAAACCGGCATCACCAGCGCCAAAGCCGCCAGCCATGGCATCGACACAGTCGAATTGTATGTGCAAACCAACCCAGGTATGCCGATGGGACCTTTGGCCAAAGTCGCCTCTGGCGGTGAGCTGGCACGCATCAGCCTAGCGATCCAAGTCGTCACGGCACAAAGCAATGACATCGGCTGCATTATTTTTGACGAAGTAGACGTGGGCATCGGTGGCGGCACCGCCGAGCGCGTTGGTCGCTTAATGCGGACCTTGGGAGACCAAACTCAAGTAATGTGCGTTACCCACCAGCCACAAGTGGCTGCTCAGGCGCACCAACATTTTCAGGTGAGCAAGATCAGCGGCGATCAAGCAACGCACACCCATATCCGTCAGTTAAATGATCAGCAGCGCTGTGAAGAAGTGGCGCGCATGCTCGGAGGCATTGACATCACCCGCCAGACGCTGGCCCACGCACAGGAAATGCTTAAGCTGGCACACTGATCCTAGTGAACCGAACTTAGTACACCGAACTCAGTGAACTAAGTCTGGCGCATAAAAAAGCCCGGGCTAGCCGGGCTTTTTTATGCTGAGGTGGTGTCAGCTCAACGATTCTTCTTTCTGACGTACAGCACCAAGCTGTGATCGACCAGATCAAAACCTTTGGCTTCCGCAATTTCGTGCTGCAAGCGCTCAATCTCGTCATTGGTGAATTCAATCACAGTGCCGTCATCAACATCGACCATGTGATCGTGGTGTTCACCACGCGCCAGTTCAAACACAGAGTGGCCGCCATCAAAGTTATGGCGCACCACCAAGCCGGCGCTTTCAAACTGAGTGAGCACGCGATACACAGTCGCCAGTCCGACATCTTCACCGTTATCAATCAGTGAACGATAAACGTCTTCTGCACTCAGGTGAGCATCAGGATTGTTCTCCAAAATGCTCAGGATTTTGACCCTTGGCAAAGTTACCTTCAGGCCCGCTTTACGCAATTCGACGTTTTGATCGGACATTGCTTCCCTCGAATATTTCACAGCATTGAGACTTATCAGGTATCATCGCCAGCCACGTCGCAAGCCTACTGACGAGATACACCGCATGCGAGCTCTAATTCTGACTGTTTCACTTGGTATTGCAACCCTTTCCGGTTGCGCCTTTCCCGGTGTTTATAAGCTGAACATCCAACAGGGAAATATCGTAACTGCTGACATGCTGCAGCAGCTTGAACCCGGCATGACGCAACGCCAGGTGGTGTTTGTGATGGGCACACCGGTGCTGCGCAACCCATTTGAGCAACGGCGCTGGGACTATGTGTATTCACTGGAAAAACGCGATGAGGTAGTGAAATCTTACCGCATCAGCTTGTTCTTTGATGAACAGGGCCGTTTTAGCCACCACACAGGTTCACTGCCAGACGAGGAGTTCAGCGAAGAAAATCAGTTGAACACCTTGCCTGAAGAACAGGTGTCACCGAATACCATTGAAGTGGCTGAATAAGCCGTTAGCCGTTGTCCGATTTGGCGGCTGCTTTGGCCGCCCGATTGGCACGTGCCTGTTTCGGGTCGATCAACAGTGGACGATAAATCTCGATACGGTCCCCCTGGCGTACGGTGTCTTTTTCCGGTGCTCGGGATGCCTTACCAAATATGCCGAACTTGGCTTGGGTGAGATCCAACTCAGGAAACTCTCCCTCGATGCCGGAAGCCCTAACCGCGTCCAACAAAGAGCTGCCTTCTTCGACCTTAACGCTCAAAATGCGCTGCTTATGAGGTAAGGCGTAAGCGACTTCAACCTCAACCCACTCAGCCATACACGTCTCCTGCTCGGCTTACAAAGGCATCCACCATAGAGTTGGCTATTTGTTTGAAAATAGCGCCCATGGCAGCTCCAGCCAACTTGTTGGCCATCTCAAATTCCAGCTCCAACGACACTTTGCACGCGTCTTCGGATAAGGGTGTAAACAACCAAACACCGTGAAAGTGGGAGAAAGGACCGTCCACCAAACGCATATCCATGCGCTGTGGCCGTTGTAGGTCGTTGCGAGTGCTAAAGCTTTGATGAAAGCCCGCTTTAGCAATGGTTAAGCGGGCCTCAATAAAGTCCTCGCCTTCGGCCAGGACTTCGGTGTGCTCACAGCCGCTGAGGAATTCTGGATAACGACGAACGTCATTAACCAACTCGAACATTTCCTCAGCGCTGTGCATTACCAGCGCACTGCGGGTAATTGTGGTCATGCGTTTTCCTGCTTACAGCAGTCCGTTCACAAAGATGAACAGTACCGCTAATGGTGATACGAAGCGCAACATTACGCGCCACACATTGTACACCATCTCGCTTTGAACATTGGCTTCCTTCGCCACTGCACGCTCTTTCATAAACCAGCCAACGAAGATCGCGATCAGCAGACCACCCAGCGGCAGCATGATGTTCGAGGTCAGGAAGTCGAGGTTGTCGAAGAAGGTGCCTTTGAGGAAGGTAAACTCAGACAGCTCATTAAATGACAACACAGTCAGCATGCCCAACAACCAAGCCGCACCACAAACGATGATGGTTGCCACCACACGTGTTGCGCCTTTTTCTACCGCCCAAGCCACAGCTGGCTCAGCGATTGAAATGGCCGAACTCCAAGCAGCAATAGCGACCAGAATAAAGAAGGCGGTACCGATAAACTCACCACCTGGCAAGCTACCAAACGCCACTGGCAAGGTCTGGAACATCAAACCAGGGCCCGCGCCTGGCTCCAGGCCTTGGCTGAATACGATGGGAAAAATCACCAAACCTGCGGTCAGCGCCACCAAGGTATCCAAGATACCAACCGTGATCACGGTTTTACCCAGTGATGCATCCTGCGGCATGTAAGCACCGTATGCCATGATGGCACCCATGCCCAGCGACAAAGTAAAGAAGGCGTGGCCCAGAGCTACCACTACGCTGTCCGTCGTCAGTTTGCTGGCATCAAAGCTAAACAGGAACTTGAAGCCTTCAGCAAAGCCTGGCGTGGTCATGCTATAACCCATCAACAGCACCAGCATGATAAACAGCAGTGGCATCAAAATGCGTACGGTTTTTTCCAGACCTTCCTGCACACCACGAGCAATCACAAACCCGGTGAGGATGATAAATATGGTATGGAAAATAGTGAGTGTGACAGGATCGGCCAGCAAGGCACCAAAAATCTGACCCGCCGCTTCGCCATCGGCACCGGTAAAATCACCACTGATCATTTTACCTGTGTAAGACAGCGTCCAACCGGCGATGACACTGTAAAACGATAAAATAAAGAAGCCAGCCAAAGCACCGAGCCAGCCGATACTGCGGAAAAACTTCGGCGCGTTATATTCCTCAGACAAGTGCTTCATGGTGTTAATTGGGCTCATGCGCGCCTTACGGCCCAGCAGAACTTCCGCCATCATCACCGGGATACCCGCCACCAAGATGCACGCCAAATACATCAGAACAAAGGCGCCACCGCCATTTTCCCCGGTAATGTAGGGGAACTTCCAGATGTTACCCAAGCCCACCGCTGAGCCAGTTGCCGCTAGAATAAAAGTCCAGCGACTTGCCCAGACGCCGTGCATACCACGTTTATCTGCCGCCATTAGTCTTCCTCTCTTGTTCTGTTTTATTAGTTATCTTGGCATTGTCAGGAATTCAATCCCGGCGCTCAAGGAGCAAAACTACCGTATGGGGGCGCAAAACGCACATCTTCTTTACCGACTTCCTGTTGGCACTGTATTGACCCGCGCTCACTGACCGAAAATGTCCAATACCAAAGCGATAACACCTGTGGTTAACCACTCTTAGGCATGGCGCTTGATCACTTAAACACCAATGTCACCTTTGGGTAAGTTGCTCACAGCCCCTGCCCAACGGCCGTGGCCTCGGATATAATCCGCCGCCATGAGCAAAAAGAAAAAACCAAAAGTCAGCGGCAACACCATTGCGCTGAATAAAAAAGCCCGCCATGACTTCTTCCTGGAAGACAAAACCGAAGCCGGCGTCAGCCTGTTGGGTTGGGAAGTAAAGTCACTGCGAGCGGCCAAATGTCAGCTGCTGGATTCCTACATTGTGTTTCACAAGGGCGAAGCGTGGCTGACCGGTGCTTTGATCACGCCGCTGGATCAAGCCTCCACACACGTGGTGGCCAACCCGAGACGTGAGCGTAAATTATTGCTGCACCGCCGAGAGCTAGAGCGCCTGATGCAAAAGGTACAAGCGAAAGGCTACACCTGTGTGTGCACCGCGCTGTATTGGAAAGACCATCGCGTCAAAGCGGAAATTGCCCTGGCCAAGGGTAAACAAAGCCATGACAAGCGCGCCACGGCCAAAGATAAAGACTGGGCGAAGCAAAAAGAACGAGTCATGAAGCATTCAGTTCGCTGAGTGACTATGGTATTGTTCGCCAACTTGAGCGGAACTTTTGGCTAAAGCCTTCCTCTCACTGATTGCCACTAGCGGCAAC
This sequence comes from Bacterioplanes sanyensis, assembly GCF_002237535.1. GTDB lineage: Bacteria > Pseudomonadota > Gammaproteobacteria > Pseudomonadales > Oceanobacteraceae > Bacterioplanes > Bacterioplanes sanyensis_A. The sequence goes on from NZ_CP022530.1 coordinate 126,536, forward strand.
ACCGGATTCGGGGATGATCTGGATTCGACGTTGATTACGAAGCTATGGGTGCATGCCGAGAGCGTACGACGATCTCGTTAATAAACGTTGTACACTAGTTATAGTCGCAAACGACGAAAACTACGCACTAGCAGCTTAAGTCTGCTTACCTCTGAACTCAGGTGCCTGTAACTGGGGGACGAGGGCATAGCCCTACAGGATCGCCCGGATGCTTCGCTCGGAGCTGAACGGTTAAACTTAAATCGAGCTCGCTAGCTACGCCCTGTCCCTCGGGCCGTAGTCGGCTAAATCAGTAGAGAAGACTAAGCATGTAGATCCTCTAGTGGAGGATTGGCGGACGCGGGTTCAACTCCCGCCATCTCCACCAAATATCAAACCCCAAGCAATAGCATTGCTTGGGGTTTTTTATTGCCTGCCCGATTTACCAGCGCAAACACGCTCGATCTATTCAAGCCGACGGCCACAAGGTTAACCAAAGCAAGCCAACACCGTCAGCTATCTCATCTGACACATCTCTAAACGGACTCAGCGATTGATCAAAGGCGCCTTCCAGCAAAGATGATAGTGCCATTGGATTTACATTGAGTTCACACGCATAGCGATACCTTGTTTCGACACGACAACAGAAACGATCAACAAACGAGGTGTCCGCATGAACCACTCACAATATTGCAAGGTGAAAACAGCATTTACCAGCGCGGTGTCTGCCGTATAAATGAACTTTGCAGCGTCAACCATAGCTGCAGAGTCGCCCGAGCCGCTGGTCATTGCGACCTTACCAACTCAACACGTTGCCGCCACGCAACTAGACTATGCCGTCGAGGCCCTACTAGCCGAACATCAACTCCCTGGGCTGGTGTTAATGATTAAACACAAACAGGAAGTGCTGCATTACAGTGCTTACGGACAAGTCAACCGAGACAAACCAGAGCTCATCAAAAAAGATGCATTATTTCGTATCTTTTCGATGAGCAAACCCATTACTGCCGTTGCGCTACTGCAATTAGTCGATGCAGGTAAGCTATCCGCGAAGGATTTGCCCATCTTCACTGCTTTCAAGCCCATCAAGCTCTGAAACGTACATTTCAATCCCTCGATATTTCCCAATTAACCGACTCTGAACTGGCTGAGTTAAAAGAAATGATCATTGCAGAAGAAAATGCCCGTGGTCGTCAGGTGGATGATGGTGATGTGGAATTATTCTAAAGCCATTCTATTAGCCCTAATAGCTGTTTCTTCAGTCCTTTGTCGTGCGGATGCTCAATTGAAATTGGCAGTGTTGAATTTGAGGTTTGGGATCGTCAATCAAAGAGACGACTCTGCGATGGGTCGAACAGGTTGGAAGTCAGTGGCGGTGCTCGCTCTGGTGGCAACTCGTGCTGCTTGGCTGCATCCGCCGTGGCGGTTTTCTGCTTAAGGTGTTTAAGAATCTGCTCAATGACCTTGGGGTCTTCGATGCTGGCAATCACTTTGACCTGGCCACCACAGTGTTCGCAGACTTCGATATCGATATTGAATACTCGCTTCAGTCGTTGCATCTAGGTCATGGCGCGGTGCCGGTCTGCTGGACTCTTGTCGTGCCAGTTAACCGTCTGAATCAATCGTATTTCATTAACAATGCCTGATTGACGCTAGGCAGAAGCATGTTTTCTTTGGTGACAAAAATGGTCTCAGTAGCGATGTTTTTGGAGTATTCTTGGCCTAGGAAGGCTTGATACACGGTATAGACGCTTTTGTAGCCCATTTCGAAAGGTTGCTGGATGATCAGTCCATAAATAGAACCGTTTTCTAGTGCATTCACCAGATAGTCATTGGAGTCGAAGCCGATATGAACCAATTTTTGTGTAGATGGAGTAGTATCGAGTGCCATGAGAACAGCTAACGTTGTCGATTCATTCGGTGTAAATATGCCGTCTAGTTTGCCGGTTTTCTTTGCAAGAATTTGCTCTGCGTTTTTGCGCGCTTCGCCAATTATAGTACCTAGGTAGTTATCGATAGCGATACTAAGCCCTGATGCGGTAGCGCCGTCGATAAAGCCCTTTTCACGAGCATCGGTGGATATCACGCCCTTTTTCATTCTAAGCAATGCTACCTTCCCTTTATTCCCTAACTTTTTGGCCATCTCCTGGCCAGCTATTACGCCTGCTTGGTAGTTGTTGGTTGCAACAACACTGACCACATCAGCAGAGCCAGTATCGCGATCAAAGTAGACTGTGGGTACCCCCGCTTCTTTCAAACGGGCGACATCATAGGCCCTATCTTGGGTATTTGGTGCTAAGGCTAAGCCAATACAGGCATTCTCCATGACTTGATCTATAATGTAGCGCTGAGCATTGACATCAGACTCATCGTGGGGACCACGAAAGTAAATTTTAAGGCCTAATTCTTGGCCTGCTTTTTCACTTCCTGCTTTGACTGACTTCCAGAAATCATGCACGGAGCCTGCTGGGACAACGCCAATGCAATCCTGAGCAAGCGAAAAAGAGCTATATATCAAAGCAAGTAAGTAGAGTACTCTTCGTGCCATATTCACATTGCAGATCCTTCATCTTGTGTCTGGTATGTGGGAGATCAAGTCATTCGATATTATTAACCCTAGTTCACTTGAGTTAAGATCACCAAGAAGCGCAATCACAAGACACAATGCCTGCAGCAGGGCCGCACTCTCTGCCATCCGGCGGGCACCGCAACTCACGGCGTTTACAGCTGAAGGCGACTAAGCGCTCGTGATGGCAAAGTGCTGTTCAACCAGCTGGTAGAGGAGCGTTTGGTCGGGTTGGTGGCGCTCGTAATCGTTTGTTTGAGTGGGCGATTGACTCGCCGTGGCGTTCCTTGCCAGTGACATGGGTATCTTCCGCTGACACTGTGGTTATGTACAGTGTAGCGGCTTGCGGTCAGACGTCCTGTCTGGCCCAAGAAATTGCTCAACACTTAACCCGCATTAGCCCTTACGAGTTGTTATCAGCCCCTATCGGTTGAGCGAGAAGGTTTTGGGTTCAGGGTCATACTGCTCCACCAAATATCAAACCCCAAGCAATAGCATTGCTTGGGGTTTTTTATTGCCTGCCCGATTTACCAGCGCAAACACGCTCGATCTATTCAAGCCGACGGCCACAAAGTAAACAAAGCAAGCCAACACCGTCAGCTATCTCATCTGACACATCTCTAAGCGGGCTCAGCGATTGATCAAAGGCGCCTTCCAGCAAAGATGGTAGTGCCATTGGATTTACATTGAGTTCACACGCGTAGCGATACCTTGTTTCGACACGACAACAGAAACGATCAACAAACGAGGTGTCCGCATGAACCACTCACAATATTGCAAGGTGAAAACAGCATTCACCAGCGCGGTGTCTGCCGTATTAATGAGCTTTGCAGCGTCAACCATAGCTGCAGAGTCGCCCGAACCGCTGGTCATTGCGACCATACCAACTCAACACGTTGCCGCCACGCAACTAGACTATGCCGTCGAAGCTCTGCTAGCCGAACATCAACTCCCTGGGCTGGTGTTAATGATTAAACACAGACAGGAAGTGCTGCATTACAGTGCTTACGGACAAGTCAACCGAGACAAACCAGAGCTCATCAAAAAAGATGCATTATTTCGTATCTTTTCGATGAGCAAACCCATTACTGCCGTTGCGCTACTGCAATTAGTCGATGCAGGAAAGCTATCCCTCGACGATGATATTCGAACCTATCTTCCAGAATTGGATGCCTTCGAGGTGGATGGCCAGCCTCAAACCGTCACCATCCATCATCTTTTGTCGCACACAGCTGGTTTTGGTTATGGCGGCGGAATAAAAAACTGGGTCGATATTCGCTACCTTCTGGCAAACCCATTAAGTCGAAAGAACACACTGGATGACATGGTCAGTGACCTTTCTGGCATCGACTTAAAATTTCGTCCCGGCGAGCGCTTTGAGTATTCCATCGCCAGCGATATACAAGGTGCCATCATTGAAAAAGTGACGGGACAGACGCTGGACAGCTACTTATCAGAGCACATTTTCGAGCCGTTACAGATGCATGACACCCACTTTTTTGTTCAACCAGGTAATGAGGAACGCTTGGTCGACATGTACGAATACCAAGCATCGACATTTGAAGAGGCGCATACCTACAACAAAAACAAAATAGTTTTCGCCGAACATGGCCATGACAGTGATTACCTGAAAAAGCCCGCTCTGCTCTCGGGTGGTGGCGGTCTGATATCCACAGCTAAAGACTACAGTCACTTCGTTTCTATGTTATCAAATGGCGGGACATTTAATGGCCATACACTTCTGTCCAAACAGATGACAAGCACTATGCTGAGCACAAAAACCCAAGGGTTAGATACTCACTTTATGCCGAGACTATACAAAGGTGCGGGCTTTGGTTACGGTGTTGGTATTAAAGAAACAGCGGGAGACCTGCGTCAACAAGGGTCTTTCTTCTGGGCTGGAATGGGAGGGACCTTATTCTGGAGCGACCCAAAATCTGAACTCGAGGTGGTCGCCATGATGCAAGTGGAAGACGGCTGGATTGCTCTGGAGAAGTGGCTGATTCCTCAGGTATATCAGTTCATCGATCGCAGCAGCCAAGTTACCGCAATACAATACGCTTCAATTAACTAAACCCGGTAAAACCTATGGCAAGTATTCTGGTAGTGGAAGACGATATAGATATTGCACAAGGCATTGCCGAATTTCTGGAGTTAAAGGGGCACGAGCTCGACTTTGCTTACACCGGAAAACAAGCTTTGGCTTTGCTGGAACAGAATACTTACCAGTTAGTGTTATTGGATATCAACTTACCATTCGTCAACGGCTACGATGTTTGTCGCCAATTATCCGGTGAGCAATTGGGACAACACTTAGCCAAAGTGCCTGTGATTATGATGTCTGCTCGCAGCCACGAGCAAGACCTCTTGGATGGTTTTGCCAGCGGTGCGTGGGACTACCTGAAAAAACCCTTCTCCTTTGCCGAACTGTCTGCCCGGATTGACGTTGGGTTAATGAAGTCTGCGCCTCAACCGACAACAAAGGTGGCATTTAGTCACGCCGGAGCAGAACTAGACGACACCAGCCTTTCATTTACTTACAACAACATTCAGCTACAACTTCATCCTATTGGCTACAAAATCCTCAAGCTATTACTGGCCAGCGCCCCAAACACGGTGCAGAGTCGAAACATACACGCTCACCTATGGCCACATGACACACCTGAAAGCGACCCATTGCGAGCACATATCTATAAATTAAGAAAACAGTTAAAGCAGCACTTTGGTCAGCCTTTCATTGAAACCGTCAAAGGCGTTGGTTATAGATTCCATATAGATGAGAGCAATGAAAATTAAACGAGCTACTCACCCTACCTTAACGTCTCGAGTTCAGCGCCACAGCTTATGGCTGGCATGTGCTATTTTTACTCTGTTTTCCATGCTGGTTATATTCATTGTATTTTCTTTAGAGGACGCCATCCTCCATGATCAACTAAAACAAACCTATAGCAGCCTAGAGAAAGGCGGTGTGCTGCCTGACAACTACACACTGGTAGACAACCCATCCGAACTGAGCATCTCTACCGGCGAACAACTTAAATATCTCGAATTCGATGAAGAGTTTGGTGAGTTTAAACAAGGTGAACAGCACTTTCACTTTCTGCAAACCGAGCAAGGTACTCTAATACTCGACAGCTCAGCGCTTAGCATTACCAGCCGCGTCATCGACGACATTCTGATCTTATTACTATTGATGTTAGTGCCAACGGTAATTCTGACTTACTGGTTCTCGGCCAAATTATCGAAGCACGCTGTGCGGCCTTTTAACCTACTGCTGCAAGCATTGCAGTCGGATGATGGCTCAATACAACAGGTTCGAATAGCCCTCGACACTATCGAAGAACACGATCTGAAAACTGTTGCGCAAAAGCTGGCCGAAGCATTGGAGCGAGAATCCAAAGTCTTGCAAGAGCAAATTTCATTTAACCAAGGCATGGCACATGAGATAAGAACACCACTGCAAGTCATGACACATTCGGTGGAACTTCTCTGTGCATCAGACCCAAGGATACAAAAGCTCGTACCCTACCAGCGCTTAAACAAAGCCATCACGCGTATGCACCGCATCAGTAACGCATTGCTGTGGCTCACCTCCCAGTCGCAGGAACATCACACTACACACATCATTCAAGCCATCAATAGAGTAGTGGCAGAATCACAAACCTTGATCAACTTGCATCACATTGATATTCAAATAGACACGTCGCCTGCCTGCGAGGCTCTTGAGATAGACGTGCCAGACGTCGTCTTCGAATTGGTGATATTCAATTTGCTGAATAATGTTATTCAGCACTGTCAGACATCAGAAGATCGTAAATATTGGCAGATTGATGTCACTCCTTCTTATGTCTCGTTTCGTAACCCTTTGCCGACAACGAATAACGACGGCAAGGCAAATCAGAATTTCGGCTTGGGCTTGCAGTTGGTCACCGCACTGCTGACAAGATTTAATAGAAAAGTATCGACCAAACGTCGGTCTAATGACTTTGAAGTCATCATTTATCTCGCTGATACACCTGCGTGTTAGCCTTTTAAGAACTGTCTGCTGGCCACCCAGCTATTAACGTGGCTTTCTCGGTTATCACAGCATGCTTATGTAAGCCTGCACTGCTTGTTTGTCTTGGCTCGCCATTTATCCTGTTGCCAAGATAAGGCCAGCCACCAACTCACTGAACACCGCTCAATCAGCAACGGCAGATCTCTATAGTCAGGGCCAATCGCGCTGATCAGGGCAATCAACTGTTACTTTGCCTCGCTCCATCTATGCTGGGTCAACACCTATGAGATGGGAGACTCGCAATGACAACCACAGCCAGTAACGGCGGCCAATGCCCCTTTGCCCACGGCGCCAATACCAACGCCCAGCAAACACCCACCGAATGGTGGCCCAATGCCCTAAATCTCGACATCCTCCACCAGCACGACCGCAAAACCAGCCCCTACGATGAAGACTTCAATTACGCAGACGCGTTTCAAAGCATTGATTATGCAGCGTTAAAGCAAGATCTGACCGATTTAATGACGCAAAGCCAAGACTGGTGGCCTGCCGACTGGGGCCATTATGGCGGACTGATGATTCGTATGGCCTGGCACGCCGCAGGCTCCTATCGTATCGCTGATGGTCGCGGTGGCGCCAATACTGGCAACCAGCGCTTCGCCCCACTGAACAGCTGGCCAGACAACACCAACCTAGACAAAGCCAGACGGCTGCTGTGGCCGATCAAAAAGAAATACGGCAATGGTTTATCTTGGGCCGATTTAATGATTCTCGCTGGCAATGTGGCGTACGAATCCATGGGCCTAAAAACATTTGGTTTTGGCGCTGGCCGCGAGGACATCTGGCACCCAGAAAAAGACATTTATTGGGGCGCCGAAAAAGAATGGCTAGCCACCAGTGACAGTGACAACAGCCGCTATTCGGGTGAGCGCGAGCTGGCCAACCCGCTGGCCGCCGTGATGATGGGGCTGATTTACGTTAATCCTGAAGGCGTTGATGGTCAGCCCGATCCGTTAAAAACGGCCAACGACGTACGAGAGACCTTCGCCCGTATGGCGATGAACGATGAAGAAACTGTTGCCTTAACCGCCGGTGGCCACACCGTCGGCAAAGCACACGGCAATGGCGATGCCTCGCAGCTCGGGCCAGAGCCAGAAGCCGCCGAGCTGTTTGAGCAAGGGCTGGGCTGGAACAACCACCAGCAACGCGGCATTGGCAATCAAGCCGTCACCAGTGGTATTGAAGGCGCCTGGACAACGCACCCAACGCAGTGGGATAACGGCTACTTCCAGCTGCTGTTGAATTACGACTGGGAACTGAAAAAAAGCCCGGCAGGGGCGTGGCAGTGGGAGCCGGTGGATATCAAAGAAGAAGATAAACCGCTCGATCCGGAAAACCCCAACGTTCGCCATAACCCCATCATGACCGACGCCGATATGGCGATGAAAATGGATCCGGAATATCGCAAAATTTCTGAGCGTTTTTATAACGACCCAGACTATTTCTCCGATGTTTTTGCCCGCGCCTGGTTCAAACTCACGCACCGGGACTTAGGCCCCAAGAGCCGCTACCTAGGCCCAGAAGTGCCCAGTGAAGAACTGATCTGGCAAGACCCAGTTCCCAGTGTCGACTACCAACTCAGCGACGCTGACGTCAGCCAGTTAAAAGCCGACATTCTGGCCACGGGTCTGAGCGTGTCCGAACTGGTCGCCACCGCTTGGGACAGCGCCCGTACCTTCCGCCAGTCTGATTACCGTGGCGGTGCCAATGGCGCGCGCATTCGTTTGGCCCCCCAAAAAGACTGGGCGGGCAATGAGCCGGAGCGTTTAACCCGTGTATTGCAGGCGTTAGAGGGCATTCAAAGTCAGTTTGCCGGCACCATCAGCATGGCTGATTTAATTGTACTGGCAGGTGCCGCCGCGGTGGAAAAAGCCGCCCAAGATGCCGGTGTTGCCGTCACCGTTCCCTTCACCTCCGGGCGCGGCGATGCCACTGACGAGATGACCGACGCTGATTCGTTCGCGGCGCTGGAGCCGGTGCATGATGGCTATCGCAATTGGCTACAAGACGACTTTAGTGTGCAAGCGGAGGAGCTATTACTCGACCAGACCCAACTGCTGGGCCTCAGTGCCCCAGAGATGACCGCTTTAATCGGTGGCATGCGGGTTTTGGGCAGCAATTATGGTAACCAAGCGCATGGCGTCTTTACCGATCGCGTCGGCACGTTAAGCACCGACTTTTTCGTGAATCTCACCGACATGCGCTATGAGTGGAAACCTACTGGTAAAAATGAATACGCCATTGTTGATCGTCACAGCGGAGAGACACGCTGGAGCGCAACCCGTGTCGATCTAGTGTTTGGCTCCAACTCCATTTTGCGTGCCTACGCTGAGGTGTACGCTCAGGACGATAATCGAGAAAAGTTTGTCCATGACTTTATCCGCGTTTGGAACAAAGTCATGACAGCGGATCTGTTTTAACGCCAACCTTGATGCCTAGTGCGCTGTGCACTAGGCATCAGACACCTGGTACCAGCGGAGCGATTCATTAATTATCTGGCAGTTCACTGTTAAAAAGCGGCTCTCTAACCGCTCTCGCCATTCAGCTAATCTCCAGCCACACCTTTTTCAATTCGCTCTGTATCTGACAAGCGACCTATCCGCCAAGCATGCCCGCCATGAAAAGAAGCTGACTGAAGTGAAGCGATTGAGCACCATCTGAGCATCAAGAAATACGGCAACAACAACACCGCCAAACATAGCCACATGACAAGTGCATGACAACACACTAGAATGCGAATCGTTCCGATAATAATTTGAGGTTGCTATGCGCTTTTTGATTCTTGCTCCACTGTGCCTGCTACTAAGCCTTGGCGCCCATGCTGACGCCGCTGGTTTGGCCGCCTATCAACAACAAGCCAAAACACTGCTGTTCAAACTGCAGCAGCAAAAAGGCGACGACATCGAAGCTCAGGCCAAGCAATTGGTTGAATTGAGCAAGCCCTTGCTGTCCGACTTCCGCCAGCAATACCCTCAGTGCACCGAATACCTGCAAGCACTGAACGACGTTGCCGACACCTTGGCAGACCTGCCATTGGAAGAAATCGAGTCTGGTTACCACGCCGACGGCAAGCTGCCAACGCTGCCGACGGCTGAGTGCTACCACGCCAAAGACTTGCTGGTACACCCAGCCACCGTGCAAGCCATGGCACGCATTGGCCTGCAACAAGCCGACGACTGGATCGATGCTGCGCACGAAATCGAAGAAGTGCTGGAGCACTTCGGCCAAGTACAGATTGCCATCGGCCACTAAAACACGCGAGGCGGCTAACGCCGCCTTGGTTCACCGATAGTAACGCGGCTAAGGTGTCACACCACGCCATCGTGTATCGGTTTCCGGATCCAGTTCACTGCTGGCCCGATATCCGTTTGCTAGTCTTTGCAGAGACGTAATCAAAGCGCTGGCAAACGGGTCCCATCATGCGAGAACACTCTACAGGCTATCTTGACGAGCTCATTAGCATGCTGGCCGAATGCAGCATGTTTGATATGTTCACCCCACAAGAACTGCGCACCGCAGCCCCCTATTTTCACCTCGATCAAATACCCGCCGGTAACGTGCTGTTCCGTGAAGGCGATGCCGGCAACTACATGGGCATCATTCACAGCGGCAAAGTGGGGGTGATGAAAAGCGATTCGAACAACAAGAACGTACCCGTGGCATTGCTAACGCAAAATAAAACCTTCGGCGAAATGGCCGTGTTGGACGGTGAACGTCGCTCGGCCAGCTGCATCGCCAAATCTAACTGCGCCCTGCTGGTGTTGTCGCGAGAGTCGCTGGATCGGATGTGCGAAGAGTCACCGAAAATTGCCGCCAAAGTGATTCGTGCCGTGGCAGTGTCTTTGTCTCGTCGCCTGCGGGTGATGGATTATCGCCTCGCCAACAGCCTCGGGTAGCCCCCACGCGATCGTTCTCAGCACACACTGTTTACGCGAAATTGCCGCATAAACGGTTGAACAGCGGCATCTTCGCCGCAATGATTAGGGCCATAGACCAATAACGAGGCCCTTATGTCCACCAATACCGAAATCGAAGCCGCCGTGTTTCGCCGCTTGCTGCAGCACCTGGATAACCACAAAGACGTTCAAAATATCGAGCTGATGAACCTGGCGAACTTCTGCCGTAATTGCCTGGCCAAGTGGTACGTCAGCGCTGCCGAAGAACAAGGGCAATCGGTCGATTACGAGCAAGCGCGCGAGCGTATTTATGGCATGCCGTACAGTGAATGGAAAGACAAATACCAGCTGCCCGCCACCCCTGAACAGCTGGCCGCCTTCGAAAAAAAGAATGGATAAGCCTATGTTAAAAGCCACCACGTTATTGCTGCTGGGCAGCCTTGTCGCGGCGCCGGTAGCACTCGCCGACAATTACATCGAAGTCTCTGGACATGGTGTGGTCGAAGCCATGCCGGACTACGCCAAATTGCACCTGTCGCTCAAAGCCACCGCCGACACATTGCCCGCCGCGAAGCAAGCTGTAGACAGCGCCATGCAAGCCTTGCTGTCTGTCGCAAACGCCAAAGGCATCAGCAAAGACGACATCGACGCCGCTCAGATTCGCAACTCTCCGCAATATCGCTGGCACAAACAAGAGCGGATGTTTGTGGGTGAGCAAGTGGTGCGCCCAGTCACCATCACCCTAAAAGCGCTGAATCAACACGCCTACCTGGTGCATGAGCTGATGCAAATCGACGGCATGCACGTGCAACATACCGAGTTGCGTTTTAACGACCGCGACGCTCTGCAGCGCCAAGCACTCAGCAAAGCGGTTAAACACGCGCGCAGCAAAGCAGACGCTATGGCTAGCGCTGCCAACACTCGCATCGAGCGCGTCGAGCGCATCATCGAGGGCGCCAACGACTATCATCGTCCAATGATGGAAATGCGCGCCATGAGTGCCATGGCCAAGGATCAGCCCGAACCGGCCCCAACTTTGTTTCAAGCACAAAAGATTGAAGCCAGTATCAACGTTCGCTACGAGATCGACTGATGAAACCAACCTTAGCCAAAGGCCTCTACCGCCACTATAAAGGCAATGACTATCGAGTGATCGACTTGGTGCGCCATAGCGAAACCGAACAGTGGCTGGTGCTGTACCAGCCACAATACGGGGAGCAGGACCTGTGGGTGCGGCCGTACGACATGTTTGTTGAACAGGTGCAGGTAGATGGCCAAGCGCAACCTAGGTTTGCCTTCCAGCCTGACGAGGCCGTCGAATGACGCCCGCTATCAACCTAGTGCGCAAACGCGACATTCACCATCACATTCACCAATATGAGCATGATCCACAGTGTCAGGCGTATGGCCTGGAAGCGGTGGAAAAGCTCGCACTGAGCCCAGAGCGAGTGTTTAAAACCTTATTGGTGAGCCTAAGTGGCGGTAAAAGCTCGCTGGCCGTGGCGGTGATTCCAGTGGATACCTCGCTCAATATGAAACGAGTGGCAAAAGCGCTGGCGGCGAAAAAAGCCGACATGGCCGACCCCGTCGAAGCCCAGCGGGTGACCGGGTATTTGCTCGGTGGCATTAGCCCGCTGGGGCAAAAGAAAGCGCTGCCGACGGTTATCGACGCCAGCGCCGAGGCGCTGGAAAGTATCTACGTCAGTGCGGGTCGGCGTGGTTTGGAAATTGAGCTATCGCCTCAAGACCTAGCCACCCTAACGCGCGGCCAATTTGCCGAGCTGCATGACTAGCGCGTCATGCTTTGTTATCCGTTGCCCCCAACAGTTGGGCAATCGGATAACCGGTGAATGCCTTATTTTGCTTCAACACCACGTGCGTGCTGATGTTGGAGATATCCGGGCACAAGCGAATCAACTCATCGGTTAACTCCATATAGCGGCTCATGCGCGCGCAGGCAAAATGCACGATAAAATCACAGCCACCGCTGACGGTGTAAGCTGCGGTGGCCTCCGGTAAAGCATCAATGTGCAGTTCCAACTGACGGAAGGTATCTGGTGCATGGCTGCCCATGGCAATGGTGGCAATGCATTGCACCGGCTCGCACAGGCGCTCAATGTTCACCCGCCCCATAAACCCTTCGATCCAACCCTGATCGAGCAACCGCTGCAGGCGCTGATGGCAAGCACTGGCCGACAGATTGACCGCCGCCGCCAGGGCTTTGTTGGTGATTCGTCCATCGGTCTGCAAGATGCGCAACATGCGCAAATCCAAGCGATCCAAAGTTCCAGCTCGGGCTGGTAATGACGGCTCGTCTCGCATCGATTTACTCCTGTTTGACGGCAAAATATGATTCGGCCGATCTTTTAATTTGTGATTCTACGACTTTTTTCTAGGCTTCTGATAAGCACTTGGCTGACATTGGCGCAGAAGGCACAGTGCTTTGCTTATATCAGGGGTAGAAATTGCCACTATGATACCCCAAAACACCTGCCGAACAATATTCGGCATCAAAACTGAATAAGCGCAGCACATTCTTGAGCCTCTGCGCCAGACTGGTGGCACTAGCACTTTATGAGTATTGCCTATGTTGATCATTCGTCCTGTTGCTGAACACGATGTGAGCCAGCTACTAAAACTGGCCCACGCCGCCGGTCAGGGGATGACGTCTTTGCCCCCGATGAGGATGCACTGGCCGAACGTATCCAGATGTCGATGGACAGCTTTGCCCGCAGCGAGCGCCACCCAGACGACAGCTTTCTATTAGTGATGGAAGATACCGAGCAGCAACGCCTGGCCGGCTGCGCTGGCGTGTCTGTGCTGACCGGCGCACGGCAAGCGTTTTATGCCTATCGCTTGATCCCCACCACCCACTACTCGCACTCGTTGGAAAAGCAGGTATCCAGCCAGTTGCTGCACCTGACCAACGACTACACTGGCTGCTCTGAGGTGGGATCGCTGTTTTTGCTGCCAGACTATCGTGGCAATGGCCATTGGCTGGCGCGTTCACGCTATCTGCTGATGGGCTTATTTCGCCAACGCTTTGCCGAGTCTGTCATCGCTGAGCTGCGTGGCTGGAGCGACGACGAAGGCCGCAGCCCATTTTGGGAAGCCATTGGCAAACACTTCTTCCAGATGGAATTTGAGCAAGCCGACAAACTGTGTGGACTGGGCTCAAACCAGTTCATTACCGAGCTGATGCCCAAATACCCGATTTACACCACACTGCTGCCAGACGACGCTCAGGCGGTGATCGGTCAGCCTGCCGATGCTGGCCGCCCGGCCATGGAGCTGCTGCAGCGTGAGGGTTTCCGCTACGACAACGTGGTCGACATCTTTGATGCCGGGCCATTGATGCAAGCCAACATTGATGAGCTGGCCAGCGTAAAAGCCATCGAGCAGCGTCCCTTGACTGACGTCAGCGCTACGCCACAAAGCGTTATTGCCGCCAATACTCATTGGCCAGATTTTCGCGTGGTGCTGAGCGACGCCCAGCTCGATGAGCACGGCATCCAACTTCCCGCTGCAGAGCGTCAGGCACTGCAGTTGAACGAACACGATTCAGTGGCATTTATTGCTCTGTAACGGACGAGGCAGATTCACCATGAAACACTATGAAGTCAATTTTGACGGCCTGATCGGCCCATCGCACCACTATGGCGGCCTCGCCAGCGGCAACTTGGCGTCGCACCGCAACGCGCTGAAGACCTCCAGCCCGCGCCAAGCAGCGCTGCAGGGTCTGGAGAAAATGCGCACCTTGATTCGCCTCGGCTACCGCCAGGGCTTTATACCGCCACAGCCAAGGCCAGCACTGTCGTGCCTGCGCCAACTGGGCTTTAGCGGCAGCGACGAAGAAGTGATCAAACAGGCTGGCAGCCAAGCGCCCGAGCTGCTGTCGATGGCATACTCAGCGTCGTCCATGTGGGCCGCCAATGCCGCCACGGTGACTCCTTCCAGCGACAGCCATGATGGCAAGCTGCACCTGACGCCAGCCAACCTGGTGACCACGGCACACCGCTCCATCGAACACCCGTACACCTTTGCCGCACTGCAACGCATTTTCCACAACCCGGCGGTATTCAGCGTTCACCCGGCACTGCCAGCCACCGGCGCCTTTGCCGATGAGGGCGCCGCCAACCATGGCCGCCTGTGCAGTGAACATGGCCAGCCTGGCACCGGCCTGTTCGTTTGGGGCCGCCAGCGCGGTGGCGATACCAGCGATCTTAACTTCCCTGCTCGCCAAACACTGGAAGCCAGCCAAGCGATTGCTCGTCAGCACGGTGTCAAACAAGCGGTCTTCCTGCAGCAAAATGCAGCTGCGATTAATGCCGGCGCTTTCCACAACGATGTGGTCGCGGTGGCCAATGGCCCGGTGCTGTTCTACCACGAGCAGGCCTATGAGGCCGAGTCACAGCAAGCGGCCTTTGCGCAATTGCGTGAGCTGGGTGAATTTGTACCCGTGTGCGTGCCGACGGCAGAAGTCAGTTTGGATGAAGCCATTCGTAGCTATTTGTTCAATAGCCAACTGTTGTCCGGCCCAGATGGCGATATGAGCCGCATGACGCTGATTGCTCCGACCGAGTGTCAGGAAGTCGAAGCCGTTGCTCAATATCTGCAGCGTCTGACGGCCGATGACAGCCAGCCCATCCGCCATGTCGAGTTTGTCGATGTGCGTCAAAGCATGAGCAATGGCGGCGGCCCTGCGTGCTTGCGCTTGCGTGTGTTGCTGAGTGAAAAAGAGCTGGAAGCGGTGAATCCGGCCTTTATGCTGACGGAAGAAAAGATCGATGCGCTGCAGCAATGGGTGCGTGATCACTACCGTGACAGCCTACACCCACTGGAGCTGCTGGAGCCTGAGTTCATGCACGAATGCCACAAGGCCATGGTGTCACTGCAGCAGTGGCTGGGCTGTCAGGACCTGTACGACGGTTTAATGTAACCACACCATTACCGCATGTCGTCGGGCCACTCGGCCCGCCGACAAGTTAGCCGGCGAAGTAGCGCTGCTCGCGCTCAAAATCGCGCACAGCGTGGTAAGTCACGCCCAACCCTTCCTTTTTGCTCACCTGACACTGTACGTAGCCGCGCTGGTGGCCGTCGGTAATGTTCAGGTACACATCGTACTCGTTGTTATTTTCGCGCGTCGACAAGCGATCGATGCTGATACCCGTGACTTCGGTTAAACGTTCTTCGGTGTAGCGGCGACACTCGTTCATCGCATCCCCCATATCACGAATCACAAGTGCTTGCTCTGAGGCTGTGTGCACACAACCCACCAATCCGATACTCGTCAACAGCAACAACCCTGCGGATTTCATTTTCGCGTCCGATTACTCAATAATGGTGGCCTGGGCATTGGTTTAGACGCTGCGCTACTACGCAACAGCATGCCGTTAATGCCGCGATAAAAGTCGCATAGCCTAAACGCAGCGAGTTACAGACTCCGCTGCAAAGGCGTAATAAAACGTTTCAATGCGTAATAATGGGAACCATGGCTCGTCCAACCACCGACCAATGTCAGCTGTGCCAGCGCCGCGTTGCTCTGACATTTCACCATTTGATTCCGCGCAAGATGCATCGTCGCACTTACTTTCGTAAGCACTTTGATCGTGCCCAGTTAAATGAGGGAATTTGGGTGTGTCGTCGTTGTCATCGTGGAATTCACAAGTTATACGACGAAATGACGCTGGCAAAGCAGTTTGCCAGCCTCACCGCATTGCAAAACGACCCGGCGATGAAAAAGCATATCGCCTGGGTCGCACGACAAAAAGGGGACTGAATTAGCCGCGCTGTTAGCCGTTGTTCGTGCTTTCGAAAATTTTGTCCGCCGACGCTGCAACAAAACCCGTGTAGAAACGACCATCGGCTTGCTGATAACGACGCGCAAACTCGTAGAAACAGCTAGGAATGCTGTGAGTACCGTCGCTAAATGCAACTTCAGCTTTGTCCGCCATGGTAGAGCTTTGCTCCAGCAATACGTCTGGTGAGCCTTTAATTTCACCGCCAGCGGTATTCAGCGTGTAACCCGCTTGCTTGAGCGCGTCGTTAACCGACTCCAGCGTTTCAAACTCAGACAACGCATTCACATCAACGGTAAAGTGATTGGCGCGATAACCCCAAGCCGCCATCCAAGCCGCGTATTCGCTTTCTTGCAGCAGCTGCTGGTAAGTGTCGTGACTCACTTGCCAATGAGTACCAGAATACAAGAATTCAGGGCGATTAACGGCATCGGCATCAATTTCATCGACTAACTTCTGCACAATGGCTTGCAGCTCTGGCGAGCACTGATCCACCAGCAGCTCTGAAATAAAGACTTTTGGCGCCGTTGCATCTGGGTGTTCAAAATGACGGGCGTACAGTTTCTTTTGCTCAAAGTGGTATTCACCACATTGTTCGTAACCGATATTGATAAAGTGCTGTGCCAGTTTGTCTAGGCTGACTTTATCCAGATTAAAAGTACGCAGTGCGATGTGATCATTAATGATATCGCTGGCCTGGGTATTACCCAGCAATTGATGGATTTTTTCCGCCGACGGAGTGACCTGTAAATAGTTATCCCACAAGGCTCCGAACAGCTGTTTAACAGCATCCGACATAAACACCTCCAAACTCTCATTGTGTTTGATAAAAGATCAGACTATCAAAAAGCGAACACCAGGCCATTGATACAAGACAAACAAAACAACCGGTTTGAAAGGGCAAAAACCCGTGCTTTTCGCTTTATTATATTGACTGAAAAAATATGGCTGGCCCCGAAAAAGGCCAGCCACATTTAATTTACAGCGACAAACCAGGCGCCAGTTTTTCTGGCAGCGTTACGGCATCGGCTTCAACCGAAGCCACCGGGTAGGCGCAGTAATCCGCCGCGTAATAGGCACTGGCACGGTGGTTACCGCTCTCGCCAATACCGCCAAACGGCGCCGCACTGGAAGCACCGGTAATCGGTTTATTCCAGTTGACAATACCAGCACGAATATCGCGATAGAAGTGCTCATATTGCTCACGGCTGTCACTCAACAAACCGGCCGACAAACCAAAGCGAGTATTGTTGGCTTCAGCGATGGCGGCAGAGAAATCCGCATAGCGAATAATCTGCAGCAGCGGGCCAAAGTATTCTTCGTCGGGCAACTCTTTAATGGCCGTAACATCGATGATGCCTGGCGTGACAAAGCCCAATTTTTCATCCAACTGGCGCAGTTCAAGCAGCGATTCACCGCCCAATTGCTGCAATTGCTGTTGTGCTGCCACCATGCCGCTGGCGGCTTTGGCCGAGATCATGGCACCCATGAAATTATCCTGCAGTGGGTCACCCACTTGGATATTTTTCACCGCCGCCAACAATTGCTCAATCAAAGCATCACCATGGCTGCCTTGCGGTACAAACAAGCGACGAGAGCAAGTACAGCGCTGACCTGAGGTAACGAATGCCGACTGAATAATGTCGTGCACCGCCGCGCGCTGATCACTGACGTCACCAATAATCATGGGGTTGTTGCCGCCCATTTCCAGCGCCAGAATTTTGCCTGGGTGGCCTGCGAATTGCTCGTGCAACAGCTTGCCTGTGTTGGAGCTGCCGGTGAAAAACAAGCCGTCAATTTGCGCATGCGACGCCAGCGCTTTACCGGTTTCCACTTCACCTTGAACCAGGTTCAGCACACCGTCTGGCAGGCCCGCTTGTTGCCATAATTTAACCGTATATTCGGCCACTTTTGGCGTCAGCTCAGACGGTTTAAAGACAATACAGTTACCCGCCAGCAATGCCGGAACAATGTGTCCATTAGGCAAATGGCCAGGGAAGTTATACGGGCCAAAGACCGCCACGACACCGTGTGGTTTATGGCGAATAAAGGCACGGGCACCTGGCATTGGGTTTTCAGTGGTACCAGTACGCTCTTCATAAGCGCGCACTGAAATATCAATTTTACCCATCATTGCCGCAACTTCGGTGCGGGTTTCCCACAGCGGTTTGCCGGTTTCTTCGCAAATCACCGCCGCCAGTGTTTCCTGATTTTCGCTCAGCTGTTGCTTAAACGCTTGCATCAGTTCCAGGCGTTTTTCATAAGCCAACTTTGACCAGCCAGCAAATGCCTGACGGGCGGCATTCACCGCTTCATCGACGTCAGCTTTGGTGGCACTGCGGCCTTGCCATACACTGGCACCCGTCGCCGGATTGATGGATTGCAGTTCGTGGCCCTGGCCAGAACTCCACACACCATTAATAAATTGTGTCGGGGTCATGCAGTTGTCCTCCCCATGTCGAGAAATCTAACGGCATCGCCGTTATTCAGTTGTAAATGTGGTTGCAAGGCTTCGGGCAGTAACAAAATTTGCTCTTGCGCATGCCATTGGGCCTGCTCGCTGATTAAAGCGCGGAAATCGGTTAAGCCAGTGTTGCTGA
This sequence comes from Bacterioplanes sanyensis, assembly GCF_002237535.1. GTDB lineage: Bacteria > Pseudomonadota > Gammaproteobacteria > Pseudomonadales > Oceanobacteraceae > Bacterioplanes > Bacterioplanes sanyensis_A. The sequence goes on from NZ_CP022530.1 coordinate 145,432, forward strand.
CCATCACTCGTTGATCGCCACTGACGTCTGGGCGGAATTCAACTTGAGCAACAATACTGTCGCGCACACTTTTAATACTGCTCAACGGCGCTTCAACGGTTGGTCCGGCATCGAATAAATCGATATAACCACGGTGATTAAAGCCTTCATTGTGCAGCATGCGTAGCGCCGGTTCGGTATTTTGATGCACCTTACCGATCACCGCCTGGGCTTCGTCACCTAATAAATTGGTATAAATCGGGTGGCGCGGCATTAATTCCGGTACAAAGCCTTTATCACCTGAGCCCACCATGCGACTGGCGGTGGAAAAATCCAGTTTAATAAAGTGCTGCTCTAGCCAACTCCAAAATGGCGAACGCCCCTCTTCATCCGCGACGCCCAGCATTTGCGCAATCACAAAATCCGAAAAGCGCTGCGGGTGTTGTGCCATCAGCAAAAAGCGCACTTTTGACAGCAACCGGCCAGCCAGACCACGACGGTGACCTGCCAGCAGATACAAGCTGCACAGCTCGCTGCAACCCATATAGTTGTTGCACACCGTCAACGTGGTGACGATGCTTTGGATGCCTAACTGCGTCGACTGATGCATCGATTTACCGACATGGTAGTGATACAGCGGTGTTTTCAGGCCCACGGCGGCTTCAATCGCCGTGGTCCCCACCACTTCACCGGTATCGGTATCTTCGAGCACCAGCAAATAGCCTTGGTCGCCTGGTTCACTGATGTCGCTGGCGAAGCTGCGCTGAGCACGCTCAATTTTGCTCTGCAACAGATCCGGATCGTCCACCAGTGATGTAAAGCCAGGGCCAGATTCAATGGCTATGTGACGCAGGCTTTGGTAATCCGAGGCTTGTATTGGTCGCACGACCAGCATAAATGCCTCCCCGGGCTCAGCCCGCGACCACCTTAGCGACCGCACGCTCAAAGCGTTGCAGGCCTTCGTCGATGTCCTGCTCAGTAATCACCAGAGATGGAGCAAAACGCACCACATCGGCACCAGCCACCAGAACCATCAGGTTTTCTTCCATCGAAGCCATCAGGAAGTCACGTGCGCGGCCTTTGTATTGCTCATTCAGCGCGCAACCCAGCAGCAAGCCTTGGCCACGTACTTCGCTGAATACCGAGTATTTTTCATTGATGGCATGCAGACCATCTACATAACGTTGGTAGCGCGCTTTCACGCCCTCCAGCACTTCCGCTTGGTTAACGGTATCAAACGCTGCTTCGGCAACGGCACACGCCAGTGGGTTACCACCGTAAGTCGAACCGTGAGTACCCACTTTCAGGTGATCGCCCACGGCTTTGGTGGTCAACATGGCGCCGATTGGGAAGCCACCACCCAGTGCTTTCGCGGTGGTCAAAATGTCTGGCGTAACACCCAGGCCCATGTAGGCGTACAGGTGGCCAGTACGACCAACACCGGTTTGCACTTCGTCAAAAATCAACAGCGCGTTGTGCTGATCACACAGCTCACGTACGCCTTCAGCAAACTCTTTGGTCGGCGGAATGATGCCGCCTTCGCCTTGCAGTGGCTCCATCATCACCGCACAAGTTTTGTCGGAAATCAGCTCACGCAGGCTGTCCAGATTGTTGTACTCAGCGTGCACGATGTCGCCAGGCTTAGGACCAAAACCATCGCTGTATGCCGCTTGGCCACCAACGGTAACGGTGAAGAAGGTACGACCGTGGAAACCCTTGTTGAACGAGATAATCTGGCTCTTCTGCTCGCCGTGGTTATCCAGCGCCCAGCGACGTGCCAGCTTCAACGCGGCTTCGTTGGCTTCGGCGCCCGAGTTGGCGTAATACACTTGGTCAGCAAAGGTGGCGTCGGTCAGCTTCTTCGCCAAACGCAGCGCTGGCTCGTTGGTCATGACGTTGGACAGGTGCCAAATCTTCTCGCTCTGCTCTTGCAGTGCTTTCACCAACGCCGGGTGGCAGTGGCCCAGACACGTCACTGCGATACCGCCAGCAAAGTCGATGTATTCGTTGTCCTGCTGGTCCCACACGCGCGATCCTTCACCACGAACTGGAATCACTTTTGATGGCGCGTAGTTGGGCACCATGACCTGATCAAAAATCTCTCGTGTTACCTGCACAGCCCTATCCTCTTAATACTCAGGGTTGATGTTCACACAGTTGTTGCTCAATACGGCAACAACCTTATTAGTTTTATGTGCTCTATTCTGGCCAGCCATCAAGCCAAACTGTAGCGACATTTATAGCGAATTAGTGTACAACTACTAGCAATTTAACGATACCTAAAATCAATATGACTAATTCGAACCTCTCCGCGGCCGATCAACGCTTGCTGGCACTGCTGCGCGATGATGCTCGCGCCAGCGTGTCAGAATTGGCAAGAAAGCTGGCATTGTCACGCTCTACCGTGCAAAGTCGGCTGAAGAAGTTGGAAGAAACCGGGGTGATCAGCGGCTATCGGGTGGAGCTGGGGGAGCGTTTCCGTGCCCAACAGGTAGAAGCACATGTGTTGATCAAACTGGTGCAGAAGCTGACCCACAGCACGGAAAAAGCGCTGCAACAGATTCCAAACATCGTGCAGCTGCTATCGGTCAGTGGCGAATACGATCTGATCGCCATGGTCGAAGCCGACTCCCTGCAGCAACTGAGCAACCTGCTCGACGACATTGGCGCGCTCTCCGGAGTTGAACGGACGACCTCATCTGTGGTACTTGAAGCGCGTTTTCGACGATAACGCCACGCGGACCTGAATATGACCCACATACTGCAAAGCAATACCGACTTTCTGGCACTCAGCCGCCAGCAACCCGACTGCTTAACCCCCGGTCAATTTACGCTCAGTAATGGCACCGTGGTGAGCGTGATTGCAGCGGGCATCATTCAGTTCGAACCGGCTGCCACAGCCACTGAAGACGTGGTGCTGTCATGCGGTGTGCACGGCAATGAAACCGCGCCGATAGAAATCTGCGACGAACTGGTACAACGCATCCTGCGCGGTGAGCTCACCGTATGCCAGCGTGTATTGGTGATTTTTGGCAATCTGGCCGCCATGGACATTGGCCAGCGTTTTGTCGAAGAGAATATGAACCGCTTATTCAGTGGCGAGCATTCCCGTGGGCCGGGCCTGATCAACGACGAACGTCGTCGCGCACAGCGCTTAGAGCAGGCGGTGGCGGAATTTTTCCAGCAAGGTCAGGGGCAGCGCCACCATTACGACTTGCACACGGCGATCAAACCCTCACAGCACGAAAAGTTTGCGGTCTACCCTTACCGTCCACACGATGACTACAACACCGAGTCGCTGCGCTTTTTAGCCGCCTGCGATGTCCACGCGATCCTGCTGTCCAATGGCCCGACCACCACCTTTAGCTACTACTCCGCAGACACCTTCGATGCCATTGCATTCACCGTTGAACTGGGCAAGGTGCGCCCGTTTGGGGAAAACGACATGAGCCGTTTTGCAGCAGCCAAAGATGCCATAACTCGCTTGGTGTGTGAGCCACAGCCAAACTGGCCCAGCTATCGGGCGGAAGACTTTTCCATTTACAAAGTGAATCAAGTGATATTGCGCCAGCAAGAAGATTTTCGTCTTGGCTTTGGCGACGATGTGCCGAACTTTACCGCGTTTCAGCAAGGCGATGTGCTGGCCGAAGAAAGCGGTGCTTTATACACCGCACAACAAGATGGCGAAGCCATTGTCTTCCCTAATGCCAAGGTGGCACTGGGGCAGCGAGCGGTACTGACACTGTTGCCTGCTGAGCTGTAAATGTAACAACCGCGCAGCGCATCGTTGTTAACATCAATGCGCTGCGCGGAGAGTTGGAGTGTTCTCTGCGCCGCTGTTCGTGTGGCAATAAAAACTAACCATTTAACGTCGCATGAATATCCTGCAGCAACGCGTCGTAATCACTGCTGTTCCACATCGAGTAATTCAGATTTTTTAGCAGCCCAGTTAAACGTGTGTAGAAATCGCGCACTTCGGCTTTATCGTCTTCGCTGCGTGCTGGTGGTTGATGCTCAATCACCGCCTCCATTAATGACAATAAGGCTTGCTGACGCTCCATTGGCACCGACACATCAACATCGTCAAACGCATCTTGCTGCAAGTACACCATGTCCAGCAGCTGCGCTTTTTGACTGATAATAAAGTCTTCGCGCGTGACCCCTTCTTCGCCAGTGACCTGCATCATGCGATTAATTTCTTCGCCTTTTTCCAGTAACGACTGCAATCTCGCCACCCGCTCGGTCCAGCGTGGGTCCAGGTTTTCATCAAACCAGGGTTTTAACTGCTGCAAATAACGAGACCAAGACAACAGCGGATCAACCGCCGGATAAAAGCGCTTATAAGCCCGCTCGGCCGACAGGCCCAAAAACGTTTTTACCGTTCCTAACGTCGACTGCGTTACCGGTTCTTCAAAGTTACCGCCAGCAGGCGACACCGTACCAATCATGGTAAAAGTACCCGTGGTGCTTTGCTCATCGTAGCGCTGAATCACACCAGCGCGTTCGTAGACATTTTTAATCGACGAATCCAAATACGCCGGGAAAGCCTCTTCGCCGGGAATTTCTTCCAGTCGGCCAGAAGTTTCACGCATGGCTTGTGCCCAACGCGACGTCGAGTCGGCAATGAGCAGCACGTCATACCCCATGCTCTGATAATACTCAGCCAAGGTAATGCCCATATAAATGGAGGCTTCACGCGCCGCTACCGGCATGGACGAGGTGTTGCACAAAATAATGGTGCGATCCATCAAGGTGCCGCCGGTTTTTGGGTCCGGCATATTGGGAAATTCCTGAATCGTCTCCACCACCTCGCCTGCACGCTCGCCGCACGCCACCACAATCACGATATCAACATCGGAATAACGCGCGATCAGACCTTGCAATACGGTTTTACCGGCGCCAAACGGCCCAGGAATGCAACCCGTGCCGCCTTTAGCAATAGGGAAAAAAGTATCGATCAGACGCATGGTGGTCGACAGCGGTACACTCGGGTACTGACGTTGTGCTTGCCCTTGTGCTAACAAAGCGCGACTGATGGGCTGGCGAATCGGCCAGCGCTGACTCATGTGAATTTGCCGTTGCTGCGTGCCGTTCGATAATTGCGCCACACTGTCGGCCACACTGAAGCTGCCCTCCATGATCCAATCGACGGTCCATTCGCCCACCAAATCAAAAGGCGCCATAATGCTGTGGCGAAAGCGGCCTTCTGCCACGCTGCCCAAAACGTCACCGGTGCGTACCGTATCGCCTTCTTTGACATACGGTTTAAATGGCCACAGTTTTTCTTGGTCCAATGCTGGTAAGTCGACACCACGCGGTAAAAAAGTACCGTGCTGCACCGCCAGCAATTCCAATGGGTTTTGCAGGCCGTCGTACACCATGCCCAATAAACCCGGGCCTAATTCCGCCGACAGCATGTCAGCGCTCTGCACCACAGGATCACCAACACCCACGCCGCCGGTGCTTTCATACACTTGAGCATCGGCGCGCCGACCCTTAACGCGCAACACCTCGGCTTTTAACCACTCTTGGCGGTCGCCATCCAAACGGGTTGGCAGGATGTAGATCACTTCGTTTTTCATCAGCGGCCGGTAGTGTTCACCGTCGGCTACGGATTCAATGGTGATCAAGTCGTCTTGCACCGCCACCACGCGGGCGCTGGCTGGTTCATTCATGTTCATGGGCTGTGCTTCCTACGGTCTTAAGGGCTGACCGGATTAACTGAGTAAAGCGTTGCTGCGCCACGGCACCATCGCGACGGTTCCAGCGTTCAATCAAATGCCACTTCATCACGTACTGCACCACCGCCATAAAACTAAATTCATCTTCTGGCATATGACGATTCAGCGTTTGCCATGCCTGGCGCATTATCAGCTGCTCCAGTTGCAGCGTTTGCTGCTGACGCATCAAGGCTAATGCTTCCAATAACCAGGGAAACGCCTGGCTAAGATGAAAGTCCTCTTCGTGCCAGTGGCGCACGATCACATCGCGATAACGACTGACGGCCCAATCACCGCTGGGCGGCTGTGACGATGCTTGTTGTGTTTGTCGCAAGCGATAACGCAGCGCGCCGATAACAGTGCGTAAATCCAGTTTTTCATGAATCAACTCACGCACATCCGCCGCCTCTATTTGCTGCAAATGAGCGCGAATGCGTTGCACCACTTGTGCATGCGGCATGGCTGCAGGCCAGGTATCCCAATGCAGCACTTGCTCAACCAGAGTGAGCTGCTGGCGATGATGCTCGCTCAACATAGTAAGACGTTGATTGAGCTTGATGCGCGACAACGGCGTTTGCTGCTCGGCAAACAACACATCGTGACGCGGCAGGCTGCTGATCAGCGTGATGTAGGGTGCAGCGGCGCTCATCAGCGAATGACACCGTCGAGCATGGCCTGAAAGCGCGGCTGCAAATACGACAGCAGCAACTCGGCAATGGCTTTATCGGAGATATCCACCTGCACCTTGCCCTGATCACCAGCGACACGGAACCCGCCTTGCGCAGCGCGACCACTTTGGCTTAATGGGCGAAAATGGATGCCGTCTTTGAGCACCTGCTCACGCAATGCAAAGGCCAACTCCGACAACGGGCCTTCTGTCGCCTTGGCCGGTTGCTGGCGAATTTCCTGCATATTTAATAAGGCGTCAGGCACCAATACCGTCAACGACTGCTCAGATTGCAAAGGCGCAGGGGCGGCAATGGCAATCACCGCTTCGCGAATTAATTGCTGCAACAGCTGCGGGTCTTCCAGTGCATCGTGTACCTTGTGTTCGAAGGTTTCCGACAAACGCCCGAGCAGGCGATTTTTCATATCCAGCACCAAATCGCGAAACGCCACTTGCAGCGCATCTTCTGCGGCTTGGCGCTCGACCGCCATGGTACGGCGCGCCTCCTCCAACATGCTATTGGCCTGTTGCTGGGCTTGCTGGCGAATTTCCGCCGCTTCGGCTTCGGCTTTGGCAATAATGTCCTTGGCTTGCTGCTGTCCTGCTTCTAAGCCATCGTGCTGTAAGCGCTGCACCAGCGCATCAATGCCTGATGAGATAATTTCCGGGTCGTGTTGGCTCATGCTGCGCCTCCTAAACCACCCGACAGTACCAGTGCAAAAATAAATACAAACACCCCAAAGCCTTCAACAATGGCCGCCGGTGCGATGGTTAAGGCAAAAATTTCTGGTTTTTCTTTCGAGGCATTAATCGCCGATGCACACGCCCGGCCCTGCCACAACCCTGTCATTAATAGTGCCACACCGGCCAATACACCAATGCCAAATAAACCGCCGGAATTATCAGCCACCACTGGCCGCTGCAAGGTAAACATCAATACGATGCCATAAATCACAAACGACGACGGTAACACCGATAAACCAATAAAGCGGCCATATCCCGAGTCGGTTTGCATCATCGCACCGATGGCCGCCTGCCCCGCCAGCGCACAGCCAATCACGCTGCCAATGGAGCCCAGTGCCACCGGGGCAAAAATTCCCATCCAACCCAGTGCTAATACCCATTCATTCATTGCAACACTCCTTAATGATCACGCAGCCGGAAGGGCTGATAGGCATAACCTTCACCCGGCTCGCCCCAGTTATAAAATTCGATAAAGTTCAATCTAAGGCCGTGCACCACACCACTCATAATGGCCAACGCCAAGTTAATGCCGTGCCCTAACACAAAAATCAGCGCCGCACTGACAATGCCAATGCCAGGGCTACCAGAGGCCGCATTGGCAGCCAGATCGTTAAACGTCAGGCCAAGCGAGGCGCTGGCCAAGCCCAGCGCAAATAAGCGCATGTAACTTAAAACATCACCAAATAATTTGGTCACATTGGCCAGTGCCAGTGCGCCCTTAGCCAGCCCCAGTAAACGTTGTTTCCAGCCACCCTGCTGCGGCCATTGAGCAAAGAATAAGATGCACAAGGCAGCCACAGCGGCCAAAGTCATCATCAGCGGTTGTTGCTGCGGCAACAGCCAAGCACCGACGCCCGCGACGGTAACACTGACCCAGCCGAGTCGGGTCAGCACCTGATGCCATTGATAGCGCCGCGCCCAGGCCAAACTGATATTCGCCAACACCACATGGCTGGCCCCTGCCAGTACCGACAGTTGCATCATGGCGTCGTAGTCGCTGAGGTCGATGATTTTCAACTGCGCCAACCAATAATCTGGCGCTACTTGAGCGATGTCGTATCCCATATAACTGCCAGCAGCGACGCCCCAGCACACAGCACCGCCCAATAACGACAGCAGCAATTGGCGGGTAAGACGGCCAGAATCGTCTTTGCCCAAACGGCGCCAAAACAGACCCAAACCCGCCAGCAGCAGTAAGCTGTAGCCCGCGTCGGACAATATCATGGCGAAAAACAAAACAAAGGATAAATACAGGTGGCCGGATGGGTCCCAACTGCGATAGGCCGGCAGCTGATAGACACTGGCCAGCATTGCTCCTGGTCGCAAACCTGGCGCGGGTTGCAGCAAAGTCGGCGGCTGCTCCTGGGCGTCCGGGTCGGTTGCGCTCCAGGCAAAGCCAAACGAGTCGGCCTGAGTATCCAGCTCGACCAGCGCGCTGTCTGGCACCCAGGCTTCGAGAGTGAACAGTGCGTCATGCGTGCGCGTTTGCGCCACTACGTACTGATACACCGCTTCGTTGTCGGCGGCCACCAAATGGCGGCGCAATAATTCACGAAAACGTGTCAGCCGCTCGCGTTCCAGCTGCAAATCTTCCAGCTGGCTTTCAATACTTTCTAGCTCCAGCTCCAACTGCTGCAACGACCGTGAGCCTAAATGCTCACGCGCCACCGGCAATAAATCACTGGCTGGCTCGTCGGCGCTGACCACAATCAGAAAATAAAACTGGCTGCTGCGCCCAGCAATTTGCCAGGGCAACGACAACTCCTTTAACAGCGGCTTTTGATTTACTGGCAAACGGTAAAACCACAGACGAAAAGCATCGATACTGGCGTCCGGTGGCAGGCTGAAATTCCCCCAAGGACGCAACGCCTGAATGCGCTCACGCAGGCTATCGGCCTGATCTCCAACTTCTCGCAGCTGATTGGCGTTACTCAGCGCATCGTCCACCAGCTGGCGCGCGGCAGCATCGGCGCCGCCCGCTTGCAACATGGATTTCGGCCAGTTTTGCAACGGCCGGCGAGCATTGGCGCTTTGCTGCAAATGCTTCATGGCTTCATAAGCGCGTTTGTCTTTTGGCGATAACTGCCGCTCAAACCCCTGGGTGCCATCTTGATTAATAATGTGCAGCTGGCCAAAGGCTTGCCACTGGCGCAGCAATCGCGCTCGATCGGCCAGCGGACCCGCCAATAAAATTTTACGGAAACGAGCAATACTCACAGCATCGCCTCCTTACGTTTATTTTTCGCAATTTTTGATGTCACCACCGCTTCACGCGCTTTGTCATCGAGATAAATTTGAATGCGGCGGATATTTTTCTGACTTTGCGGAATCAGCACTTTATCGAACAGATTCATCCGCTGGGTAACTTTGATCAGCGCCGCATGCAGCAGCTGTAACACGGTTTCTTCCGCATCAGCATGCAGTTGCCATTCAATCGCTTGCTGCAAACGCTGCTGCACCACATCAACCCAATGCGGGCGCGACAAGACAGATACGGGCGACGGTTCAAACTGCACTTGCTCGACTCGCTCGATGGCGACACCGGCGATGTTTTCTTTCTGGTACTCCACCGCCACCACCGTTACTAGTGGCTGCAAACGAATGTCGTTGTTGGCCAACATGGGAACGTCACTGGCGATGATTTGATGCAGTTCGTCCAGTTGCTGGCGAATATCCATCAAGCGTTGCTCGCTGGCTTTGACCGCCAACATCAGTTGCTGACGCTTCATTTCCAACGATGGCAAAAAGCGCTGGTACGCCGCCAATTGGCGCCGTTCTTTCAGCAAAGTCGCTTTCGACAACAGCAGTTGCGCCATGATCAGCTGGCCTGTGGATAATATTTCTGAATCAGCGGTTGCTTCATTAGCAACTGCTCAGGTTTGAAACACTGCGCCATGATTTTCCATCCCAAATCCAGCGCTTGCTCCAAGGTCAGATCCGACTCCAGCGACATAAAGTGCTGGCGAAACTGCTCGCCAAAGCGCAACAGCTGACGGTCGTAGTCGCTGAGTTCAAAGGCCATGGCCTGTTTTTGCTGCGCATCACGCGCCCCGGAATACAGCCGGATCATGGTATTCATTACCTGGCCATGATCGTCGCGTGTTTGCTTGCCAATCACTTGCTGTTTTAAACGTGACAGCGAACCAAATGGGTCCAGCTCGCCGTCATGCAAATAAAATTGGCCTTCGGTAATGTAGCCGGTGTTATCGGGTACTGGGTGGGAGACATCATTGCCGGGCATGGTGGTCACCGACAAAATGGTCACCGAACCACCTTTGGCATAATCACAGGCTTTTTCGTAGCGCCGCGCTAACTGTGAATACAGATCACCCATATAACCGCGATTGGACGGTACGCGCTCGTTGGCGATGCCAATTTCTTTTAGCGCATCGGCATAGGCGGTCATGTCGGTGAGAAGCACCAATACACGTTTGCCTTCCTCCACCGCAAAACGCTCGGCCACGGCCAGCGCCATGTCCGGCACCAGCAAGCGTTCAACAATAGAGTCGGAGGCCTGATTAACAAACATCACCGTGCGAGCAAAAGCGCCGGAATCCTCAAAACTTTTACGGAAAAAGTAAAAATCATCAAACCCCAGCCCCATGCCGCCAAATACCACAATATCGGCGTCAGCCTGATTACCAATGCGCGCTAAAAACGCGTTGTAGGGTTCACCAGAAACAGAAAAAATCGGAATTTTTTGACTTTCGACCAGACAATTAAACACATCAATCATAGGAACATTGGTGCGAATCATGCGCGAAGCCAACACTCGGCGCATGGGATTTACCGTCGGCCCACCGATATCTACCTTGCTGTCGAACTGCAGCGAGGGACCGTTGTCCGCTGGCTCGCCTTTGCCGTTAAAAATGCGCCCTAAAACATGATCGGAAAACGTCACCTGCATGGGATGGCCTAAAAACGACACCTCGGCATCAGTGGCCAAGCCTTTGGTACCATCAAACACTTGCATCGACACTTGTTGGTCACGGATGTCGATCACCTGCGCCAGACGCATCAACTCGCCCTGACGCACCACTGCCAGATCATTTAATCGCACCAATGGCGGCTGACTAGGCTCAGGTACCGGCACGGTAAGGCGCACCAAGTCACCAACTAGCTCTGTAATGGAATGATACGCGGTATTTGCTGAACCCATGTTCGGTCCTCTGGTCTCAGGTGCTGTGCCGACATATGAAAGCATTGCCAGCACGACTAGGTCATTGCGTTATGTCAGCCTTTTGATCGGCTTAACCGGTTTGTAAAATAGCCAAAAAAGCGCGCGCATTTTTTCCACGCGTCCTGACCTTGGCCATCAACATCACCATTAACATGACCACAGGAGACTCAGCATGACTGAGCTGGCAAAAGTGACCGTTTTTTACGACGGCCAATGCCCGTTGTGTGTGCGTGAGATGCGCCACCTTCAGACCTTAGACCACGCCGAACGCCTGCATTTGGTCGACATCAAACAACCCCAATTTAATCAGCAGTTTCCCGACATAGATGCCAAACAGGCCGATCGGATTTTGACAGGCATCAATACCGATGGCCGAACTATTTATGGTTTGGATGTGACTTACGCCGCCTGGCACGCGGTTGGCCGTGGCTATTGGATTGCACCGCTGCGTTGGCCGGGTGTTCGCTGGTTCAGCGATCGTGTCTATTTACTGTTTGCCCGCCACCGAGCGCGCATATCACGCTGGGTAATGGGCCGCTCAGACTGCGATTCTTGTCGGTTATAAAAAAACGTCATCCGTGTTTTCAACCCTGAAATAGCGTCAATCTCCTACAACCAAAGACTGGTATTTGATTGGTTGGGCAACACTGGCAGCACTAGCCTGACAGGTCACATCACTCATTGTGGGGATCAGAGCCATGATCAAACATGCGCTGCTGTTAGGCATTTTATTGTTGGGCGTTCCTGCTCAGGCGGAACTCGAGCTGAGCAGCATTCACATTACCGCTGAAAATCGCAGCAACGCCACTCACCGTGACGGCAGCGGCCTGTACTGGGATATGCTGCGAGCCATCTTTGAACCACAAGGCATTGAAGTAAAAGCCGAAACCGGCAGTTACACCCGAGCGGTAGGGCTGGTGCGCTACAAAAAAGCCGATGCCGTGGTGGGCATTTACGAACGTGAGGCGCAAGCGGCTGGCTTGGTACTCCCGGACTGGCACCTGGACAGTGACGTTGTATCTGTGGTGTTTCGCAAAGGCAGTATGCAATGGCAGGGCTGGCAAGCGCTGCAGGGCATGACCGTGGGTAAGGTCAATGGCTACCGAATCGACGGCGCGGACGACCAGCTATTGAAACCACGCCAGCCGCGCTACCACCAGGATTTACTGCACCATCTGCAGCAAGGCCGTCTGGATGTTGTCATCAACGCGCGCAACAGTTTGTGGTTCGATATTCAAAACGGCCATTTCGACCCGCAGCACTGGGAAGTGCTCACCGTGGATGCCCACCCCATTTATGTGGCGTTTGCCGATACCGAGCGCGGCCGTGAATTAGCGCAACGTTTCGATCAGGGCATGAGCCGACTGATTGGCAGCGCTCAACTGGGAGAGTTGTTCGACCATTGGCAATGGGACAACTTCGATTACGACAGCCGCAACAGCACCTTGGTGGCCGAGCGCTACTAGTGCTCAGCCATCGAGACAATTCACCGAACTAAACCACCGAGTTAAACCACTGACGAGACAGCCCATTCACGACAGGAAAGTCGCATCAACTCGACACAGTATTGCCGCATGCGACTTTCTACCAACTCGGCATCAGCTGCACCGCCATGGTATCCTTGCAAGCCAACAGAGCAGCGGGCCGAGAGGTATCCACAGACGTCATGAGTAATGACTCCACGCCGATTCGCAGTGGCAGCAAATTCCAAAGTGAGCATGGCTTCAGCGCCATCAAAGACGGCATCAAAGCGCGCAAAGACAGCGAGGAAATGCCGGTAGGTCGCAAGCCCAAATGGCTGCGCGCCAAGATCCCAGGCGGCCAACGCTTTGAAGAGGTCAAAGCCAATGTGCGCGAGCATCGCTTAAGCACGGTGTGCGAAGAATCCCACTGCCCAAATATGGGCGAATGTTGGAATAACGGCACTGCCACCATCATGGTGATGGGCTCGGTTTGTACTCGTGCGTGTAAGTTCTGTGCCGTCGACACGGGCAACCCCAACGGCTGGTTAGACAAAGACGAACCGGCCAACGTCGCTGAGTCTGTGGAACTGATGGGACTGCGCTATATCGTATTGACGTCGGTGGATCGTGACGATCTAGACGATGGCGGTGCAGCTCACTACGCCGCCTGCGTGAACGCGATTAAACAACGCACACCGAACGTCAAAGTCGAAGCGCTGACTCCGGATTTTGATGGCATCGAAGCACACGTTGCCAAAGTGGTGGACTCAGGCCTAGATGTGTTTGCCCAGAACGTCGAAACCGTTAAGCGCCTCACCCATGTGGTGCGTGACCCGCGTGCTGGCTATGAGCAAACCCTGAATGTGTTGGCCTTTGCCAAACGGCATAACCCAAACGTATTGGTAAAAACCAGTTTGATGGTGGGCATCGGCGAGACCGACGAAGAAATCTATCAAACCATGGACGAACTCAGAGCCATCGGTGTGGACATTTTGACCTTGGGTCAATATTTACGCCCGACCAAAAACCACCTGCCGGTGGATCGTTATGTCACCCCAGAGCAGTTCAATCATTACCGTGATGTGGGGCTGGAAAAAGGCTTTATGGAAGTCGCTTCCGGCCCTATGGTGCGCTCGAGTTACCGTGCCGATAAAGTGTTTGAACAAAACAACCTGGGCATTGAACTGCCCGATGTTCCTGCGGCACGTATTCCTCTCAAAACCGTCAGTTAAACCATAAGGCGCACGACCTGTGTTCGTGCGCCTTATTTTCAAACCCCACCTTCCTGTATTTCTTCGCTAAACATCAGCCGTTGTCACTATTTCCTGCGGCAGAATTGGAAAAGCCGACGCCGTCGTCCGTGACTGGATGATTGCCAGTTCAGCAAACTATTCGAACTATTCCCAGTTCATCGGACTATGGATGGAGTTTCCAATGACGATTACTCGCACACGCATGTCACTTTTGACGGCATTTTTATCCTTGCCTGTTATCAACACGGCACAGGCGAATTGTGTTCCGGAGCCTTACCTCGGCTCGGTGTGCATGACGGCCGCCGTGTATTGCCCCCGTGGATTTGCAGAGGCCAATGGCCAGTTGATGTCGATTACCCAATACAGCGCGCTGTTTTCGATTATGGGCACCAATTATGGCGGCGACGGGCGAACCACCTTTGGCTTACCAGACCTACGAGGACGCTCTTCCGTTGGCGTCGGAAGCGGCCCTGGTATCCAACCCGTTACTCAAGGCGAAAGGCTAGGCGATGAGTTTGTCACGCTTACCTTAGCCAATTTACCCTCGCATAATCACGCCGCCTCGCTCTCAGGTGCTATTAACGTACAAGTCGCCATACCAATCATGCCAAACTCTGGCAGTAATGTGACAACGCCCAGCGCCAGTCAAAATTACCTGGCCGCCTCCCCTGGAGGCCCAAATGCAGCAGCCATTTGGGCGGATGAAGCCTGGGCAGAAACACAGTCAGACAGCCTCGCCACCGTAGGTGGTGTTCAATCCACAGGCTCCGTCGGTGGTGCGGTTAAGATTGGCGATACTGGCGGCGGCCAATCCTTCTATAACCGCCCCCCACAGCTGGGAATGCGCTATTGCGTGGCCATTCAGGGCATATTCCCGCCGCGCACCTAACTCATACCGATTTCGCAGTTTTCCCCGTCATCACACAACAGGCTGGTATGCAGCCAGCCTGTTGTGCCCGCACTGCTCACTCTAGATAGTCACTCTTTAGTGGTTCAATCCCGTTACCGAATGCGCCATTCCTTTTTACTCAGCATGAATGCGCTGATGTTGCGCCGTAACACGTATCCACCTGACCCTCTGTTCTCGTCTGCCACGCCGCTTTATCACGTCGCTTTACCGCGCCGTTTGCAGCAGTGATGTTAGCTGGTGTAACACAAATGGCTGTAAAACAGGTGGATTTCAGACTTTATTAGCATGGACACCAAACAACGAAACATGGTGTAGGCACCTCAATCACTCAAGGAGCAGAGGTAATGAAATGAAATCGTTCACCTATCCACTGGCCCTATTAGGCAGTTTTTTCTGTGGCTCGGTATCCGCCGGCTGTGAGCCAGAAGACACGGCTTATATTGGTTCTATTTGCACCATGGTTGGAAGCTACTGCCCGCGCAAAACTCAGCTCGCTGCCGGTCAGCTGCTGAACATCAACTCAAACCCCGCACTATTTGCCGTTATCGGCGCCCAATACGGAGGAAACGGTAGAACAAACTTCGCTCTGCCAGATTTACGCAGCCGCACACCAGTCCATGTCGGTACTGGGCCAGGTTTAAATTTTGTAGATGCTGGATGGTTTCGAGGGAGTGAAATCTCGTGGGTTTATGATGTACCTGCCCATAGCCATATAGCCACGTATACCCCTATTACAAAATTCGTCCAAGGAATAGGCAATTATTTCACCTTGCCGATACATGCCAACCCCAATGCCGCAACCATCCCCGGCACCAATAGCAAACTCACCACGTCGCCCAGTGGTGGCCCTGCGGCGGCTGCCATCTGGTCGGATGGTTCAGGAGGTGTGATCGGCGACTGGCAGCTGCCTCAGTTTTCAGCCGAGGGCGACTACACCCCTGCGGGCGACGTGTTGGTATCCACAACCGAAAACAACCAACAGCTGCCAGTCGAAGTACTTCCGCCGCAACTGGGCGTTTTGCATTGCATCGTCACTGACGGCGTCTTCCCGCCGCGAACTTAAGCTTTTAATGAAAAGGAACTCATCATGAAAACAGCCTTGATCACTTTAACCGGCACGATAGCCTTCTGGAGTGCCAGCAATAGCCACGCGACCTGCAGCACAACGCCTTATATTGGATCTATGTGTGTTACCGCTGCTAGCTACTGCCCGCGAGACTACGCAGAAGCCAATGGCCAGACTCTGGCTATTAACAACTACCAAACGTTATTCGCCATACTGGGCTTCAATTTTGGCGGTGACGGCAGAACAAATTTTCAGCTGCCAGATATGCGTGGACGCACAGCCGTAGGTGTAGGTACAGGAGTCGGGCTCTCGCCTGTGGCGCTGGGTCAAAAACGCGGCGAAGAAGAGACTGTTCTTTCACCGATTCATATGCCGCCGCACACACACCAAGCCGAATTTGAAGGTGAGAGTCAGAAAATCAATATCACGTACTCAGATGCATACATTCCGATTTACGCGAATTCCGGCAGTAATACCACAACGCCCTCTGGCACAACCCATATAACGGCCTCTCCAGGAGGGCCTAGCGCCGCAGCCATTTGGTCCCCTGGCGCTGGCGCGCCTATTGGCTCAGTGGCTGGTATGGCCTTTTCGAGTGGCTTAGTTACCACCACAGCAGAGGGCAGCGTGGAAATAGAAAGCACTGGCCAATCAGTGCCCATAGAGACGATTCCACCTCAGCTAGGCCTGCGTTACTGCATTGCCATTCAGGGGGTTTTCCCACCCCGATCATGACCTTTCTGGCTCACGGACGAGCTACACAATGAAACTGTACATGCTGATTGATGTTGGGCTTAATGAACTAAAGTAATAACCCTAGGCAGTGGTTATACAGATAACAAAACAGAGGTAGCGAGGACGTCATTATGGCATCAAGCAAAACAGGAATTGCCCTGATCGACCCAACACTCAATGATGCGGACATTCTCGCTGATCAGGTGCAACAACAAGGATTAACGCCATTATTCATCTGCCAAGATGGCAACCCACTCACCCAGCTCATCAAGCAACTCAGTACTATCGGCGGGGCTGATCATCTGCATGCTTTCTGCCACGCAGAACCTGGACAGCTGCACATTGGTAACAGCAAAATTGATCTAACCTCGTTAACCGATTTAGCCACACCATTGCAGCAATTAGGCGAGCAGATTCACCACGGGGTTTTGCTGTATGGCTGTGAAGTTGCACGAGGCGGTACCGGTCAGTTATTTATTCAGCAATTGTCGCAACTGCTACAGCGCCCAGTTGCAGCAGCGAGCGAGACTATCGGGCTGTCGGAAAATGGACCGAACTGGCGGTTGGACCATGGACCCATCGAGTTAACCAGCCAGGCCATTGCTGCTGATCTGTATCGCCACACCTTAGCCGCCACCACGCTGACTTTTTCTTCCAATGACAATGGCTGGGACAGCGACCACATAGCCGAGGATGGCGAAGGCGGTAGTACAGATATTGCTGGCATTACTATTCAGATACTAAATATTAGTAACTCCAGTGGTACTAAAACCAATAGTATGAATTGGTTTGATAGTGGCGACATAGGCAGTGGAGACGGTTTTACTGGATTAACCGTAGACTTCAATTCATTCGGTGGTGAATGGGGGGGATGGCGGTCAAAAGCAGCGATGGCTCCGAGTTTAAGTTTAATGGTTTTGATTTTTACGACTGGGGCAATCAAAACGGCGAAGCCATGAGTATTGTTGCTTATCTTGATAACAACATGGTGGCGAGCAGTACCGTCAACTTTAATGCCAACGGCAATACTTCTCGTGTTAACCAAGATTTATCAGCAAACGCTTTATATCAGAACGTCGATGAGGTTCGGATATTCTTTGACGATGGCGCAGGCTACGCGTCACTTAACAATATCATCATTGACGATGCCATTCCGCCAAACAACCCGCCCAGCCTTGGCGGCACACCGGCCGATGATACAGCCACCGAAGACGTCGCTACGGCGATTGATTTATCCGCTTATAACATTTCCGACGCCGAGCTGGACGACCCCATTACTCTGACACTGAGCGTCAATCGCGGCACCATCGCGGCACTGGGCGGTAATGGCACCGCCGATGGCGTCACCGTGGCCGGCTCGGGCACCAACAGCATGACACTGGCAGGAAGCGAGGCGGATTTAAATATCTTTCTCGATAATACCAGCAACATTCTATTTACCTCCGATAGCAACGACACCACCGCCGCCACGCTGACGGTGACGCCCAACGATGGCACTTCCAACGGCACGGCCGATACCGTCACCATTAACATCTCTGCCGTAAACGACAATCCGACGGTCACAGGGCTGGTGAGCGACATTACCTTTACGGAAGATACCCAGGGCAATCTAGATTTGTCTGCGGCGACCTTCGCGGATGTAGACAGCGGCAACGTCACCGTCACCATCACGGCCAGCGAAGGCACCTTCGCGACCCCCGCCGATGGCGCCGGAGTTGGCGGAGGGGTAGAAGAAACACTGGTCAACGCCACCACGATTACACTTATCGGGGCGGCTGCAGACATCAATACCTATCTCGACACGGCCAGCAACATCCAGTGGACGGGAGCCAGCAACGACAGTGGCAACGATGCCTCCACCTTCACTGTCACGGCCAATGATGGCGATGGCTCCGGTGATGTCGCCCTTGGCACCATCAACGCCGATATCACACCAGCCAATGATGACCCGACGGCGACAGGGCTGCCGACCGACCTCACCTTTAGCGAAGACACTCAGGGCAATGTGGATCTCTCAGCCGTTTCCTTTGCCGATGTGGACAGCGCCACCCTCACTGTGACGCTCACGGCGAGCGAGGGCACCTTTGCCAGCCCAGCCGATGGTGCCGGTGTTGGCGGCGGCGTCACAGAAACATTGGTCAATGCCACCACGATTACCCTGGTTGGGACAGCTGCAGACATCAACACCTACCTGGACACGGCCAGCAATATCCAGTGGATCGGGGCCAGCAACGACAGTGGCAACGATGCCTCCACCTTCACCGTCACCGCCAATGACGGCGACGGTTCGGGCAACGTTGCCCTCGGCAGCGTCAACGCCGACATCACCGCCGCTAACGATGCGCCCAGTTTGGATGCCGCTCAGTCGCCGGTTTTAACCGCCGTCGACGAAGACGCCGGTGATGACGATGGCTCTGGTGCCGATGGCGACGACGACGGCTCTAACAACGCCAATAACCCGGGCACCAGCGTCGCCGCTATGGTGGTCGATGGCTCGATTACCGACGTCGATGGCGGCGCGGTGGAAGCCATTGCCGTGACCCAAGTCGATAACACCAATGGTATTTGGCAATACAGCACCGACAACGGCACCAGTTGGAACAACTTTTCTGGTACCACAGGCAGCAGTGTCGATCTTACCGCCACCGCGCGGCTGCTCGATGGCAGCTTGAGCGGCGGCAGTACTCAGTTAATTCGCTTTGTGCCCGATGCTAATTACAGCGGCACGGCCACCATTACTTTCCACGCTTGGGATAAATCCTCTGGCAGCGCTGGCGGCACCGCCAATGCCTCAACAACTGGCAACGCAACGCCGTTTTCCACCGCCTCGGATACCGCCAGTGTGACCATTAATGCGGTGAACGACGCACCGGTGTTTAACGGTCTGGATGGCACGCCAAGCTATACCGAGAGCGGCGCAGCGGTACAGTTGGATGCCAATGCCACCATTTCAGATCAGGAGCTGGATGCCTTAAACGGCGGCAACGGCGATTACTCCGGTGCCAGCCTTACGATTGCCCGCAATGGCGGCACCGATGCCTCGGACTTGTTCAGTGTGCTCACGGGCGGCAACTTGACCGTCGCCGGTGGCCCCAATGGCGGTGGCACCGTCTCGGCTGGCGGTAACGCGATCGCCACCATCGCCAACACCGGCAACGGTCAGTTACAGCTGAGTTTTGCCGACAACGGCACCACACCGACCACCGCGCTGGTAAACGAAGTGCTGCAAGCGATTCGCTACAGCAACAGCAGTAATGACCCGGCGGCTAATGTTCAGCTGGACTTTACCATCAGTGACGGCGCGGCCAACGGCACCGGGTCGATTACGGCGAGCCTCACCGATGTCAACGATGCCCCCAGCGTCACCGCCACCGGCGGCAACCCTACCTTTACAGAAGGCGGCGCTGCGCAGGATCTGTTCAACACCGTCAGCGCTGATACCGTCGAAACCGGGCAGACCTTCAGCGGGCTGACCCTGACCGTCACCAATGTCGCCGACGGCAGTAGCGAAATCCTGTCGTTCGATGGCTCAGATGTGGCTCTGACCAACGGCAACTCGGTCAACACCACTCTCAATGGCCTAACGACAAATGTGTCGGTGACTGGCAGTACCGCCACGGTCTCGTTTACGGGTGCCACGCTATCAGAAGCGCAGCTGCAAACCCTGGTCGACGGGCTGACTTACCGCAACAGCTCAGACAACCCCACCACCGCCGGCAATCGTGTTGTCACCATCACCAGCGTCACCGACAGTGGCGGCACAGCCAATGGCGGCAGCAACGCAGCTACGCCGAACTTAACCTCCACGGTGTCGCTGACCGGTGTAAACGATGCGCCGGTGGTGAGCAATGTGTATACCGAGACCAGCCAAGTGGTGGCCGGTAACGGTGCCCAGGCGCTAAGTGGCTTTGCCGACGCTGGCGTCACCAATGCCGACAGCACGGACTACAACGGTGGCTTTATCACCTTGGCGCAAACCAGCGGCACCACCAATGGCAATTGGTTTGTTGACGGCACCACAGTGACGTCAGGTGGCGATGCCAGCATTAGCGCCGGGGAGAACATTGCAGTATCTGGTACCTCGATAGGTACCGTGGATGTCACTGACGACGGTCAAGGCGGCAATGATGTCACCATCAACTTCGGCGCTAATGCCAGCAGTGCACTGATACAGAACTTGCTACAGAACTTGCGCTACGAAGCACCGTCGGTGCTGGACGATCGTGACTTTACCCTGACGCTCAACGATGCCGATGGCATTGCCAACGGCGGCGATGCCGACGACAGCGGCAGCTTTACCATCCGCGTCACACCTAACCCACCAGTCATGGACAATCTGGACGGCGACAGCATCAACGCCTCCGAAGGCGGCGGCACCGTATTACTGGATGCTGGCAGCAACGCCACCCTCACCGATGCCGACTCAGCCAACTTCAATGGCGGTACCTTCACGGTGAGTGTCACCAACAATGCCGATGCCGCGAGCGACGTTTTGTCGGTGGATACCAGCGGCGTAGTCAGCCTGGCCGGCACCACCGCAGGTTCCAATGTGTCGGTGTCTGGCACCGTGATTGGTACCTTGGTGAATAACATTGCCGCAGGCAATGACTTTGCCGTTAACCTCAATGCCAACTCAACACCGGCATTGACCCAGTCGCTGCTGCGGGCGTTAACCTTTGAAGCCACGGGGGAAAGCCCGGCCGACTCCACCCGTACCATCAACATCACTATCTCCGATAGCCAGGCCAGTGGCAGTGCGGATGTCAGCGTGGTGGTGACAGCCGTCAACGACGCGCCGCAGTTGGTTGGCTTAATCAGCGATGTCAGCTTTACCGAAGACACCGCCGCCAACCTGGATTTATCCGCCGCGACCCTGTCGGATGTCGACACCACAGGGAGCGTTACCCTGACCTTAACCGCCAGCGCCGGTACGCTAGCGGCCACCAGCGGGGGTGGCGTGACCATAGGCGGCAGTGCCTCAGCGGCACTCACCTTGACCGGCACCATCGCCGCTATCGACTCTTATCTCAATGGCGCCAACATCACCCATACGCCGGGCGAAAACCTGGCTGGCAACGACGCCGCCACCGTGAGCTTGAGCGTGAACGATGGCGGTACTATTACCGCTTTAGGCAGCGTCAACCTCGACATTACCCCGGTGAATGATGCGCCGACCGCTGCCGATGACACGGTCAACATCAGCTACAACGGCACCCATACCTTTACCACCGCCGACTTTGGTTTTAGCGACGTTGACCTTGGTGATAGCCTGCAATCCGTGCGCATCGATACCGTACCAGCGGCTGGCATACTGACGCTCAATGGCAATGCCGTGAACAATGGCGATGTCATCAGCGTGGCGGATATTGACGCTACCTTGCTGCAATTTTCCCCTACCAGCGGTGAAAGCGGTGCTGCTTACGCCACGCTGGTCTTTAGCGTGAATGACGGCGCTGTGTTTGCTGCGACTAGTAATACGTTGACCTTTGA
This sequence comes from Bacterioplanes sanyensis, assembly GCF_002237535.1. Classification (GTDB taxonomy): domain Bacteria; phylum Pseudomonadota; class Gammaproteobacteria; order Pseudomonadales; family Oceanobacteraceae; genus Bacterioplanes; species Bacterioplanes sanyensis_A. Next base: position 167,639 of record NZ_CP022530.1, read on the forward strand.
TGTCGCCGCAGCACCACCACCGCCGTCCGCCAACCCAACACCGACCACCACAGTGATCGACGGCACGCCGGTGCAGCAGCAAACGGTGACGGAAAACGGTCAAAGCGTCAGTAAGGTCACCATATCCGCGGTACCAAGCAACCGTCAGGACACGGACAGCAGCAGCAACCTGGCCGACATTCCGCTGCATTTTGATGGCGACAACCAGCCAGTGACCACACTGCGCCTACCCGGAGGCATCGGCGCCAACGCTCGTGCCAATGAAACCGCCATCGACCAAACCTCGTTCCGCGATGGGTTGTATTTGCTGCGCGATTCCGCACCAGCATCGGACTGGTTCTCGATGATCAACGGCTTGGATCAATGGCTCAATGGCATTGGTGCCGGCTGGCTCAACCAAGTGACCTTTACCAGTAATGGCAGCGAGGCGCCGTCTGAGCCGATCAAAGTCAGCGGCGTCGAGGGTGACAAAACCGAGGTTATGGTGCTTGACGCCAGTCAGCTGCCTGCGGGTACCGTGATCGATTTGGATAACATCGAGTTCGCCATCATCGTTGGCGATGTGCAGGTGCGTGGCGGTGCTGGCAGCAACGTGGTATTTGCTGGTAGCGGCAACCAAAACATCGTGCTTGGCGCCGATGACGACGAGCTGCACGGTGGCTCTGGCGACGACACCATCGGCTCACGCGGTGGAGACGATTGGTTGTTTGGTGATGAAGGCAACGATACCTTGCTTGGTGGCACGGGTAGCGACCTGTTGCACGGTGGACAGGGAAGCGATGTGGTCGTAATCAGTGGAGATCGTGAAGACTTTCTGATTGAACGCGACAACGCGGTGACGCGGATCACCCATGTGAATAACCCTAATGAAACCGATACGCTGATTAATGTCGAAACTCTGAGTTTTTATGACCAAAACTTGGTCGTCGAGTACGATCAGAATCATGACTGGCTAGCGGCCCTATATGTTCAAATGCTAGACAGACAAGCCGACATTGGCGGCTTCCAATCTTGGGCGCATCTTCTCGACCAGGGTGCCAGTGTCGGCGATATTGTTAATGGTGTTTTGTACTCGCAAGAGTTCCTAGAGCAGCGAGGCGTTGATCCAGCCTCACTAGATGATGATCAGCTGCTGGTTTTGTACTACGACGCGTTGCTGGGGAGAGCCCCAGATCCTACTGGGTTAATCGACTGGAAGAACTTTTTGGCAGCAGGCGGAACCCATGACGAGGTACTGTATGGCTTCGTAATGTCACAAGAAATGCAACAGCACTACCAAACCAGCGAGGACTGGGATTTTCTAATTTAGACGTTGTGTTTATACGGCTGGTGCAGGTTGCGCCAACCGCTGGCAAAGCCAGTTTTTAAACAACAAGGCCTCGGGTTTGGCCACCCGTTGGCCTTCTGGCAACAAAATATAATGCCCCTGCTCCACTGGAACATAGGCTTCCACCGGTCGGCACAGCTGCCCAGATTCCAGATAAGGCAGCGCAAAACGTTGCGACACCAACGTCGCTCCCAAACCATTGCGCGCCAGCTCCAATGCCGTTAACGAGTTATCAGTGATCAACCCCGTGACCTCGTTGTCTTGCTCAATGCCATAGCGGCGCAGTAATCGCATCCACAAGCCTTCGCAACCCATGATTTGAATAATGCCCGACTGCGCCTGCTGGCGCAGATAATCCTGCACCGTCATCGGTTGCTGCATAGGCTGAGCGCTGACCAAGATGGAGGTTTCGTGGGTCAGCCGCTGCACGTTCCAGCCCTGCCACAAGCCATCGCCAAAGCGTATTTCCAAATCGGCATCATCATGCTCAGGGCGGTCGGCCCAAACAGCGGTGTATAGACGCACGTCTATGTGTGGATACTGACGGCGAAACTCACCCAGCACCGGCGCTAGGCACAAACTGGCAAAGCTGGTCGACACCCTGACGGTCAGTACTTTTTGCTCATCGGCGCCAAAAAGCCCGAGGGTCGATACCGTTAAATCATCAAAGGCTTTCCGCACCGAAGGCAGATACGCACGCCCCATATCGGTTAAGCGCAAGCCACGTGGCAAGCGCTCAAACATTTTGAAGCCTAAGTACTCCTCCAGCGAGCGAACTTGATGGCTGACAGCGGCAGAAGTCAGGTGAATCTCTTTCGCAGCGGCAGCAAAACTCTCGTAACGAGCAGCCGCTTCAAACGCTCTCAGCCATTGTAACGGGGGAACTTTTTGGGCCATAACGACAAATAAAATTAGGTCTTAAGGCCATATTACTTTGTTTGTTTTCGCTCAACAACGATGAAATACTTTTTGCACTCAAACTAAATACCTCAGCCAATCGGCTGACATTACCTACGAATTTTTACCTCATCACTGCCAGCGGAGGTCTTGTTGAACACCACCTACGACTACATCATTGTCGGCGCGGGCTCTGCGGGCTGTGTTCTGGCAGACCAACTGTCGCAGTGCGGACGGTACTCGGTATTGGTATTGGAAGCCGGTGGCAAAGACAGCAGCCCGTGGATAAAAATGCCCATCGGCTATGGCCGTCTGTTTTATGACGAGCGGGTCAATTGGAAGTACGAAACCGAAGCAGACCCAGGTACCAACAACCGCCGCGCTTATTGGCCACGAGGCAAAGTCGTGGGCGGCTCCAGCTCCATCAACGCCTTGGTGTATTGCCGTGGTTTGCCCCATGACTTCGACGATTGGCAAGCTGCCGGAGCAACAGGCTGGGGCTGGTCGGATGTGAAGCCGCACTTCGAAGCGATCGAAATGCGCATCAACCAGCAAGGTCAGGAGCATGGCTCAGGTCGCCAAGCCGTGAGCGACGTCGGCGCGCATATTCATCGCGCCAATCGACACTTTTTTACCGCCGCTGAACAAGCGGGTTTACCGTACACCGCCGACTTCAACGGTGCTGAGCCAGAGGGTGTGGGCCACTACGCCATCACTACCCGCAAGGGTCTGCGCTGCTCGGCGGCGGATGCGTTCCTTAAACCAGCACTCAAGCGCGCCAATGTCACCCTGCACACCCATGCCCATGTCCAGCGCATTCGCTTTGACGACGATCGTGCCCAAGGCGTGATTTATCAGCACCAGGGGCAGCGCATTGAGGTCACGGCCAACTGCGAAGTCATCATCAGCGCCGGCGCCGTCGACTCGCCAAGGATATTGCAGCTGTCTGGCATTGGCCCGGATGCCCTATTGCAACAGCATGGCATCACTCCGCTGTTGGTGAATGAATCTGTCGGTGCACACCTGCAGGACCACATTGCCGTCAGCTATTACTACCGCGCAACGGAGCCGACGCTTAACAATCAACTGTCGCCCTGGTACGGCAAACTCAAAGCCGGCCTAACCTACGCTCTGACACGCCGAGGCCCATTGGGGCTGAGCGTCAACCAATGCGGTGGTTTTGTGCGCTCCCACGAAGCAGCGCAACACGCCGACATGCAGCTGTATTTTAATCCGGTGACCTACACCACCAGCCCGAGCAACAAACGGCCGATCATCAACCCGGACCCATTTGCCGGATTCATCATCTCATTTCAGCCGTCGCGCCCGACCAGCCGCGGCCAGGTGTCGATCCGTAGCCGTAGCATTCATGATGCGCCTGTGATCGAGCCGCGCTACTTGAGCACACAAAAGGATGTCGACGACATTCTGCTTGGCGGCCGCTTGCTGCGCTCCATTATCAATACCCCAGGGCTGCAGCGGCTGATCAAAGCCCCGATGGATGTCGATCTCAACCAACTGGACGACGACGCCATGATTGAAGATTTTCGCCAGCGCAGTGGCACCGTCTACCACCCGGTATCAAGTTGCCGCATGAGCACCAGTGCCGCCAGCGGCGTGGTCGACTCCCGCTTACGGGTGCATGGCATTCGTGGCCTGCGCGTGGTAGATGCGTCGGTATTTCCCAACCTAACCTCAGGCAATACCAATGCACCAACCCTGATGTTGGCGCACAAAGCGGCTGGCTTAATTTTGGAGGACCATCGGCGATGATCATTTCGCGCCTAGAAACCTTTTGCAACGAATACGTCGGCTTTGTACGCCTGACCACAGACGACGGCCAGCAAGGCTGGGGACAACTGTCGACCTACAACTCAGACATTACCGCACAGGTGTTTCATCGCCAGATCGCGCCGTGGGCGTTGGGCCGCTCAACCGATGAACTGGAGCAACTGGTGCGCGTAATTCCAGAGCGCGAACATAAGTTTCCCGGCACCTATATGAATCGGGCGTTAGCCGGACTGGATACCGCAGTATGGGATTGGCGTGGCAAGCAGCAAGGCAAAGCCGTAACTGAGCTGCTGGGCGGAACCCCTGGGCCACTGCGCGCCTACGCTTCATCCATGCGCCGCGATATCACTCCAGAGCATGAAGTTGAGCGCTTTGTGCGCTTGCGCGATGAGTTCGGTTTTGACGCATTTAAGTTTCGCATTGGCAGCGAATGCGGCCACGACCAAGACGAATGGCCCGGACGCACCGAAGCCATTGTTGCCAGTGTTCGCGCTCACTTGGGTGACGAGGTGTCACTGCTGGTCGACGCCAATTCGTGTTTTTCTCCCGAACGGGCGATAGAGGTCGGCCAGCTGCTGCAACAATACGGTATCGAACACTTTGAAGAGCCTTGCCCCTACTGGCGCCAGGAGCAAACCAAACAAGTCACCGACGCCTTATCACTGGACGTCACCGGTGGCGAGCAAGATTGTGACTTATCCACCTGGAAGCGCATGATTGACGATCGTGTGGTGAACATAGTGCAGCCCGATGTGCTGTATTTGGGCGGCATGTTGCGCACCCTCAAGGTGGCGCGCTGGGCAGCGCAGGCTGGCCTCGCGTGTACACCGCACTGCGCAAATTTGTCGCTGGTGACCTTGTTTACCATGCACCTGTTGCGCGCCATCCCTAACGCTGGACGTTACCTCGAATTCTCCATTGAAGGGCCAGACTATTACCCCTGGCAAGAGGGCCTGTTCACGCACTCCCCCTATGACATTCGCAACGGCCAGGCGATGGTGACGGACGCTCCCGGTTGGGGCGTCGAGATTCATCCAGAATGGCTGGCCAAGTCGCAGTATCAACACAGCGAGATTGCCTCATGACGCAAACCACAGCGCCGTCCGTCGCTCAGCATTTGACTCAACCACTGCCGGATCAGCATTTTATTGATGGTCAGTTTGTTACCAGCCACAGCCAAGAGTACTTAACCAGCTACGACCCTGGCAGCGGTGACGTTCTCGGCCGCTTTGCCGCTGGCAATGCCGACGATATCGAGCAAGCAGTGCAATCGTCGCAGCAGGCCTTTGCTACATGGCGCCACACAGCACCAGCGCAGCGCGCGAGTATTTTGTTAAAAGCGGCGCAATTACTGCGCCAGCGAGAACAACTGATCGCCACGGTGGAATGTCTGGACTCGGGCAAAACCCTGAGCGAAGCTCGCGGCGACGTGCAAGGTTCAGCGCGATTGCTGGAATATTATGCTGGCGCGGCCGACAAACTGGACGGTCGTTCAGTGCCGTTAGGGCCTGAGCAAATGGCCTGGACCGTACGCGAGCCGGTTGGCGTGACGGCGCACATCATTCCCTGGAACTACCCCACCTCGACCTTTATTCGTGGCGTAGCTCCGGCGCTGGCAGCAGGCTGCACGGTCATCGCCAAACCGGCTGAGACCACGCCTTTTACCGCGCTATTGTTGGCGCAACTGTTCAGCGAGGCCGGTTTGCCGGCGGGTGTGGTCAATGTCGTTACCGGCCTTGGCAGCGATGCTGGCGCGCCATTAGTGTCGCACCCGGGCGTTCAACACGTGACCTTTACCGGCTCCGTCGACACCGGCGTTCATGTCATGCAATCGGCAGCGCCCAACATTACCCGTTTGACGTTAGAGCTGGGCGGCAAGTCACCGCTGATCGCACTGGACGATTGCGATCTCGACGCCGCCGCCGAAGGCGTACGTTGGGCGATTTTCTCTAACGCCGGGCAGATTTGCTCCGCCGGGTCGCGCTTAATCGTCTCCCGCCGTATTCATCAGGCCTTGCTAGCGCGCGTGGTAGAGCTGGCGCAGTCGATAAAACTGGGCCACCCAATGACCAATCCAGACATGGGGGCGATCAACTCAGAACTGCATTTGCAGCGCATCGAGCAACATGTCGAGGCCGCTCGCCAGCGTGGCTGTAACATTGTTTGCGGTGGCCAGATTACTTCCGACCCGGTGAGCGGCCGTGGCTGGTTCTATCAGCCCACGGTGGTCGATCAGTTGTCCATGGACGATCCCTTGGTGCAGCAAGAAGTATTTGGACCTGTGCTGGCGGTGCAAGTAGTCGACAGCGATGAAGAAGCGCTGGCAGCGGCCAATGCCACCGAATTTGGGCTAGTGAGCGGTGTTTATAGCCGCGATATTCAGCGCGCACTGCGCTTGGCACGCGACATTGACGCCGGTCAGGTCACCATCAATGACTATTGGGCGGGCGGCGTAGAATTGCCCTTTGGCGGCTCGCGCAAGTCCGGATTTGGCAAAGAAAAAGGCTGGGAAGGGTTGGATGCTTACACCAAAACCAAAAGCATCGCCGTCAAGCTGTAAAACAATAACAGCGGCCACCGCGCCGCCATGGCCGCAGTGCCAGCCCGTGTAAATCACCCTGTGGTGATCAGCGGCTCGCGCAGCGGCGATTTGAGGAGGAACGCATGTCCATCAAACAATTGACTCACGACCTGCAACACCGACGAATTTCGCGGCGCACATTTATGCAACAGGCCACGGCCATGGGCATCACCCTGGCTGGCGCCAGCAGCATGGCCAACTCCGCCATGGCGGCCACGCCGAAACCGGGCGGTCGGCTAACAGTGGGCTTTGCTCAAGGCAGCTCGTCGGACTCATTAGACCCGGCCACCTACGCCAACGATTTCATGTTTTCCCTCGGCTACGCGGTGTTCAACAACCTGACCGAAATCGCCCCCGACGGATCAGTGCAGGCGGAGCTGGCCGAGCACTATGAAGCTTCGCCCGATGCCCGCATCTGGACCTTTAACCTGCGCCGCGACGTGGCTTTCTCCAACGGTCAGCCGCTGACCTCCGCCGATGTGTTGGCCACACTAAAGCACCACACCAGCGAGCAATCCACTTCCGGCGTCAAGCCGCTGCTGGCACAAATCATCGACATGCAAGCGCCGGATGCGCACACCCTGGTATTCACTCTGGCTGGCGGCAATGCCGACTTCCCGTTTGTATTTGCCGATTACCACCTCGGCATTCGCCCAGCCGTAAAAGGCAAGATCGACCCAGCCACGCGTATTGGCAGCGGCGGTTACAGCCTGGAAGAATTTGAGCCCGGTGTGCGCGCGGTACTAAAGCGTCGCGAAGGCTACTGGAAAGCCGGGCGTGCACACCTGTCGACGGTGGAGCTGAATACCATTGCCGACCCAGCGGCGCGCATGAGTGCGTTGATGACCGGCGAGGTGGACCTGATCGACCGCCCGGATTTGAAAGCCATTCACATGCTCAAACGTGTGCCTGGGGTGAAAATCCATACCGCCAACGGCACCTTGCACTACACCATGCCGATGATGGTCAATGCAGCGCCGTTCGACGACGCCAATGTTCGCCAAGCGTTGAAGTACGCCATCGACCGCGAATCGCTGGTGAGCAAGGTGCTCAAGGGCTACGGCAGAGTCGGCAACGACCACCCCATTGCCTCATCGATGCCTTTTTACGCCAGCGAACTGCCGCAGCGCCAGTACGACCCGGAAAAAGCCAAACACTATTTGCGCAAAGCCGGTTTGTCGTCCTTGGACGTGCAGATTCACACCTCGGATGCGGCGTTTTCCGGTGCTGTTGATGCCAGCATTTTGTTTTCCGAAAGCGCGCGCCAAGCCAATATCAACCTGAAGGTGGTGCGTGAGCCCAATGACGGTTATTGGTCCAATGTGTGGATGAACAAGGCATTTTGCACCAGTTATTGGGGCGGGCGTCCAACGCCCGATCTGATGTTTTCTGCCGGCTACGCCGCCGACGCCGCATGGAATGCCACACGCTGGCAAAATCCGCAGTTCAACAAACTACTGACCGATGCACGCGCCGAGCTAGACCAGCAAAAACGTGCCGCCATGTACGCCGAGATGCAGCGCTTATGTCGCGATGATGGCGGTGCTTTGATTCCGATGTTTGGTCAGTATGTGTCGGCCATGAGCGACAGGGTGCAGATGCCAGAGCAAATTTCAGAAATGTGGGATCTGGATTGTTTACGCTTCATCGAGCGCTGGTGGGTCGCCTGAGGAAGCTGCATGAAACACATACTGATACTCATCGGCCAACGCTTAGCGTTGGGCCTGGTGACGTTATTTATCGTCTCGGCGCTGATTTTTATCGGCATTGAGCTATTGCCCGGCGACTTGGCGCAAGCCGTGCTCGGACAGGCCGCCACACCAGAGACCGTGGCAGCGTTTCGCCAGCAACTGGGGCTGGATCAACCGGCCTGGAGTCGATACCTGCAGTGGTTAAGCAACGCTCTGCAAGGTGACTTTGGGCAGTCGTTGGCTAACGGTCGTGAGCTCAGTGAACTGCTGCCGGGGCGGTTAAGTAACACGCTGTTTTTGGCCGTTATTGCTGCGGTGATTGCCGTACCGCTGGCGCTGATTCTGGGCATCTTGTGTGTCTTGTGGCGCAACTCTTGGTTTGACCGCGCCACCAATGCCAGCGCGCTGACCGCCATTTCCCTGCCGGAGTTTTTTGTCGCTTATGTATTGATCGCCGTACTGGCGATTGAACTGCGCTGGTTTCCGGCGCTGGCCCAGGTGGAAACCGCCAGCACCACAGGCGAGGCCTTGTATCGCTCCTTCTTACCGGCGCTGACGCTGATTCTGGTGGTGGTCGCGCATATGATGCGCATGACCAGAGCGTCGCTGCTGAATGTGATGGCGCGACCTTACATCGAAATGGCGCGGTTAAAAGGCGTTGGCCCGCTGCGCCTCATTTTGCGTCATGCCCTGCCCAATGCCATTGGCCCGATTGTGAATGTGATTGCCTTAAACCTGGCCTACTTAATTGTGGGTGTGGTGGTGGTTGAGGTGGTGTTTGTCTACCCAGGCCTGGGGCAGTTATTGGTCGATTCGGTGATTAAACGCGACATCCCTGTGGTTCAGGCGGTCAGCTTGTTTTTTGCTGGCACCTACATCTTGCTGAACTTGCTGGCAGATGTGGTCGCAATTGTTGCTAATCCGCGTTTGCGCCATGCTCAGCGATAAAGGTGTTCGATGTTGATGACAAAGCTGAAAGCCATTCCCTTTTCTGCCCTGTTTGGCCTCACCGTCATTGCGATGGTGGCCTTGGTTGGGCTGTTTGCTCCGTGGCTGGCACCATACGGTGAAACCGCCATTGTCGGCGAGCAATATGAACCTTGGAGCCCAGAGTTTGTGTTTGGCACCGATAATCTCGGCCGCGATATGTTGTCGCGACTGATTTACGGTGCGCGCAATACCGTTGGTCTGGCGCTGTTCACCACCACTATTGCCTTTTCTATTGGCTCCTTGCTGGGCATTTTGTCGGCGTTAAAAGGCAGCTGGTTCGACTTGCTGATGTCACGCCTGATCGATGTCCTAATGGCGGTGCCGCCGCTGATTCTGGCATTGATGCTGCTGGCCATTGTCGGCCCATCGATGAGCAATATGGTGGCGGTGATTGCCCTGATTTACATCGCACCGGTGTTTCGTTTGGCCCGGGCGGCGGCGCAGAACGTGGTACAGCTGGAGTATGTCGAAGCGGCGCGGCTGCGCGGTGAAGGCACCTGGTGGCTGATTCGCCATGAAATCCTGCCCAACATCACCACCACCTTGGTGGCGGAGTTTGGCCTGCGTTTTTGTTTTGTGTTTTTGTTTATTGCCGCGCTGTCGTTTTTGGGGCTGGGCATCCAGCCGCCGACGGCGGATTGGGGCTCGATGGTGAAAGAAAACGCCACCTTGATCACCTTTGGCGATATCACCCCGCTGTTACCCGCCGGCGCCATTGCCTTGTTGGCAGTGTCGGTTAACTTTGTTGTCGATTGGATGCTGCATCAATCCAGCGGCCTGAAAGACTGAGGAGCACAGATGAGCCAACCCTCTAACAGCCTGCTGCGCGTTCGCCAGCTGCAACTGAAGGCGAACCAGCACACCATCGTCGACAACATCAGCTTTGATTTGCACCCAGGTGAAGTGTTGGGCCTGGTGGGCGAGTCGGGCGCCGGCAAGTCCTCCCTTGGCTTAGCCACCATGGGCTACGCCCGCGCGGGTTGTGAGTTTACTGCTGGCAGCGTCGAATTTCGTGGCCAGGATTTGCTGGCGATGACGGAAAAACAACGGCGCGAGTTGCGTGGGCGCGATATCGCGTATGTGGCTCAGTCCGCCGCTGCCTCATTTAACCCGGCACATTGTTTGTTGGATCAGTTCTGCGAGTCGCCCACGCTGCATAACGTCAGCTCACTCAGTACCGCACGCGAAGACGCAGTGCAGTTGTACCAGCAAATGCAGCTCCCTAACCCACAGCAGATCGGCTGGTGTTATCCACACCAATTGTCGGGCGGTCAATTGCAGCGTGCCATGACCGCCATGGCGATGGCGTGCCGGCCGCAACTGATTATTTTTGATGAACCCACCACCGCGCTGGATGTCACCACACAAATTGAAGTGCTGGCCGCCATTCGCGGCATTGTGGAAAAGTACAATACCGCCGCTATTTACATCACCCACGACCTGGCAGTGGTGGCACAGATGGCCGACCGTATCATGGTGCTGAAAGACGGCAAAACCGTCGAGCAGGCGCCCACGCGCAGTATTTTATCGGCGCCGACACAAGACTATACCCGCTCGCTGTGGTCGGTGCGCGCTCTGCAGGTGGCGGACAAAAGCGAGTCCGACCAGCGCCGAGAGCCGCTTCTGACCCTGCGTGACGTGCATGCCAGCTATGGCGATAAAGCGGTACTGCACGGCATCAATTTTGACGTCGCACGCGGGCGCACGGTTGCGGTGGTGGGCGAGTCGGGGTCGGGCAAATCCACCATGGCCAAAGTGATCAGCGGCTTGCTGCCACCCCGCCAGGGCGAAATTTTGTTTGCAGGTCAGCCACTGGCAGGCAACTACCGCCAGCGTCAGCGCGCCGATTTGCGCCATATTCAGTTCATCTACCAAATGCCTGATACAGCGCTCAATCCACGCCAGCGCATTGGTGACATCATCGGTCGGCCGTTGAGTTTTTATCTCGGCCTGCGCGGTGAGCAAAAGCAGCAACGGGTGCGTGAGCTGCTGAGTTTGATTGAACTCGACCCAGATCAGTTTATGCATCGCCGCCCAGAAGAACTGTCCGGTGGACAAAAACAGCGCGTTGGCATTGCCAGAGCACTGGCCGCCGAGCCGGAATTCATCATCTGTGACGAAGTCACCTCTGCCCTCGACCAGCTAGTGGCCGAGGGCATTTTGAAACTGTTAATGCGCCTGCAACGCGAGTTAAACATTGCTTATCTGTTTATCACCCACGATCTGGCCACGGTGCGCGGCATCGCCGACGACATTCTGGTGATGAATCAGGGCCGTATCGTCGAGCAGGGCACCAAGCGACAAGTACTGCAGCCGCCACATCATCCGTACACCGAGCTGTTGCTATCGTCGGTGCCGGAAATGGACCCAGATTGGCTCACTCGGCGCTGCACCGAGCAACGCAATAAAGACACCATTCACAATCGCGAAGTGGCGCTGTAAGCACGATTCCCACAGCTGTGTTTGGGCCGGTATACTCAGCCCAGCACAGTTAACGCGAGAGATAAGCATGTCCAGTTCCGACAGCCGTAAACCCAACCACGGCTTGTGGCCCAACCTTCTGTTTAACATTGTTATTCCCACCCTGATCCTGACCAAAGGCAGCGGCGACGACTGGCTCGGCCCAACACTGGGCGTGATTGTCGCGCTGTCGTTCCCCATCTGTTTTGGCCTGTGGGATCTGAAAAAGGCCGGCAAGGTGAACGCATTTTCCGTGCTCGGCATCGTCAGCGTGATGCTGACAGGCGGGATCAGTTTGCTGAAGCTGCCACCGGAGTACATCGCCATCAAAGAAGCGGCCATTCCTGGGCTGATTGGCATCGCTGTGTTGCTGTCGGTGAATACGCGCTTCTCGTTGATTCGTCTGATTATTCTCAACGACGAAGTGCTGGACGTGGAACGTTTGTTGAATCTGGTGCGTGAACGCGGTGAGCAGGCCACCTTCGACTATCACTTATCGATTGCTAATAAGATCGTAGCGGCGTCGTTCTTTTTATCGGCAGTGCTGAACTATGGCTTGGCGCGCTATCTGATCACCAGCCCAGCCGGTACACCCGAGTACAACGAACAGCTCGGCACCATGACCGCGATGAGTTATCCGGTGATCGTGTTACCCAGCATGATTGTGCTCGGTGGCGCCATTTGGTACCTGTTCCGGCACATTAAAAAAGCTACCGGGCAGAGCCTTGAGGACTTTGTTCGCCAATAGCGGGCAACTCAAACCCTTGCTGGTGTAACCAGCTGACGGCGCTGTCGAGCTGATCAAAATGGCGCAGCTCAAAGCGCCCGTCCGGCCTGACCAAATCCTGCAGATGAACGCGTTTTAACACCGAGGGCGCGTACACATGCGCCGCACGCTGCAAGCCATGATCGGTGCACCAGCCCACCAAAGAGTCAATCACTGGGTTGATCTCAGGTACGCCCAAACTCCAGTCGTCCAACGTGACTAAGTGCGCCCAGGGCTGACCACTTTGCGCTAACTTCGCAGCGCAATCACGAAACTGCTGATCGTAAGCCAGCGCTGCCTCAAGGTTCCAACCTCCGGCTAGGTGCGCCACCACCACACGGTTGAAAACCGCGAGTTCAAACTCACCGTGCTGCGTCCACTCACTCACCACCATCACTGATCGCCCTCGCTACCCTCATCACCGCCTGTGCCTCGCTATTTGCCGAGGCGAAACCATACACCGTGACCAAACGCCACTCTAGTTGTACAATACATATACACACGTACAAGATATGACGCTTATGCAACCTCGATTAGTGGTGATTCTGGCCGATCAGTTGAGCAATGACATTGCCAGCTTGCGCGCTGCCGACCCACAGCGCGATCTGGTGGTGCTGGCCGAAGTCGACGATGAGGCCCGCTACGTGCCTCACCACCCGCAAAAAATCGCGCTGCTGTTCAGCGCCATGCGTCACTTTGCTGAGCAACTGGAGCAGCAAGGCTGGCGTGTGCATTACCACCAATACCAGCCACAAGGGCCTGCGCGCTCATTGCTTGATGTGCTGCACGCCTTGCACGCGCAGCATGATTTCGCCCAAGTACTGATTACCCAGTGCGGTGAATACCGTTTGCAGCATCTGATTGAGCAACACTGGCCAGCAGCTCTTGGTATTGAGGTGCAATGTTTGCAAGACGATCGCTTTGTTACCACGCCCGAGCAATTTGCCCAGTGGGCCAAAGGACGTAAGCAATTGCGGATGGAGTACTTCTATCGCAATGTGCGCCGCCAAACAGGCTTGCTAATGGAGGACGACGAACCGGTTTCCGGGCAATGGAATCTGGATGCCAACAATCGCAAGGCCTACAAAGGCGAAGTACCGATTCCCCCCCAGCTGCAGTTTGAACGTGATGATATCGACCGCGAAGTACTGGCACTGGTTGAGCAGCATTTTGCCGATCACGCTGGTGAACTGACCGCTTTCCATTGGGCCACTACGCGCGACGATGCGTTGCAGGCATTGCAGCACTTTATTGAGCATCGGCTGCCTTGGTTTGGCGATTACCAAGACGCCATGGTGCGCGGCGAAAGCTTTATGTTTCACAGCTTAATATCGCCCTATCTCAATTGCGGCCTGTTGCAGCCGATGGAAGTGTGCCTAGCCGCAGAGCGAGCCTGGCAGCAAGGCAAAGCGCCGCTAAACGCGGTGGAAGGATTTATTCGCCAGATTATTGGTTGGCGTGAATACGTGCGTGGCATTTATTGGCTCACCATGCCGGACTATGCCAGGCTAAATCGGTTAGAAAATACCCGTCCCTTGCCAGCCTTTTATTGGCATGGCGACACCAAAATGCAATGCATGAAGCAGTGCTTCGCCAGCACATTTCAATACGCCTATGCCCACCACATTCAGCGCTTAATGGTCACCGGTAATTTCGCCTTGCTGGCGGGAATCGAACCGCAACAAATCTGCGATTGGTATTTAGCCGTGTACGCCGATGCCTACGATTGGGTCGAGCTGCCTAACACCTTGGGCATGGTGATGCACGCTGACGGTGGTTACCTAGGCAGCAAGCCGTATGCCGCCTCCGGTAATTACATCAATAAAATGTCCGACTATTGCTCGCACTGTCATTATTCGGTGAAAACCGCCACCGACGAGGGCAGTTGTCCCTTTAACAGTCTTTATTGGCATTTTATGCAACGTCATCGCCAGCAATTTTCACGTAACCCACGCATGACCATGGTGTATCGCAGCTTTGACCGTATGCAACCGCAAAAACAAGACAACATTATTGCCCGTGCCGAGCACCTACTGGACAACATCGAGGCATTGTAATGGCACATAAAAAAACACAGCTCGCAGAAAAAACCTGCCAGACCTGTGGTCGCCCGTTTAGCTGGCGCAAGAAATGGCAAAACGTATGGCAACAGGTGCGTTATTGCAGTGAGCGCTGCCGCCGTAATAAACACACGCCACCGCCCAATGCCTGTGCCGCTGGCATGGTTGAAGATGAATTTTAGCGCCACCCATACAGCGCGTAGGAGCATCGTATGAACTTGATCTGGCTGCGCAACGATTTACGTTTGCACGACCACCCCGGGTTTCAGCTGGCGCAACAGCAGCAACAACCAGTGGCGGTGGTGTATATTTTGCCGCACAGCTGGCTGCAACCCGCGGAGCTGTCGCTTAATCGTCTGGCGAAAGCGAAAGCGCGCTTTTTACGTGCTTGTCTGATCGACCTGCATCGCAATCTGTATTTACAAAATATTCCGCTGCAAATTCTATACGGCGACCCGGTTGACCTATTAAGCCAATGGCATCAGCAACAACCGTTTCAGCTGCTGACCCACAGCCCACAGGCGCCAGAAGAAAGCGATTGGCTGCAAGCAATTGAGCAGCAAGGCATCAGTACCACCACGTACGACAACCAAACGCTGTTTTCAGCAACGCAGATGGCGCCGCTGTTGTCTGACTGGCCTGCCAGTTTCAGTCAATTCAGACGTCATGTGGAAAAACAGCTCACAGTAGATATTTCTGCCGCGCAAAAACCCGTCCATCTCACCAATACCGGTATTGAGGCGCCTTATATTACCCACGTCCCCTGGCCGACGGATTTTAGCAGCGCCGATAATGTGCGTAGCTTTCATTTAAATGGAGGTGAAAGTGCTGGTGAAAACTGGCTCACGCATTATTTATGGCAAAGCCAGTCGATACGCCACTATAAAGACACACGCAATCAACTGGTGGGACAAGAATATTCCAGCCAGTTGTCTGCCTATTTAGCCTGGGGTTGCTTATCGGCGCGCAAGGTCTGGCATGCCATTACCGCTTTTGAAGCGGTGCATGGTGAGGACGAGCACAGTTACTGGCTGCGCTTTGAGTTGCTATGGCGGGAGTATTTCCATTGGTCCATGCGGGTTCATGGCAAACGTTGCTTTTTTTATTCTGCACTGAGTGGCGAGTCGCTGAGTGCGCCGGCATTAAAAACCTCACACTGTAGCAGCTGGCAAGCCGCCAGCACAGGCATGCCAGTGATTGACGCAGGCTTGCGAGAACTGAAGCAAACCGGCTTTACCTCCAACCGCATGCGCCAGTGGTTGGCCAGTTATTTTATTAACGAGTTAGCGCTGGATTGGCGCCTGGGTGCGCAATTCTTTGAGCGCTATTTAATCGATTACGATGTGGCCAGCAATTGGGGCAACTGGGCTTATTTGGCCGGTGTTGGCCATGATCCTCGCGGCAAACCCGGCGCCGGGCGCTATTTTGATTTGAATAAACAACTGCGGCGCTACGATCCGCAGCTGTCGCACATTCAGCAGTGGTTGCCAGAGCTAGCTGAATGCTCTGTTGACGATATTTGCGCCCATCAAAACGGCACCACCATCTTGGCAAATTACCCAGCACCGGTGCAATCACTGCGCTCATGAAGCTGGCCCTGTTGTGGTTTAAACGCGACTTACGCCTGTACGATCATGCTGCGTTGGCGGCCGCGGTTGAGTTTTGCCGCCAAAACGACTGCCCGCTGGTGGGTGTATACAGCTTTGAACACGAGTATTGGCAACTGCCTGATACCAGCCAGCGACAGTGGGCATTTATTCGCGAGTGCCTACTACAGTTAGATCAGCAGTGGCGTCAACTGGGCGCCGGTGAGCTAATCGGCGTCTCCGCCGAGCTCAGTGCTCTGTTGCCCACTTGGCAGCAACAAGGCTTTGACATCACCTTATTTAGCCATGAAGAAACCGGCAATGGCTGGACCTATGCTCGCGACAAACGCGTGCACAAGTGTTGTCGCCAGCTGGGTATTACCTGGCATGAATTTGCGCAATTTGGTGTGCGCAGGCCGCACCGCAATCGAGACGATTGGGCCGAGCACTGGCAGCAGTGCATGGTGCAACCGTGCCACCCTCAACCAGCATCGCTGCCGGCCTACCAACAGGCGATGACACTGCATGGGAGCCAACCCATTTCGGCGTTGTCTGATACGGCTTGCCCGGAGCTGTGGAGCTGCCCTGCGCGACAGAGTGGTGGACGCGCACAGGCGTTGGCCTTGTGGCACAGCTTTATCGACCAGCGTGGGCGTTTTTATCGCTCACAAATCAGCTCACCGCTAACGGCGGAGCAAGCTTGCTCGCGCCTTAGCCCATATTTGGCTTTGGGATGCATCAGTGTGCGTGAGCTGCTGCAGGCCACACGACAGCAGCGTCAGAAAAGCAGCGATGGTTATTTCAAACGCAGCCTCGCCGCTTTTGAAAGTCGCCTGTGGTGGCATTGCCATTTTATTCAAAAATTAGAAGACCAACCGGATATGGAGTGGCAAGCGCTGCACCCAGCCTATCGACAGCTGCGCAGCGAGATAAATTCCGACTGGCAACAGGCCTGGCAGCTGGGCCAAACCGGCTGGCCGTTAGTGGATGCCTGCATGCGTTATTTGCATCATCATGGCTGGCTGAATTTCCGCATGCGCGCCATGTTGATGTCGATCATCAGTTATCCACTGTGGCAACCCTGGCAACCAGCGGCGCAGTTTTTAGCCGCACAATTTGTTGATTACGAGCCGGGGATTCACTATCCGCAGGTACAAATGCAAGCCGGTACCACCGGCATCAATATTCCGCGTATGTACAACCCCACGCTACAGGCACAAAAGCTCGACCCCAAAGGGGAATTTATTCGCCGCTGGCTACCGGAATTAACACCCGTACCCAGCAGTTGGATTCACCAGCCCTGGCACATGCCGCTTTCCAAACAGCAACAGCTGGACGTTATCATTGGCAAAGATTACCCTGCGCCTCTGGTCAACTTTGAGCAGGCTGTGCGCCAAGCCCGCCAAACTCTTTCAGCGCTGCGGGACAATCACTTTATCGCCACCGCCAAGCGCATTGGGCATAAGCATGGCTCCCGAAAAAGACCGAGCCGTGCTAATAAATCCACTTCTACATCCACCTCCAAGCCAGCGTCTAGCGCAGGTTCAACTCGGCAGTTATCGCTGTTCGAATAACACTTTCACCATGACGTAAGTGGCGCCGGATCTGCGGCTCTACTCAACACGACCAGCGGCTCAGCGAATCGGACTTGTACTGGAACCTCTGCCGCTCCCCTGTTAACCATGAACGCTGAAGTAGCATTAAACGTTGCCAGTGCAAGACGTCATGGAAAGGTGCCGGTAATAGCTATCATGGCGAAACGCTAACAGAAGCGTCACAGAGAAAGGCGCAATAGAAAAAAGCGCAATGGAGAGAACCGCAATAGAGAAAAGCACAATAGAGAAAAGCGCACACCATATAACCTGCTTGCATTAACCGCTCTCACTATTGGCAAAGGTGCTATAAAGATTCACCCACAAAGTGTGAGTCTGTTCGCATCCCAACAAGGCGTAACAAAACTCGTCTCCAGTGCAACACCCGTGTTAGTTACCTTGTGCTCTGCCCAGTCCGCACACAGGCCATTGCAGCCGGTGGTCCACAGCGGCTGCTCATGTAATCGGAGCCATTGTTCATGCCAGTCACCCCCACAATAAAACCAATAAACCCGTCGAGCACGGCGGCGTTCAAGTACTTTCTGATGTTGTTATTTGCCGTCACGCTCACTGCTTGCGGTGGCGGCGGTGGCGATAGCCAAGACAACGACGATATTGCCGTGGTGGAAGAACCAGAACCAGAACCAGAGCCAGAACCAGAACCGGAGCCGGAACCGCAGCCAGAACCAGAGCCTCAGCCAGAGCCCAGTACTGACACCAGCTACAACAGTGCCGTTAGATTTCTTAATCGCGCCACCTTTGGCTCAAATTCAGCGTCCATCAACACCTTGGTGGCGCAAGGCGAAAGCGCCTGGTTTAAACAGCAGTTGCAGGCCAGCCCGACCTACCTGATGCCTTCTGTGGATCAACACATGGCAAAAACAGAAGAGCCCAGCGAATACATGTTTGCTTCGACGACCTTTTCGTTTTGGGACAATGCCATCAATGCTCAGGATCAGCTGCGCCAACGTGTCGCCTTTGCGCTGTCGCAATTATTGGTGGTGTCCAACGGTGTTGGTGATGAACTTACCGAGCATCCAGAAGCCGTTGCCACCTTCCAAGACATTCTCACTCGCCATGCCTTTGGCAATTACCGTGAACTGTTGCGCGACGTCACCTATTCCCCCGCCATGGGCTACTACCTGACCTATCTTGGCAACGTCAAAGGGGACGATGCCAGCGGGCGTAAACCAGATGAAAACTACGCCAGAGAATTATTGCAGCTGTTTAGCATTGGCATTGTTGAACTGAATATGGACGGAACTGAAACACAAGACAGCTCAGGCAACAGCATAGAAACCTACAATAACCGCGATATTGAGGGGTTAGCGCGCGTCTTTACCGGCCTTGACCTGAATTACGAGGTCGCTGTGGTGCAGGACAATAAGCCAGCGGCTTATCGCTACCCGATGGATATTTATGAAGAAAATCATTCGCAAAAAGAAAAAACCTTTTTGGGCATGACCATTCCAGCAGGGACCACCGCGGCGCAATCCATCACCATGGCGCTGGATCATATTTTTGCACATAAAAATCTGGCGCCGTTTGTTGGCAAGCAGTTGATTCAACGATTAGTCACCAGCAACCCAAGCCCTGCTTATGTGCAGCGGGTCGCACAAGCGTTCGAACAGGGGCAATTTACTTTACCCGATGAAACCTTGGTCGGCAGCGCTCAGCGCGGTGATCTGGCAGCCACAGTGGCGGCGATTTTGTTCGACGCTGAGGCGGACAACAAACAGTCCACCACCCATGGCAAAGTGCGTGAACCCATCATTCGCTTTACCCATTGGGCACGAGCCTTTGGTGTGCAAAATACCCAAGCCGAATACCTGTTAAAGCTGTGGGCCACCGAGTCGGCCACCGAGCTGGGGCAGCACCCATATCGCTCCCCGAGCGTATTTAACTTTTATCGGCCGGGTTATAAGTCACCGGGCAGTCTATCGGGCAGCCAGGGATTGGTCGCACCTGAGTTGCAAATCACCAACGCTACCTCGGTGCCGGGTTACATCAACTTTATGACCTACTTTATTTATCAACAGCAAAAAAACATTGATCTAACAGAATTAGATTATACCTATCAGGACCATGGCCATCCGGTATCTGCAGCCAACGCAGCCAACAGCTTTGTAACCGACTATGCCGTTGAAAGCGCACTAGCTAACAACCCCACCGCCTTGGTGGATCATTTGGATAAGCTGCTGACTGGTGGCGTTATGTCGACGGCAACAAAAAATACCATCGCGGCTTACCTTGCCGACATCAGCGACACCGAACTGAGAGTAAGAACCGCGGTGTTATTAGTGATGACCTCGCCCGACTACATAGTACAAGCTTAGAGAGTGTGAATATGAATAGACGTAATTTTTTACAACTGTCGGCTTCGTCTATCGCATTAGCGACCACCGGCGGCCTCACCAGTTTGCTGGGCAGCACACAAGCGCTGGCGGCCAGCAATGATTACAAAGCCTTAGTCTGCGTGTTTCTCTATGGCGGCATGGACAATTACGACACGGTTATTCCTTACGACAACACCAATTATCAGCGCTGGGCTCAAGCACGCTCCGGCATGCTAGCGGAATATGAAACAGCCAGATCGCTTGCCAACTTGCTGCCGTTAAATACAGCCGCAGGCGCCAATGGTCAGCAATTTGCGTTGCCGCCAGAAATGCCAGGGTTGCAGCAATTGTTTAATAACGGCAACGCAGCCATCGTTGGCAACGTCGGCCCATTGGTGGCGCCGACCACCGCCAGTGATTTTCAGTCGGGGGCGGTTGCATTACCGTCACGGCTTTTTTCTCACAATGACCAGCAGTCCACCTGGATGTCTGGCACAACAGAAGGTGCTCAGTTTGGTTGGGGAGGCCGTATGTTGGATAACCTAGCCAGCACCAACGTCTCCAACAACAATACCTTCTCCGCCATTACCATGTCCTCGGGGGAGCTGCTGATTACCGGGCCATCGACTAAGCCTTACAATTTGGTCGGCGGCAAAGCCCTTAGCATCGCTGCCTTGGATGCCAGTCAACACAATCGCCCCAACCCCGAAGAAACCTACTTGGGTACCAACACATCCTACGTTAACGGGCTGCCGCAGGATCTGAGTAATTTTTTCTCGGAATCAAAAAACTACAACAACGTGTTGCGCCAAGACATCGCCAATGAAACCAGCTCGGCGTATCAGAAAAATCAGCAATTTAATAATGCCAGCACACAAGCGACTGGCTCATCGTTCCCGCCGTCTTATTTGGGCAACCAGTTGAGCAGCGTATTTAAGGTCATTAATGCCCGCCAATCATTAGGGCCAGACCGCCAGGTATTTGTAGTGACCTTAGGCGGTTTTGATACCCACTCTGGCCAGCCAGTCGCCTTGCCCAGTTTGCAACGCCAGATAGATGGCGCTTTGTCAGCGTTCTATAACGAACTGGCCAGCGCAGGGCTAGAAAATCAGGTAACGCTGTTTACCGCTTCGGACTTTGGCAGAACATTGGCATTTAATGGCGATGGCACCGATCACGGCTGGGGCGCACATCACTTTGTGGTCGGCGGCGCCGTTAACGGCGGTCAGATTTATGGCAATATCCCAGATCCAGTGCTCGGCCACGACCTCGATGCCGGTGCTGGTAGGCTTATTCCAAGCACCTCGATGGATCAGTACGCGGCCACCCTGGCGGCCTGGATGGGCGTGCAAGAAAATCAGCTGACGTCGATTTTCCCAAACCTGTCTAACTTTAATGGACGTCCTAACTTTATGGGTTAGCCGTCACTACGGGGGGCGGATATAGGATAAAAAAGCACGGCCATTTCGCCGTGCTTTTTTTGGGTCATCTGCTTGTAGGCCATCTGCGCCGATGCTGCCTATCAGCAATAGAGCACTAACCCATCGGCTCATTCAGTTACGGCACTGCTGTGCCAGCGCAAAAATCAGGTATTCCGTCGCTTGCGGATCGTGTTTTTCCATCACCTCAAACACGGCTCGAAAACGGCGGCGTTTATTTTCAGCAAAGACCCAGCGGGGTTTGTGAAACTCACCTGCAAATGCCAATGCCTGGTCAAGAGTCTCGTCTTTACCAGACACCGCTTGCTCGATCACACCATGGGACAGTAGCGTGGCGGCATCCTGGCGCTCACCGCTGTGCAACATGCGATTAAACAGGCTGCTCGGCATCACTCGCTCAATCAGCTCAAACATGCTGGGGAAAAACGGCACACCTACATTTACTTCAGGAAAGCAGAAAAAACCACGGTCGCTGCGCATCAAACGAAAATCACAGGCGCACGCTAATATCGCGCCATTGCCATAGGCGTGCCCACTAACGGCAGCAATCACCGGCAGCGGAAAACTCAGCAAACGTTTCAGCAGTTGAATCAAACCATTTAACAACGCACGAATATCGTCGTCTCGGCCTTGCTGACTGGCGGCGGCAAGCCAGTCGGTATCCAGCCCCAGGCTCCAGTTTTTGTCATCGTCCGATGCCAGTACCAGCGCCTGATAGTGCTCATCGGACTCTACCTGATCGAGTATCTGCTGGAATTGCTGCAAAAACTCTGGATTGTGGCGATTCTCTCCACCCGTCATGGTCAATAAAGCGACCTGTCCACGGGCTTCTAACGTCATCAAGCTCATAGCGTGTTTTCCTTATTGAAGACGACCATTATTGCCTTTATTAAACACCGGTATAGAGTCAGTTGTGCAACACTTGTGGCAAGATTGCGGGCGCTTTTTTGCCTAGGGCACCTCTGAGTAATTCGGTGCCCGCTCTGGATCGCCAGAGGGCTTCAGATCACGAAGCCGGTTTGCCGCTCTAGCAAGGCTACAGCAAAAATCGGCGACATAGAGCTGGAGTTCTCTGGCGCTCCCCGCAGGGCGCGGGCGGCAGGCCTCCATAACGTTGTTGGCGATATTGAAAAGGGCTGGCCATTTCCTGCCATCACCGCCTCGTTCTGAACGCCTGCTGCACTCGCGCAGAGCTGTGCAGAATTATTCAGAGGTGCCCTAGTGCCTGTTAACACGATGTCGATCACGCTGTTATGAGCTGAAAACCGCTCAAACAAGGCGAGAAGATGGATGCTTAACGTGTTAAATGAAGGATGAGCCGCACAGATTGAGCGGTTTCAGTCCAATATCCCAACGGCTGAGTCCATGATGTCAGTGGCGGCCAGAAATTCACAGCCCGGGGCTTTTTCCCTTGCTGCGGTTTATCCCTTTGGCGTTGGCCCAGTATACTGCCAGTGCCTTGTCGGAGAATCATGCATGCGCAGGTGGATCTTATTTTTAATGGGGTGGTTGCTGGCGCTATCGGCGCAAGCAGAGACCATTCGAGTTGCCGTCGCCGCCAATTTTAACGCGCCGCTGCAAGCGCTGGTGGCGGAGTTTGAACAGCAACACACCGATGTGGATGTCCGCATCAGCAGTGGCTCATCCGGCAAACTGTTTGCCCAAATCGTCAACGGCGCGCCTTTTGATGTATTTTTATCCGCCGACCGCGATAAACCCGCGCGCTTAGCCGAGCAAGGCTTGGCCGCTGAGGTCAATACCTATGCCATCGGCCAACTGGCGTTGTGGTCAGCGGCGGACAATATCGATGTGCTCGCCCGCCTGAAACAAGGTGATTTTGCTCGCTTGGCCATCGCTAACCCAAAACTCGCGCCTTATGGCTTAGCCGCCCAGCAAACCTTGCTGGCATTGCATCTGCCGGCCGACGTGATGACCGCTGCACGCCAGCGCCAGGTGATGGGCGAAAACGTCAGCCAAGTGTATCAGTTTATTACCACCGGCAATGCCGACCTCGGGTTTGTCGCGCTATCGCACATACAACAACCGAATCTAACCCCAGCTCAATGGCCAGGCAGTGTGTGGCTGGTGCCCGATGTGTTGCATCAGCCGATTCGCCAAGACTTGGCTCTGCTCAAGCGCAGCGGCCAAAGTCAGCAACAGCGTTTGGCCGCGCAACAGTTACGCAACTTCCTGCTGTCGCCACAGGCTCAACCGATACTGCAACGCTTTGGTTACCGCGCACACTATGCTGACTGACTCCGACCTGACCGCCATCTGGCTAACACTGAAACTGGCCGCACTGGTAACCGTGATTTTGCTGCTGCTGAGTTTACCGCTGGCGTGGTGGCTGGCTCGCACACGCTCACGCTGGCAGGCGCCAGTAGCGGCCATTGTTGCTATGCCGTTGGTGCTGCCACCCACCGTGTTGGGGTTTTATTTGCTGGTTGGCCTCAGCCCTAACAGCCCACTTGGACAGGCGTTAGATGCCGTTGGCATTGGCCCATTACCTTTTACTTTCGCCGGCCTGGTATTGGCATCGGTAATCTATTCACTGCCATTTGTAGTCCAACCGTTGCAAGCCGCCATGCAAGTCATTGACGAACGGCCGTTAGAGGTGGCCGCCACCTTAGGAGCAGGCCCACTTGATCGGTTTTTTACCGTGGTGCTGCCGTTATGCTGGCGCGGCATTGTCATCGCCGCCGTATTGGGTTTTGCCCATACCCTGGGCGAGTTTGGCGTGGTGTTGATGATTGGCGGCAACATCGAGGGCGAAACACGCGTCATTGCCGTGCAAATCTATGACCATGTCGAAGCGCTCAACTACGGCCAAGCACACCGGCTATCAGCGTTGATGTTGGTGTTTTCCTTCAGCGTGTTGGTGCTGATGTACAGCCTGGACCGGGGGCGCCAGCGATGAGCAGCGCTCACACAGTGCAGTTTGACCTCGAGCTGCAGCGCGGAAGTTTTCGCCTGCAGGCCAAGGCCGATATTCACGCGTCCGGCATCACCGCCGTGTATGGCCCCTCAGGCTGTGGAAAAACCACCTTGCTGCGTTGCTTAGCGGGATTGGAGCGTGCCCAGGGCACAATAAAGGTAGGCGAGCAATACTGGCAGCAGCATCAACAGTTTACCCCGGTGCATCAGCGTTCCCTTGGTTATGTATTTCAAGAAGCGAGCTTGCTGCCACACCTTTCGGTGGCGGACAACCTGAACTATGCCCGCAAACGAGCGGCAGCGCCGATGCCAGCCACAGAGATTCAACACCTGTTGAGTGAGTTCGGTATCGAGCAACTGATGCACACCAACGCCAGTGCGCTGTCGGGCGGCGAGCGACAGCGAGTAGCGCTGGTGCGGGCGTTGTTAATTCGCCCGCAATTGTTGTTGCTGGACGAACCCTTGGCTGCCCTCGACCATGCGCGGCGCCAACGCATCTTGCCGTATTTGCAGCGTCTGCCCCACTGGTTTAACGGCCCAATTGTGTACGTCAGCCATTCGCTTGATGAAATCAGTCGCCTGGCCGATCAAGTGTTAGTGATGGAGCAAGGTCGAACGCAAGCGCCATGCAGCGTCGCCGACGCTTTGGGGCACCTGCAACAATTGCCGGACACCGGCGAAGCGCTCGGCACGCTGATATCTGGCCACTGCATTGCCCACCAACAGGGGTTAGATTGCATTGATATCGGCCCAACGTCGCTGTGGATTCAAGCCGGTACTAGCCCAGCGGCGATAGGGCAAAAACTACAGCTGCGGCTGCTGGCCAGCGATATCAGCCTCAGTTTGGCGGAAATTCAGCACAGCAGCGCGCTCAATCAGCTGCCGGTGCGTATTGAGCAACTGAGCGAACACAACGCCAGCCAAATGCGCCTCACACTGCGCCTACTGCAGCCAACAGGCAGTGCCAGCGACGTAGCGCTGCTGGCCCTGATTACACAGCGCTCCTGCCAGCAACTGCAGTTAACCAGCGGGCAAACGGTTTGGGCGCAGCTCAAAGCCAGTGCCGTCAATCGTGAGATCTAGGGCACCTCTGAATAATTCCGCACAACTCTGCGCGAGTGCGGCAGGCATTCAGAACGAGGTGGTGAGGGCAGGAGATGGCCAGCCCTTTTCAACATTGCCAACAACGTTATGAAGGTCTGCAGCCCGCGCCCTGCGGGGATCGCCAGAGAACTCCAGCTTTATGTCGCCGTTTTTTGCTGTAGCTGGCTAGAGCGGCAAACCGGCTTCGTGATCTGAAACCCTCTGGCGATCCAGAGCAGGTACCGAATTATTCCGAGGTGCCCTAGGGCCTGTTAACACGATTTAGCGCTTTGCTGCTGGACGTCGGTTTTTCTGAGTAAGGCATAAGGCGTGTGGTCTAGCTGGCTAAAAAGCACCGAGTAGCGCGACTCAGGGAGCAACTGGCTGCAGCCCTTCGCGGTATGGCTGGCCTTCGGGGTATGGCTGGCATTGTCACTGGCGTTAAGAATTGGAGCAGTGGCACCCACTGCGGCGATTTGCCACAGGCGAACATCAACGCCACTGGCACACAGACCTGCCTAGCGTGCCACGCGGCGGGTATACTGCCGCCATGCATCAGAATCTCGATTTTCTTTTACCTCGGCTGGCTGCCTTACGCCTCGCCATCGCCACCATCTGGTTATTGTTTTTGACCTACCTGCAGTGGCAAGGATTTCACAAGCTGGCGCCGGCCTGGGGCTTGCTGGCGCTGTATATGCCGTTGCTGTTGGTGAGTTTATGGCAAGGGCAGCGCAGCGGCTTTCAGGATTGGCACTTGTTATTGCACCTAGCGTTTGAAGTGCAGTTATTAACCGGCTTGTTGTTTTTTACCGGTGGTGCCACCAACCCGTTTATTTCTTATTTTCTGGTGCTGATGGTGGTCGGTGCGTATGCCCTGCCAAAACCATATCTACTGTTGCTCAGCCTATTGTGTGTGGCGGATTACACCCTGTTAAGCCAGTGGTATCAGCCCCTACTAACGCGACAGCTCAGCCCGGAACACGCTATGGCTGAGCATGCATTGTTTGATCTGCACTTGTCGGGCATGTGGCTGACGTTTTTAATCAGTGCCTTTATTGTGGTGGTTTTTATTCCGCAATTGCGCCAGCGCCAGTTTAAGCAGCAGCAAGAAATTGCACGCCTGCGCGAACAACAATTAAAAAACGAGCAGTTGATTGGCATCGCGACGTTGGCCGCAGGCACCGCCCATGAAATGGGCACTCCCCTTATGACCATGCACATGCTGCTGAGCGAAATTGGTGACGACAGCGATGGCAAAGACGTTCGCCTGTACAATGACGATTGGCAACTGCTGAGCGCGCAAGTTGCCAGCTGTCGCGACTCATTGCAGCGATTGGCCAATGCCGGCCGCCAGGCCTACGAAGAAGGCACACACAATGCTCACCACTGGCTGCATACCCTGCTGCAGCGCTGGCGGTTATCGCACCCCAATGCGTTGTGGCACGACCGAGGGATCGGCGCTGAAGCGCTGATTCCGGCCTCGCCACTGCTGGACCAAGCACTGCTGAATTTACTCGATAACGCCGCCGAAGCCGGGCAGCAAGCCGTCACCTTAACGGCCAGCATTGAGGGCGGCTATTGGCAGCTGGACATTACACAGCCAGACCCCAATGCCAGCCGCCATATTCAGCAACAAGGGCTGTTTAGCAGCCAAAAGCAGCAGGGCCTCGGCCTTGGCCTGTATCTGAGCAACGCCAGTGTGGAACAATTTGGCGGCAGCATAGAGCTGTTTGCCAGCGACGATGGCTCTACGACCAGCCGCTTACGACTGCCAGTGCAACAAGGAGCACACTATGCCTGAACGCTTGCTGATCATCGACGACGACCCGCATTTTGTCGAAGTGCTGGCGCGTGGACTGCGTCGCCGCGAATATCCAGTCGAGGTAGCCACCGACGCCGCCACCGCCCTGGCCTGTGCACGCACGTTTAAACCGCAATGGATCGCGCTGGATTTACGCCTCGGTGATGACTCCGGCTTGCAGCTGATTCAGCCGCTGTTAGCGCAAGTGCCCTCTGCGCGCATCGTTATGCTGACGGGCTACGCCAGCATTGCCACCGCGGTGGAGGCAGTAAAACAAGGCGCGCACAATTACCTGCACAAACCCGCCACCATTCACGAACTGTTGCGCGCATTTGGCGACAGCGACCCGCACGATACGATGGAAGATGAACCGGGCGAAGTGATGTCCGTCGATCGCATGGAATGGGAGCATATTCAGCGTGTATTAAATGAACACGAGGGAAATATTTCCGCCACTGCCCGTGCGTTAAATATGCACCGCCGTACTTTACAGCGTAAGCTGCAAAAATATGCCCCACGCTGATGGGTACATGAAGCCGACTTTAAGCGATGATATAGTGCTTTCTGACACGGCAAAAACTGCGACTAGATAGTCGTAAAAATGTCTGCGCTCACATAAAAGTTGCCATTCCACTCGAACGATTCGGAGAGTTTCTCAAATGGATGATCGAGTGAACTGGCTTACTGGCCTTACGGCTATGTTTTTTGATCGAAGTATAATCAGACGCTTCTGGTGTTACCGCCATGCCTGCTCTAACAGGGTTGAAATGATCTTGCCCCGATAAAACGGACACGTTCTTTCCCAGATGTCCTTGTTGTTCCCACCAGGGGTGTTCAGGCGCCAAGGCCATGTTCTGCCTTGGCACCGGGAGAGCGTCTATATATGCCTGTGTAGCTTTCGATAACCACTCTAACCTGAGTCAGATTTTACACAGTCTTGCTTCATTCAGGCCATCCTCAAATGATAGGCTGTCACGGGATAGTAACTGCTTTGCAAGATCGCTGGAAATACTTTCTTGATGAAACCCAACACCACCAACAACATTCCCCCTAGCCCACTGGAACTCTTCATTTGAAAACTCGAACCTGCCAGGCTTATCGGGTTTGTTGCGATAAACCTTACTCCAAGACAGCACACCTTGATCACCACTTTCAGGATCTGCAAAGAAGAACAAACTAAAATAGCGCTTTATCCCCGACCGACTTTTTTCAACCATTGATTCATAACCATCATAATCGACAATATCAAACCGTCCCTCCGCCAACCCCGATACCACGCCTCCCGACACTGAATAATCGATATTTTTCATCCACTGGCGAAAGAGAACTGCTCCACTTCCAGAGGCAAGATAAACCTGACTATGATTAAAATTTGCGAAACGGAAGTCGACACCACTTTCATACCCTTTAACCATAAAAAACTCATCAATAGAATCTCCATTCACATCCATATGAAAGATAAAGTGGTCTTGCAAGCACCCCAGAGCTGAGAAATTCAAGTTCCGATTCTTGTGATCGAAGCCGGCATTCACAGAGTAAATAGCATCAGCAGTAGGATCTATATATATCAAATCATGAAAGCTAGTTTCACGAGTTCTAAGGCCGCGAGATAGCCTTTCCTCCTGCACAGCGACCCACCTAGAAAAGGCATCATCCTTTACTGTCATGTAAGTTTTGACATACAGTCGAGAACCAAACTGATAAGCACCATAGTTCATATATTCAAAAAAACTATCGTGCTCGCTGTCATAGAATTCCTGGATACGCACATCGTATTCTTCTGCCAGCTGTATCTTTCTTGGCACCGAAGATAGCTCAACCCCCACATACTCAAAATTAAAGATGGCGCTCACTTGAGTTTCCTCAGAATTCGAAGTTCCCACTAAAAACCCTAAAAAAACAGACACCAATAGCTTTTTTACACACATCTTAGTCACACCTATTCTGAAAACCATTAGATTTCAGTATAATTTCTCGAGCTCTAGACCTGGATTGCGACCACCCCCCTCCCATTTACTCTCACCAAAAACAAAGCAGTAACTAAAGCTATCAGGTGGCCAGCCCAGCGTAGGATTTCTATTTTCTATCGTCTGCCAGACGTAGTTCTTAAATGAAAGTCCAGCTGTTCTTTTCACGCTAAGCGAGTATGCAACTGCCTTTCTCATAGCGAGAATATCCGCATCACTTCCAGAATATCC
The DNA here is from genome assembly GCF_002237535.1 of Bacterioplanes sanyensis. GTDB lineage: Bacteria > Pseudomonadota > Gammaproteobacteria > Pseudomonadales > Oceanobacteraceae > Bacterioplanes > Bacterioplanes sanyensis_A. The sequence continues at coordinate 197,171 of NZ_CP022530.1, forward strand.
ACTATATTCTTTTATAACCCTCGGCCATGACAGCACATTACCAAAGACTCCCGCCCCCTGATTAGAAGCTCCAATAGCTTTAGATAACCGATCATAGCCATCATCAATAAGTGCATTCGAATTTACAGCGACATCCCGAGATAAATCACACTCAATACGCACGATTCTCGCTCCATTAACCTGCTGATAGCTAGCAGTATACTGGCCACTCAAGGCAAGTCGAATGACCTACAACAACTCCCATTTCGCCCCATGGAAAACTGTACTATCGACTAAAACGCGATTAAAAGGAAACCCATCATAAAGATCGATATCACGACTGGCCGGGACCGATTAACAACGAGCATGAACAAGCATTATACAACCAATCCAGCACAAACACTGATGTTCGCCAAACGTTACCCCATACGAAAATAACGTCATGTCTCTATCGAAACTATGCTCAATCATCACTGCATGTTCAGCCCTGTGATCTTCGGTTTAATCGAAGACTACAGCAATACAGACCGAATATACTCAACCGCACGTTGAAACACAGGGTGAGAGTCACCAATAATGGCTGTATTCAATGGTTGCCAGAAAAATTCAAAATCATGACCGCCATCGTCCAAACAATGATGAACCCACTGTTGTGGCAGCGATGGGCAGTGGCAGTGTACAAAGTGCCACAGCTGGTCCTGATGACGGCTTTGCCATTGCCCAAGGTATTGCAATTGCTCTACTGCAGTAATGCCCGCTTCTTCAGCCAGCTCTCTCACAGCAGCGGTTAGAATAGAGGCATCATCTGGCTCTAAAGTGCCCTTCACCAGTTGGATACCCGCCAACGGGTGTCGAAACAATAGAATCTGCGTGCCATGTTCAGTCTGCTGAGTCACAACGGGGCAAACTTTGATTTTTCTTGCTGCGATCAGTGCTTTCATTAGGGCCTATCAATACTATTTAGCGCTTTGCTGTTGGAAGCCAGTTTTTCTTGAGCGAGACATTTGGAGTCTCGTTTAACCAGTTAAATAAGCAACGAATAACGCGACTCAAGGAAAAACGTACGCCAGCCTTCGGGATATGGTCACGTTCTAAGAGCGGGTCAATATATCAGACTGGTGGTGCATTTGGGTCTTCAGGTCAACTCAAATTATTCTCAGCACGTTTTAAATTTTCTTCACTACCGGATGGGCGGCAACGTCGTCTGTTATTCAGTGAAAATACGAGTCTTCGTCAAAGGTGCTGAGCCACAGCGGATGAAACGCCACCATACCGGCGATAAACATGCCGTTAATAACGCCTTCGGGAAACATCATCAGTGGTAGGTAACGTAAATAGTTGTGCCAAATATCACCCCAACTGTAGAGGTCACAACTCCAGAGTATCAGGCTGTGCAGAATATCCGCCACGGCGTGGGTAAAGCCAGCATTTAAAAAACCCGCCACCAGCATGTACACAAATGGATTGTGCGCTAAACGCAAATACACCCAGCGATAAAAGCCGTACACAAATAGCATAGGAATCGCCGTTTGCAGCAAATAGCGATAGCCCAATAATTGCCAGACCCATTCGCCCTCAATCCAGGCTTGCATTAGCAAAGAAAAACCCTGCGCCAGCAGGGCCGCCACCAATGCCAAGCGTATGCCCATCATTAACACCACGGCGGTGTACCCCAGCAGGTAAAACTCCAGCCCGGGCAATACCCCAGCGCTGCCTGTCCACATCAGGCTCATCACCAATACGCTGCCAGCAAACAGATGTTGTGCCATCCAGTGTTGTTGCATGGCCTGCCAATTACTACCGCGAAGTGCCCACACCAAAATGGGCACACTCAATACCGCGCACAGTATCAGCAGCCAGCCCGGCAGGGCGTCATACCAGGTCGTCATAACCGCGCAGGTCGAGACAATAAATCAATGCGTCTTCACGCCCATGGGCGCTGGGGTAATAATCTTTGCGCACACCGGCGCAGGCAAAGCCGACACGTTCATACAAGTCGATGGCGGGTGTATTCGAACGGCGCACTTCCAAAAAGCACTGCTCAGCGCCTTGCTGAATAAATTGCTGCAATACAGCACGCAGCAATTGCTGGCCAAAACCTTGGCCATGGTGTTTGGGGTCAACGGCGATGGTCAGCAGCTCACCTTCACCGGCAATCACACGAATCACTGCGTGACCAAGCAACGCGCCGCCTTGCTGCAATACCCACACACTGGCGGGGCGCTGCAGGTACTGCACCATCACCGCCTCGCTCCACGGGTGAGAATGAGCGCGCCGCTCGATGTCCATAATGGCGGCCAATTCGTCCATGTGCGCTAAGCGCATATTCACAGTGCCTGGAGAGTGCGAAGTGCTTGCCATAATGCTCGTTTTTGCGCTGCCGATTGCAGGCAAGAGTGCAGATCATCTATGTGGTGATGCAGCGGCACATTGACGCGCTGCAACCAGTGCTGGCTGTCGGCGCCAACGCTGATCACATAATCAGCGCCCTGCTGCTGAATAAATTGCCACTGCGCCGTTAAAGCTTGCAGCGCCACCGGCAAGCTTTGATCGTGCTGGCGCGACTCGATAAATGGCCAGCGAAAGGCCACCGGTTCGCGACTGAGTTCGGGCTCACCACCCATGGCGGTCATCACTCGGGCGATAAAGCGGCGCATCAGGTTTAAGTCTTGTTGATTGTCCGCCACCCAAATACCGCGTGCACTGCAAGGTGCAAACCAGAGTTCGAACCGTGGCGGGGTTAGATCGACCTCGCCGCTGGTATTGGCGGCCTGCGCATCAGAGTCTGCCTCCGTTGCGGGAGCTGACGAAGGGGCTGCTTGGGTTGCAGCGGCAGCATTGTTGCTACGCTGCTCCAGCTCCAACAACTCGCTGGCCACCACCGGCGGGATGTGATGCTGCTCGGCGACGGCCTCCACGTCGGCATGACTTGGCGCCAGCGATGCCTCCGGCAGCCAGTGCGAGGGCGCAGCGTTGGCCAGCGGCTCTCTGGGCATCCATTGTGTGATGCCCATGGCGGCCAGGTAGTCGAGACGACGTTGCTCCAGCATCGAACTTACACGCCCTCTGTTTGCGGATGCTGACGATCGGCGCCGTTATCGAGCAAGTTCAGCGCATGGATATACGCCTTGGCCGATGCGGTGATGATGTCTGTATCAGCGCCCTGGCCATTAACAATGCGACCGCCTTTTTCCAATCGCACGGTCACTTCCCCTTGCGAATCGGTGCCTTGGGTTATGGCATTCACCGAGTACAACAGCTGATTGGCACCTGACTGAGCCACCATTTCGATGGCTTTTAGCGCCGCATCCACCGGGCCACTGCCTTGCGATTTGCAGCGATGCTCGGTGCCGTTAAAGCTCACCACCACCTCGGTGACAGGCTTCTCGCCAGTAGCGCAATGGCTTTCCAACGAGATGAGACGGTAGGTATCGGCCACCGCGGCTTGCTTGGTTTCCGACACCAGCGCTTGCAAATCTTCGTCGAAGATTTCGTGCTTTTTATCGGCCAAGTCTTTAAAGCGGGCAAAGGCTTTATTGAGCAGCTCATCGGTTTCAAAGGTGACACCCAGCTCTTCTAAGCGACTGCGAAACGCCGCCCGGCCAGAGTGTTTGCCCATCACCATTTTGTTGGCGCCCCAGCCGACGTCTTCGGCTTTCATGATCTCGTAGGTTTCACGATGCTTAAGCACGCCATCCTGGTGAATGCCAGATTCGTGAGCAAAGGCATTGGCGCCAACAATGGCCTTATTAGGCTGCACCGGGAAGCCGGTAATCGATGACACCAAACGCGACGTTGGCACAATTTGCGTGGTGTCGATGGCGGTGCTCAAGTCGAGCAAATCAGCGCGTGTGCGCGTGGCCATGACGATTTCTTCCAGCGCGGCGTTACCGGCACGCTCGCCCAGGCCATTGATGGTGCATTCCACCTGACGCGCGCCATTGGCCACCGCCGCCAGCGAGTTGGCCACCGCCAGACCTAAGTCGTTGTGGCAATGCACCGAGAAAATGGCCTTATCGGCGTTTGGAATACGCTCCAATAGCGTGCGAATTTTGTCGCCAAATTCGGCCGGGATGGCGTAGCCCACAGTGTCTGGAATATTGATGGTGCGTGCACCGGCGTCGATCGCCGCTTCAATAATGCGACACAAAAAGTCGATTTCGCTGCGCCCAGCGTCTTCGCAGGAGAACTCGACATCCTCAACAAACCCACGCGCTTTTTTTACCGCATACACGGCTTGCTCGACCACTTGGTCGGGCGTCATGCGCAACTTGTGCTGCATGTGGATGGGCGAGGTGGCAATAAAGGTGTGAATGCGCGCCCGTTCGGCGTTCTTCAGCGCCTCGGCGGCGTGTTCCAAATCACGGTCCACCGCACGTGCCAGCGAGCAAATGGTGCTGTCGCGGACGTTGTCGGCCACCGCCTGAATGGCCTCGAAGTCGCCTGGGCTGGCAGCGGCAAAGCCGGCCTCAATCACGTCAACGCGCATCTTCTCCAGGGCTTTACCGATTCGTATTTTTTCTTGTTTTGTCATCGAAGCGCCAGGGCTTTGCTCGCCATCGCGCATGGTGGTATCGAAGATGACCAGACGGTCTTTCATGGGCTTCTCCACTGCCGTGAAATTCGAGCGCCTAGTATACGCCCGAAGGGGAATTCACGGCCAGTGATGGCCTTGGCTTCTGATGCTGGCAAACAGCCAGGGCGGAAGGCGAGTTGGTGCAGGTTCCACCAAAGTCTATACAGCGTTAGACGGCGAGCTGCGCCGGCCGCTAACGTATAGGAGTGGCGGTTAGGTTGGTGGTGACGTCCATATTTTGCAGCACGATGCCTGAGAAAACCGTTTCCACTCCGCCTGTCGGATGTCCCAAGCGCACCTGGTCGATTTGGAAATCCTTAAACGACACATTGCCCTGCACGGCAAAGCCCAACGGACGCAGTTGCTTTTCCAGATCCGACGGGTTGGCGACGTAGTTGTAGTCGGTGCGCGTGCTGTCGGTGTAGATGAGCTCATCACCCTTGCTGCCGGGTTTGCCCTCGCTGTCTAGGCCATCGCTCTTTTTCACCACTTTGGTTTCGTACACATCAATGTTCAAGTCCGCGCGAAAGCCGTAGTTGTTGCTGTCGCTGTTGCCCAAACCGTCGTTGGTGCTGATGCCGTCAAACTCAATGCGGGTGCCGGTGCCATTCACATAGCCGCCATTACCATCGGAGGTGCGGTTGTTTTCCCAGGTCAGGCGGTTGCGGGCAATACTGCCATCACTGGCCGGGCCTTCAGGTTCAAAAGCAGCTTTTAGCGCCACGGTCAGGCCCTCTTCACCGCGATCCTCCCAGCGCCCACCAGCAGCATCACACGCCGATTGGCTGCCTGCACTGGCCCCGACACACACAGCGCCAGCGCCGCCTGGCAACACTTCCAGAGAAGAGCCTTTTTCAAAGCGCTCTAGCGTGACGCGCCCCAAACTGCGGCCGTTGACTTTATCGCCCCAGCGCAAGTCGTCGATGTTCATGGTGCTCCACTGCTCACCGCGATTCACACTGATGCCACGGTTGCTGACATCAAACTGGAACTGGCGCATGTGTATTTCGTAGGTCACACCGGTGGCCCAAATTCCCTGACCATTTTCGTCCACCGATAGGCCGATGTTGGTATCGCTAAACAGGTAATCACCGTCCATTTGAATACCACCGCCACTGACGCCGCCAGCGGTAATATAGGTGTAAGCATCGAGGTTAAAATCCATTGCCTGAAACACTTCCAGCGACAGCAATAATTCAGCGCCGCCTTGCAATGGTGCAGTTTTATTGCCGACGCGCAAACCGTCGATACCGTAGCTACCCTGGAAGCGGTTAAGACCAATGGCGACGACGGTTTTATCGGCCGTGGCGCTGTTATTGTCGTGATCAAAGCCGCGCACATCGAAAGTCACATCACCGGAGCCGTGACTCTTAATACCGCTGACGACCACCAAACGATTGTCGTCAATGTAGCTGGCGTTGGCGTTGCTCAAATTCCAATCGACGCCAGCCGACAACCCATCACTGCTGTTATTGAGCGGCTGATAAAACTGGCTGGCGTAGGGGCGAATATCGGCAGGTAGCGCAGCGAAGACTGGCTGGCGAACGCCGGGATACAAACGCAAACGGTTAAAGCGGTTATTGGCACTGTCATCGGCCATCAGGAACTCAAACTGCACAGCACCCAGCGGTCGAGTGCTATCGCCAATTAAAATCCGATTGGCGTTAAAGGCGCCGTCGAGTTGATCCACACCAATGGCCAAATGATCATTGGCGACATCAAGGGTCAGGCCGCTGATGTTAAGGGAGCCATTAAAATCACCCATTAAAAGCGCATTGCCATCGTCGACAAACTGCACATAGTTGCTGGTGTCGTTAATAATGCTAATGGCAGCATCTAACTCTATGCCCTGGCTGCCCAAGCGGCCGCCCGCGTACAATTGTGCACCACCGGATAATGCTAATTCACCCGACAGGGTTCCAAGCGATACACCGCCCAGTTTTAAACCACCGGTGGAAAAGTCATAAGCAAACTGGTTCAGTTCGAAATCCAGCCCCTGCTTTGCGCCTTTATAGGCATCACCAATACTGAACTGGTCAATGTCAGCGCGAAATAAAATGTCGTCAAAGCTGATCGAGTGACCGTTGGTGGTCCAGATGAGTTCTGCGTCCGAGATCGAGGTATCCACCTGGCCTTCAATATAGCGACTGCTGCTGGGGCGCAGCTGTAAATGGGTATTGCCGCTGTAATTGAGACGCATCGCCCCGCTGCTGGCTAACGAGTCATTAATGCGAATACCGCCAATCGCCAGTGCCGTTGGCGAGATGGTGGTACTGATCGACAAGGTGCCATCGGCGGCCACATCCGTAACGTGGGTCACTTGAGCTGGCAAAGCAATATTGTTTTGGTCGCCGCGCTCTAGATTCTGAATTTGCAGCTGATTGCCGTCGTCGATGTAAGTGATTTCACCAATGGTGGCGTGACCACTTTGCTCCAGCGTAATGCCGGACTGCCCGGTGACCGTGCTGAGCGAATGATCTGACAGCGGCTGCAGTGCCAACGCTGGAAGCGGCAATAACCACAGAGCAGCAATGCGATTCATTAGGGCGCTCCTGTCGGGAACAGCAGTACGTTGCCCTGCTGCTTGGCAACGCCATTAATGTTCAGCGTCATAATATCCGTTTGCTGAAAACCAGCGTCCGTTGGCCGCGGCGCATTGCTGTTGGCAATGGTGAACGAAACGTTTTCATAATCGAGTTGATCAGGCAGGCCGATTTCCATCACATCGCGATCAAAGCTGGCACCATCACCGCCAAAGCCAGAGTCGATGCGACGGGTTTTTAACGTTAAACCTTCAAAAGCAAAACGACCACGAATATTATCCAACACCAACCAACCACCACTTTGACCTGTGTTGACGGCAATACGCCCGCCGCAACGTTTGTCCGGCGCATTGGCTGCACAGTTCGTTTGCCAGTTATAGCCATTGGCCGACGGCCCATCCTGATTCAGCGGGCCACCGTTTTCGTTAATGGTTAAATCGCCCGACAAATACACGCCACCTTGGCCAGTTACTTCGGACAAGGCATTGCTGTCTAGTGGCTCAAGTGCTGACAGCGATACGGGTAACAGTGCGAGGACAAGCAAAAACCCTTTCATCACAAATCCCTGCTGGTGGCTTTGAGGTACTGAATTTGCAAATTGGAAATGGTGGTACTGCCAAAGCTTTGCCCGGCGACGGACACATCTCGGATATATACGTCGGTACGCGGGCCATTGTTGTAATAATTTTGATAAAAGTTAGTGCTTTTGCCGGCAATGCTGCCCACCTCAATGGTGAAGTTGCCACTGGAATCAACTTCAAAAGTAACGGGCTGATCCTCGCCATAACCCAGTTCACTTTCAATCACGATGTCAGAAAATACCACGCTGTCGCCGCAGTTATTTCCGCCAGCATCGCATGCAAAAAACGTCAGATCATCCGCCACCGCTTTTACACCCAGGTTGCCGATCATCTCGTTATTGTCGCCCCACAAGCGTACATAACTGCCGTCCACTGCCAACCCTGTGGCATGGCTTTGCAACGACTGCGCACGGCTGCCATTTACATTCAAATCAAAGCGCACCCCCATATCTGGGCGCTCACCGTTGCGGCTGGTTAACACACTGCTATCGATGGCAGCGACACGATCAACGCGGGTCCCGGTGGCGACCTGTGCTCCCGGAAAACGGCGCTCTGTGCGGTTTTCACTTTGCAGCACCAACATGCTATCCGAGCCAGAGCTTTGACCCGTCACACGGCTAGGCGCGGTAAACTCAAAGATGGCTTTATCGCTAATGCCTAAAACATCGCCATTCACCAACTCCAGATTAAATGGGTAGGCCAAGCGCCCTAAATTGACTGGGTTGCCGATGACATTTGCGCCGCGATTACTGCCACTGCCAGCGATGTAAAACTGACTGACACTCAATACCACAGGTTGGCCACTGCTGTTGGTGATACCGCTAATGTCCAACCGGTTACCGGCAGAGACTGACTCTCCGGCTTCAAATGCAAAGTTTTCAAATACCACACCCAACCCTGCGCCCTGTACTTCTCCAAGCGCCGCATCATCCACCGGTACCAGTTCAGCCAGTACAGAAGCGGTACTACAGAGCATCAGCAATCCGGCTAATTTAGTCATAATAAGGGTCCAGGAATTTAGTACGTACACGTTCAGTGCCATCGAACGCTTCCTGGAAGCTGGTGCGTATGCCTCCGTTAGGAATGTTCATAAAGGCGCCTTGAGTTGCGCTGGTACCGTTACCGCTGTCGTACCAAGTAACGGTTTTCGTTTGAAATGACATAAACATGCCTTGCGCCGAAGCACCGGTATCACGGTTGCCGATATCCAACGTGCGATAAATACTCAAAGGAAAACAGGTTTGGACGTTTAACAGCTCACAATTGCTTGAGCTAAAAATGCCCAGCAAAAAGTTTGTGAAGCCACTGCCATTGGGGATTGATAAGGTCTGTCCGTCGCGCATACCTACGTGTGTTGCACGTATACCATCAGGCTCACCATTGCTGGGGTTAATCAACACAGCTTGAGCAGCGAAGTCGTCATCTGCCCACGCTCCTCCCACCAACCCCTTGGCACCTGCGCATACCAAATCCCACCAACTACAGCTCATCTGACTAGCGAGGTAGCTACCTTTGCCATAGATTTCTACCTCAATGTTACCGGTCAAGTACTCGATGTTGCCGCTTAACTTACCAAACGCCTCACCAAACCCAAGTCGAATACCAACCAGTTCTTCCTGGCCTGCATTGTCTTCAAACGCTAACTCCAAAAAAGGATCGCGAATTTTAAAAGGATTCACACTGCCATCGGAGTTAATGGAGCCCAAGGCAAAGTCATTGATACGAATATCACTGGATCCTGCTGCCTCACCGCTACGCTCATAACGGCCCAACTCGACCAGATCACTGGTGATCAGAGTCTCAACATCCATACCAAAGGTAAAACGAGTAAAATCGTTGGCGCCAGAGGCCGTGCGATCAATCTGTAAAAACGCTTGGCCGGTGTACTCACCCAGCTCTTCGTCTGAAACAGGTTGTAGGGCGGCCATCGACACCGATGTCGCCAGTAGTCCGGTGAGCGCCAGAAGTACTGCTTTCATAGAGCGTTCCATACCCGATCAGCACCGTCAGTCCAACATGCAACAAGGCGTCGGCTGGGGTGGTCGTGGTGAGTTTGTTGTTATTCTGTAAATCGTCTCAATCAGAGAGTAAGGATTTTCATTCCCTCAGCAAGAATTATTAGTTGTACCATGGTACAAATTGAGCCACAACTCTGAGCTCTAGGACCCATGGTTGCTGCGCCTTAGAGCAGCAGGACAAATTACGCCAAACCTGTATGTAGTGCTGGTACATAGCCACATTACCTGCCACACCTGCGCAATTGCCGTCATCCGGCGAGATTAGAGCTAAGGTTTTAGACATAGATCCACGTCTTCGAGGCCTACTATGTCAATCCGCTCCCGCCTACTTCTGGCCCTGCTGTCCGCCGTTATTTTGCCACTGTTGATTATTGCCATATTGGTGACGATGAAGTTGCAGGATCAGGCCGTCTCCGATTTTGAGCAGCGCGCGCAGGCGGAAATCAGCCATATTGATACCGCGTTTACTCTGTACCTGACGGGGTTGGCTGAAGACGCGACCTTTCTGGCCCAGACCGACGCCCTGCGCCGCTTGACCGCCGACACCACCACCTACATGGGACCAGAGCGGCAAACGCGATCTGAGCGCCAAGGTGATGCCGAAGCAGAAGCCTTCGCGTTATTGGATGACTTTGGTAAAGCGCGTCCGGACTTGGCTTATGTATTTTTGGGATTAGAAACCGGCGGCTACATTCAATGGCCGTCCAGTAGCATCAGTGACTACGACCCAAGGCAGCGACCTTGGTACACCGGCCCGATGAACTCCGCCACGCAGCCTGTCCGCCCTCCCGCTTACGCCGATATCAATACCGGTACGCCTTTGATTGATTTCTTGCACACCTTCACCACCGACAGCGGCTTAAAAGGGGTGGTGGGCGTTGACGTAACCTTGGGCAAACTTACCGACATGGTAAAGGCCGTTAAGTTTGGCGAGGAAGGGTATTTGATTCTGATTGAAGAGACCGGTGCGATTTTAGCCGACAGCCGCAATAGCGATAACAACTTCCAAAAGGTGTCGGAGCTGGGTGCCCCATACAACGGCTTTTTTCAGCAAAATGGCTTGGCCAAGGTCGAGCTTGATGGGCGCCAGTGGTTTACCCATGTGATGACCTCGCCCGAGTTAGGGTGGAAATTCGTTGGCCTAATTCCCGAATCCGAAGTCTATGCCACAGCACATACTTTGCGAAACAGCATTGTACTGATCAGCCTCTTGCTAGTGGCCATTTTTGCGGGCATTGGTTATTGGATCAGTACGCTGATCGCCAACCCCATATTGGCGGTCACCCGCGGTCTGGAAGAAGTGGCCAGCGGCGGCGGCGACCTCACCAAACGCTTACAGGTTCGTAGCAGCGACGAGTCCGGCAAAATGGCCAGCGCTTTTAATCGTTTTGTGACCATGATTCATTCCTTGGTCAGCGACATTAACCAAGGCGCTGGCAATGTTAAACAGCAAGCTGAACACACGCTGGAGTTGTCCGAGCAGATCAATCACGGCGCCGATCAGCAACGCAATTCCATCGAGCAAGTGTCTACCGCGTTTAACCAGATGGTCGCCACCGCCAACGAAGTCTCACGCAATTGCAGCGATACCGCCAGCGCCGCCGATGAAAGCCAGCAGCATGTGCAACAGGGCCGGCAATACATTGATCGCACCTCTGCTGCGGTGCAGCAATTAGAAGAGGTCATTCAAGCCTCCAACGACGCAATGAGCGCATTGGCCGACGAGTCAAAAAACATCACCGTCATTCTCGATACGATTCGTGGCATCGCCGAGCAAACCAATTTATTGGCATTAAACGCCGCCATTGAAGCCGCCCGTGCGGGTGAGCAAGGCCGAGGCTTTGCGGTAGTCGCTGACGAGGTCCGTACTCTAGCTGCGCGTACGGCGGAATCCACCGAAGAAATCGATTCACTGATCAGCTCGCTGGTCAATCGCACCGGCGATGTGTCCGGCAAGTTATCCAGCAGCTTGGAGCATGCTCAATCCACCGCTCACGCTACCGAGCAAACGCGCGATGTATTTACCTCAATACAGGACTCCGTCACCGCCATTCGCGATATGGCGACACAAATCGCCGCAGCTGCAGAGCAGCAGCACCAAGTCGCCGAAGAAATTAATCAGAACATTACCCACATTAATTCTGAAGCCAACAACAGCGCCGACAGTGCCAGTCAGCTACAAAGCAATTCATCCTCCATGGGGGACGTAGCTGGCGAGCTAAACAAGCTGGTATCGCGCTTTAAGGTATAAACCATACTCAAGCCTGACTGAATTTGGCCGCTAAACCCTAGCGGAACGTGCGCTTGCCCAGAGGAGCTTGTCTCCAGCAGGTAGTGCACGCTTCGCTGTCGTCCAATTTTAGTGAGGAAGTTGATATGTCCATCCGCACGCGGCTCACCTTAGCCCTGCTGTCTGCCGTGGTTTTGCCGTTGCTGATCATTACCCTGTTGGTCACACAAAAAATCAGCCAACAAGCCATCGATGATTTCCAACAGCGCGCCGAAGCTGAAATACAGCACATCGACACGGCGTTTACGCTGTATCTGAATGGCTTGGCTGAAGACGCCACCTTCTTATCACGCAGCTTTATCCTGAAACGCCTGGACGACAATACCAGCACCTATTTTGGCGCCGAGCGCCCGTCTTTTGCTCAGCGCAGTGGCAGTCCTGAAGCCGAAGCTTACGCGTTACTGGAAGACTTCGGTGAATCACGTCCGGATCTGGCATTTGTTTGGCTCGCTCTGGAAAACGGCGGTTATGTGCAATGGCCCACCAGTAATGTCGGCAACTATGACCCGCGTCAGAGACCTTGGTACACCACCACCATGGCCAACCCTGGGCGCCCGGTGCGGCCCGCTGCCTATGAAGACATCACCACTGGAGTGGCGTTGTTGGATTATCTGCACACCTTTACCACCAACAGCGGCCTGAAAGGTGTCGTCGGCGTTGATGTGACCCTCGGAAAGCTCACCGACATGGTGAAGTCGGTACGCCTTGGTGAAGAAGGCTACTTAATTTTGATCGAAGAGACTGGCACAGTGCTGGCCGATGGCCATGACAGCGACAATAACTTTAAAAGTACCCGTGATTTAGGCCGCGCCTACGATGATCTCTTTCGTAACAACGGCTTTATGCAGGTGGAATTGCATGGACGTCAGTGGTTCGCGCAAGCCATGACCTCACCCGAACTGGGGTGGAAGTTTATTGGCCTGATTCCAGAGGACGAAGTCTACGCCACGGCCAATAGTTTGCGAAATAACATCATCTTAATCAGTCTGGCTTTAATCGCTGCCTTCGCAGCGCTGGGTTATTGGATTAGCACACTGATCGCCAAACCCATCATTGCCGTCACCGATGGCCTGGAAGAAGTGGCCGGCGGCGAAGGTGATTTAACTCGCCGTTTGCAGGTCAACAGCGAAGATGAATCTGGCAAAATGGCCGATGCCTTTAACTGCTTTGTCACCATGATTCATAGCCTGGTGGGCGACATCAAACAGGGCGCCAGCGGTGTGAAAGGTCAGGCCGAAAATACCCTGAATTTTTCCATGCAAATGACCGATGGCGCGGATAAACAGCGCAATGCCATTGAACAGGTATCCACCGCCTTTAATGAAATGGTCGCCACCGCCAATGAGGTGGCGCGCAACTGCAACGATACCGCCGTCGCCGCCGACACCAGTCAGCAGCACGTACAGGAGGGTCGTGACTACATCGACAAAACCTCCTCTGCGGTACAACAGCTTGAAGCCGTTATTCAAGGTTCCAATGATGCCATGGGCGCACTGGCCGATGAGTCAAAAAACATTACCGTTATTCTGGATACCATTCGCGGCATTGCCGAGCAAACCAACTTATTGGCATTAAACGCTGCAATCGAAGCGGCCCGCGCTGGCGAGCAAGGCCGTGGTTTTGCCGTTGTCGCCGACGAGGTGCGGACATTGGCAGCACGCACGGCAGAATCGACCGAAGAGATCGACGGGTTGATCAGCTCGCTGGTCAATCGCACCAGCGATGTCTCCAACAAGCTGTCCAGCAGCTTGGAGCACGCCCATGCCACCACACAAGCCACGGAGCAAACTGGCGAAGTGTTCAGTCGCATTCAGGAATCTGTCACCGCCATTCGCGATATGGCGACACAAATTGCCGCGGCGGCTGAAGAGCAGCATCAGGTGGCAGAGGAAATTAATCAGAATATTATCGACATCAATTCGCAGGCCAATAACAGCGCCGATATTGCGGCACAACTGCAACAAAATTCTGCATCGATGGGAGATGTTGCTGCTGAGCTGAATCAGTTGGTGTCACGTTTCCGGCTGTAGAGCATGAGCCTGCGGTGTCTTTCTGCAGTGCTTAACCGCGCTGCTGGTTAACTCTGCTGTTTCACTCTGTTCGTTCGAATAAGCCAAACCGCATAAAAGAGCAAGGCCCCATCGACACACGATGGGGCCTTGGGGTTTACAAGATGGTGCTGAGAGTCTCTGGGATATGAGTTTGCATTGAGACTTACTGAATCAGAGATGATTCGCTTAGCGTGACTTCAAGCGCCAGGAGCGGAATACGCACCACATTGCACTTGGTACGCCCAAGGAGTGTAGGGGCTAATAAACGATAACGCTGGGACCGCCCAGGTCAACACTGAGTTTCCCGCAAAGGCCACCAAGCCATTGGTAAATGTGTACTCAATTTCAATATTTGCCCAGGGTTTGCCGCGACACTCCTGGTACAAGTTCACCGGCTCACTGATTTCCACCATACCGTCGATGGTGGTGTCGTGCCATTTTTCAGACTCGTAGTTGCCAGGTCGATAGTTGTCGGGCAAGTCTTGATGAAACACCATGGTGCCGCAGCCGGACGTCACCAATAAAATTGACAAAAAACTCAGCTTAAAAAGTTGTTTGATTGTCTGCTGTAACTGCTTAACCACCGTTCACGCCCCCATCATAGGGTTTTTCACACCAGACTTTGGCGGTACGCGGAGTATAAATCAACAACGTAAAAATGCTTTGCACCATATCAGACAAGCTGTACACCGCTTGCATTTGCATCACTCGACGCTGCTGGCAAATTTCCGTCACATTGACATGATGCTCACCAACCAACCAGCCAAGATAATAGCTTTTACTGGCTTTGTAGTCAGGCTCTGTGGTGTCTTTTTCACCACCATAGGGGCGCACTGTTACGCTGGAACAGGCCGTCACGCAGCACAATAAAAGTGCCAGCCAATAATGTCGATAGCGCTTCTGATTAACCACGGCTGTCATGCCGGTCTCCTTCCCATCGCACTTCAAAACACGCACCGCCCAACGGCGAGCGCGAAATGCGCAATTGTGCCTGATAAGCATCGAGAATATCTTTAACCAATGCCAAACCAAAGCCCTGCCCAGGCTGCTGGCTGTCCAAGCGCACACCGCGGCGCAATACTTGTTCGTACTGCGTTACCGGAATGCCTGGGCCATCGTCTTCTACCATAAAACAGCACTGGCTGTTCTCACGCAGCAAGCGCACACGCACCTGTTGCTGGCAGTACTTGCTGGCATTGTCGGTTAGGTTACCAATAATCTCCATTAGATCATTGTCGTCACCGTAAAAATAACAGCTCGACTGGCAATCAATGTGCCAGTCAATGCCCTTGTCAGCATACACTTTTTTTAATGCCGACAGCACCGATTCAACCACCGGCGCTACAGCGATGCGCTGAGCCGCACTGACACGGCTACCCGTCATGGCACGCTGCAATTGGTACTGGACTGTATCAGACATGCGCTCCAACTGTGTGGCTATTTCTTGCTTTTGCTCATTCGGCAACACCACATTGGGTAACATGCCTTTCAACACCGTTAATGGTGTTTTTAAACTGTGTGATACATCAGCAACAGTATTGCGATAACGCTCCCGCTGGGACTGCTCGGCGGTCAGAACACGATTAAAATTGGTAATCAGCGGCTGCAGCTCACGTGGGTAATCATTCTGTAGTTGTGAACTTTGGCCTTGTTGCAGAATTTCCAGCTCGTCACTCATACGCCGCAGTGGCCGCAAGCCAAGCCTTAAAATCAGCGCTTGTAAAACCATCAGCGCGACAACAATTTCAACCAACAGCTGCCACAATTGGCGCTGAAATTCGCGGCTCACGGCATCGAGGCGTTCACTGGTTTCAGCCAGCACCAGGTTATAAATACGTGGTGCGACCGCTGAATTTAGCGGCTGCCATTCAAAACCAAAGCGGGCGATCAACATTTCCTGCTCACCATTGCTGGCGCGACTGAACTGCCATTCACCCACATCGCTCCAGCCGCTACTAAACCGCCCCAGTGTTTGCGCTGACGGCGTGCGCCACACCACTTCACCGGCTTTTTCCACCACCGCAAACAACCCTGAATCGCGGTTATTAAAACGCTGATTTTGCAGCCGCTCGGGCAACACCAACTGTTGATCACGCTCTTCGACCAAGGCCAGTAGATTGTAACTGTGTACCTGGATGCGTTGTTGCCAGTCCTGCAGCTGACCTTGGCGATACACGGCATCCAGCACGTAACCCACCGCCGCCATCAGCAGCAGTAAAAACAGCAAGGTAAACAGCAGCAAGCGGACCAGCAAAGATTGACGCATCAGTCGGCAAACCGATATCCACGGCCACGCAGCGTAGTGATCGGCGCAAAGCCATCCGCCACCGCCAGCTTGCGACGTAAACGCCCCACCAGCACTTCAATCACGTTGCTGTCACGGTCAAAGTCTTGCTCGTACAAATAATCTGTCAGCACCGTTTTCGACACCACTTCATTTCGGTGGCGCATCAAATACTCAAGAATGCGGTGTTCAAAAGCCGTCAGCTCCAACGGCTGCCCCTGCAGCACAAACTGCTGCGAGTTGAGATTTAAACTGAGCGGACCTGCCACCAATTCACTGCTGTACCCGCTGACACGACGAAGCAGCGCGCGCAAGCGCGCCTGCAATTCTTCAATGTGAAACGGTTTTTCCATGTAATCATCACCGCCCGCTTCCAAGCCATCCACTTTCGACTTCCAGCCACCACGGGCGGTAAGAATTAACACCGGCAAACTAGAGCCGCTGGCGCGCAGCTGACGAATCAGCTCAATGCCATCTAGTTGCGGCAAGCCCAAGTCCACCACCGCCACATCATAAGGCAGTTCCGTGGCTTGAAATAAACCATCACGTCCATCGGTGGCCAAGCTGACATCGGCGCCGGTCGCACTCAACCCCTGCTTGAGCTGCTCGCCCAAGGCAAGGTCATCTTCAACGATCAGAACTTTCATCGAACTCTCCTGTCTCGGTGATGGGTTGAGGCGCCTGTTCCAGCAAGGTTCCGTCGCGCGCGTTCATATAGAAGACATCAATGCGGCCCGCTTTGGTCAGCATTCTTAGCAAATAAGCAGGGGGAGTTGCCTCCACCCAGTGCACGCGCAGTACTTTTCCTTTGTGCAGTAGCCCAAGCAGCCGCGCGGCTTCCGTTGGTGGAATGACACCCTGTGGCAAAGGGGATGGCACATCGGTCACAAAACTTTGTTCGGGAAGATCCGGCTGGGGGTCCTGAATGGCTTTTTCCATCCAGCGGGTGAAGGGAATAAAAGCGCGTTCAACCCATTCCGTCGATGGCGAAATACGCTCCTCCACCCAGTTGTCAGAGTCATCATCACTGGCAACGGCCACCACCGGCTGCAAACTCAGCAGCAATAGCCAGCAAGCGGCCGATCGTCGCCAGCAACGAAGTACAGCGTGACGATTGTCATATAGGCGATACAGGGTGGATACAAGCAAAATGAAGGTCCGCTAGAAACTGTCGCCAGCATACCAGTTTGAGCCTGAATCGAAACTGAATCGCGTGATTCAGCTTAGGTTCAGACACGCTCAGTACACTGCTGTGCTATCTGGCCATTCGTGAGTAAGGAGCACTTATGTCATCTGCATACTTAGAACAATTGCAACAGTTGGTACACAGCAACCGCCGGGCCATGCACAAGAACCGCAGCGGTAAACGCCTCAGCAAACGCGGCTCATTGCCTCCTGCGGACATCATTGCCCGCCCAGTGGCGGCCAGCAAAGCCGCATGAGCAACCTGTACCTATTAACCCTGGCGCTGGTGTGCTGTGCCTGCAGTTACAATCAAATGCAGGAAAACCAGCGCGCCCATTGCATGAGTGAATTCCCACCTGAGCAATATGAAGAGTGCATGGGTAGCTATCAGATGTCAGAGCAAGAGTATTTACGCCAGCGACAGAAAGTGCTGGACGCCCAGTAGTCAGCTGTCCCTATACCAACAGCTGCATACCCAGCCAAAGCCCAGGTACGCAGCCCAAAGCCAGGGAAAGGGGGATAGCTCGGGACAATGAACCCCAAAAGGCTGACGAACGGATATTCGCCATCGCTATACGACCGCAATGTCTTTTGTATGGCACCTCGGTTCAGATAGGATGGGGACAACGTCATCCATCGAGAATCTCAATGGCCACACTCGAGCACGCTATCGCCATCGCGGTGAAAGCGCATCAAGGCCAGACGGACAAAGCTGGCACTGCCTACATATTGCACCCTATTCGCGTCATGTTGCGCATGCACAGCCATGACGAGCGCATTGTCGCTGTGTTGCACGACGTGGTGGAAGACTCAGACGTCACACTGGCTCAATTGCAAGCCGAAGGTTTTAGCGAACACATTATCGCTGCCCTGGATGCCCTCACGAAACGTCCAGGTGAAGATCG
This sequence comes from Bacterioplanes sanyensis, assembly GCF_002237535.1. Taxonomy (GTDB): domain Bacteria; phylum Pseudomonadota; class Gammaproteobacteria; order Pseudomonadales; family Oceanobacteraceae; genus Bacterioplanes; species Bacterioplanes sanyensis_A. The sequence continues at coordinate 215,583 of NZ_CP022530.1, forward strand.
CATCCAAGCTGCCCACCGGGCCGCTGGCCATCCGCTAGCGCGAGCGGTCAAACTGGCGGATAACAGTGAAAATATGGACTTAACTCGTCTATCGAACATCACCCACAAAGACATCGAACGCCAACGTCAGTATCAGCATGTGCGTGAAATTTTATTAACGGCAGAAGCAAAGAATCAATCGGGATAACTGCCGCTAGACTGAAAAACCATATTAATACCTAAACCCAAAAATTCCGGAGCCGCTGCTAAAACTTTCAGAGCCGTTAATCAACCCGCCCCCAAAAAATACGGCAATAAAAACAGTCAGCAACAAAAAAACCAGCAGGGCCAACCAATAGCTTTTTCAACCCACCCCAAATAGACTAGAAGCTGTTTCACAACTTCTTTAGCACGATCATCATGCAGGCGGCGTGAAAGAAGGCTCGATACATTGAGAGCTTTCTTTCCCATCGAACCACTAATCGCCGATAATTTCCAAGCCAAGCAAAAGTGCGCTCTACTTTCCAGCGACGGTCGTACCTTCTCAGCTTTCTACCATCTTGCAGCGGCGCTTTTCTCCTGTTTCGACGATGTGGACAAATGAGATCAACGCCCCGTTTCTTTAACGCCATTCGCAGAGGATCAGAGTCTGCCGCTTTATCGTAAATCAAACGCTTCACCTTGCTCTTGCCATAGGAAACATTTAACAAAGCCTCAATCAGATTGACCTCCGCCGGTGACGCTGAGCCAAGTGTCAGCCCGATTGGAATGCCTTCGCCATCGACGACTATCATCCACTTCGACCCCTTACCACGCTTGGTTTTTCCAACACCGAGGCCCCTTTTTTTGCGGGTGCAAAACTACCATCAGAAAACGATTCTTCCCAATTTAACCGCGACTGTTGATCCAGAACGCGAAGAAGCTTACGCCAGGCTTTGACCCATGCACCTTGCTCTTCCCAGTACTGAAGGCGGCGCCAGCAGGTACTCGGTGAAGGATAGCGCTCGGGTAGATCACGCCAGCGCGCACCTGAACGTAAGACCCATAAAATGCCCTCGAAACAGGCTCGATTGCTGATAGGTTTGGGACCCCCTTTGCCACGAGGCAGGCTGGGTAAACAAGGCTCAATGTGTGCCCACTGTTGGTCGGTCAGTTCTGAGGTTGAACGTTTCATGGTGGAGGAGTTGAAGCTGATAGTTTTGATTATTATATCGGACTGAAGGTTATGAAACAGCTTCTAGTCAATAAAATCCCATCCAAAGACGTATGAAAATGTTATATTTCTCGAAGAACTTCCACTGTACCAGCAGCAGTGATTAACCAGAATATATTTTAAAAACCTGATATTCGCCATTCTTAAAATCTGACTCTTCCACTTCCATATACGCAGTAAAACACCTCAAAACACATAAGCCGCTAGCTGGCCGTACTGGTTTGACAAGCCCATGACATGAACTACGCTTTTAAACTCTGATCAGATTTCAACCAGCATGAAATTTATCCATGTTGGTGTAAGTTACACAGTACTGAGTTCACAGCAGACTGAGTTCGCAGACAACTGTTAGCCCTGATCAACACCGGAGAACCAGTATGAGGCACTTTGTAATCAAACCACTGTTGCTGCTCGGTTTTGTTGGCATTTTTCTCGCGGTACCATTCCTCGCCGGTTATGAGATAAGGAAGATCACCGACAACGCCCAGATCCTCGAGGATCTGGGCGCAGATCAAGTCTTTGTCTTTTTTGGCTTTGCTGCCTGCAGTGACATTTGTCCCATCACTCTCGCCACCTTCGGCCGTGCCCTGGAACAAGACAGTGGCTCTGATAGCGCGTTTCTGTTTGTTGATATCGATCCAACCAGCAGCGTTAGCTTGGCACAAGACTATGCTACGGCTTTCCACCCACAGATACATTCGCTAGCGACCAGCAGCCGTGGCTACCAAGCTTTGTTATCCAGCCTGGGGGAGCAAACACAGATTAGTGGCAGCGCAATTAGACACGCAGGAAACGTCTACGTGTTACGAAATAACCGCCCGGACTGGGTCGTCACCCAAGTAATCCCCCCAGATAAGGTCACTGCAGCCGCTCTCACCGCCTTAATGGCCTTGGAATAAATCATGTCAGATATACTAAGAATTCTCTTTTTATATTACAACAAGCGCACTGAACCCGCGGTTCGAGCGAAATTCGACGAGGATTTTGTAGACAGCGACAGAATGGTGTTTGGGGTCATCATAGCGTATTTTTTAATCATATCATTTATAACGTCCCAACAGCATGGCTATTTCATGTTAGGCTTGGTTGGCGGCGGCGCTATTTTAGCCTTGAGTGCCATCACTTACGTACTCTATAAAGGTACCTTGTTTTGTCGAGTCACCTTTGCCATCGCTTTGGTTGCCATGTTCGCCATCAATGTCCAGCAGGCTCATGGCATTGGTGAAGGCCACTTCCTTTTCTTTATCAATTTTGCCGTTCTCTCCCGCTATTGTGATGCAGCACCGGTATTGGCCCAAGTCGGCGCCACCGTAGTGCATCATCTGTCCTTCACTTGGTGCCAGACCAATGACATTGAGCTGCTCAACACCCCGGTTTATATATTTTCGTGGGAAACCGAGTCCCTCGGAATTCTGGCGCCACTGCTGTATCACGTCGGTGTCGCTGTCATTGGCCTGGCTGTTTCATGCTATTTAATCTACCAAGGCAATAAACGCTTTTTTGAGTCATCGGAAGTGCAAGTGTTATTAGAGCGCGTAGCCAGTGGCGACCTTAGTGCACGAAGCCTAAATACGGCAGGCTCTCACCTACTGGATGAAGCAAACCAGCTGTTCGCAACCATTAATACCGCGTTGGAAAAAACCGCCAACACAGCGCAATATCTATCCGATGAAGCAGAAAAGTCGGTGCGCATATCCAACGAGCTATCCACCGATGCGAGCAATCAGCGCTCACAAACTGAGTACGTCGCCAATTCAATTAGTCAGATGAGAATGGCCACAGACGACATCGCCAAGAACGCAGAAGCCACTGCCGCAGAAGTCGCCAATACGGTTGCTATTAGCGATCGCGGAAAAGAGCTCTCCAGCTCAACACAAAGCTCACTTGAACAGCTGATTTCTGAGGTAAAAACCGCCACCGAAGCGATCGACAAGCTCGAAGACAACAGCGCCAAGGTCAGCAATATCATTTCGGTAATACGCAGCATTTCAGAGCAAACAAACCTCCTGGCGCTAAATGCTGCCATCGAAGCGGCACGCGCTGGCGAACAAGGCCGAGGGTTTGCTGTGGTCGCGGACGAAGTACGAGTGCTGTCACAGAAAACACACGACTCGACGGAAGAAATATCCAGCGTTATTGAAACCTTCCAGGTCAATACCGATGCCGCCGTCGCCTGCATGAAACGCTGCATGGATCTCAGTGATCAGACATCACAGAACTCACTGTCAGCCTCTGATAATTTTGCAAGCCTGGCAAACGGTATACGTGACATTAGCGATATGGCCAGCCAAATCGCCACTGCCGCTGAACAGCAATCTAACTTGGGGGCTGAGATTAGTGACAGCAGTCAGTCCATTAGAGACGTCACTGAGCGGTTTATGAGCGAGTCGATGAAGAGTCAAGAGCAGTCTCAAGAGCTGCAGGAGCTATCAGCCAAGCTCAACGACATACTGAAACGATTTTCTTTTTAAAGCCAAAACATGCGCTGGCTTAGCTGGCCAGCGCATGTTTTGTTATTGCTATCGCGAAGACATATCCACACTGCTGTGTATACATCTCAAGCCTCATCATTCACTCGATAGCGCCTGAATCAACTGCGAGCGCTGCTCGTCCGTCATACCGCTGGTATTGCCAAGCGGCATATAACCGGTGCGTAACGCAGGAATAATGCGTGCAGCGTTGGCTTCGACTTGCGACCACTGCTCCAGAGCGATACCACCTGGTGGTGCATTAAAGGCGGGGTGACTAGGCTTTTCTGCATGACAGGCAGTGCAGTGAGCTTCCACTAACGCCAGGGCTTGTGACTGATTTAAACGTTCCGTGTTTGCCGCCAGAGGTTCCGCTGGCTTTGGTACCATCCAGCCGATCAGTAAAAACAGCGCCAAGGCCGCAACCACCAGAATCCACGGTTGATGATTGTCCTGATGCTTTAAATTAAAGTAGTGGCGAGCAAAGGCGCTGATGGCACCAATCAAAGCCAGCACCAACCAACCCTGTTCGTGGCCATAGGTCATTGGGTAATGATTGCTGATCATGATAAAAATCAGCGGCAAAGTGAAATAGTTGTTGTGCGTTGATCGCAGTTTTGCCAGCTCAGCAAAATGCGCTTGTGGTGTTTCGCCGGCTTGCACCGCACGCACCAACTCGCGTTGCGCCGGCATAATTCCGAACAGCACGTTACCGGCCATAATCGAGCCAATCAGTGCCCCAACGTGTAAATACGCCGCGCGATCACTAAAAATCTGATCCAACGCCCAAGCCGCTGCCACCAAGGCAGCATACAACAATGCAGCAAACAACTTTGGCGACTGTCGCATGGGGCTTTTTAATAAGGCTTCATACAATACAAAACCACCGCCCAAAAACGCCAAGCTGATGGCAATCGCCTGCCACTGGCCCAAAGCCATTTTTTGTGGATCAATCAGATACTGATCCGCTCCCCAATAATACATAACGGACAGCAGCGCAAAGCCAGTTAACCAAGTGGTGTAGGCTTCCCATTTAAACCAATGCAGGGTTTTTGGCATCGCCGGAGGGCCTGCTTGATACTTGGCCACTTCATAAAAGCCACCGCCATGAATGGCCCATAAGTCGCCTTTGATGCCTTGGTCTTTTTTCCACTGTGGCGGTTCACGCAGGCTCAAATCCAACCAGACAAAGTAAAAAGATGCACCGATCCAAGCAATGCCAGTGATGACATGAAACCAGCGAAAAAACAGATTTAGCCAATCAAATAAATACGCTTCCATCAGTTGGCCTCATCTTTACTGTACACTTTTTTACCGGCCACCCAGGTTTCCGCCACGCTGCGGTCGTCGCCCAAAATGGTCAGGCAGAACAGAGTTTCATCCAGTGTATTGCAAATGGCTTGTCGACGTTGCATCAGCTCAGTCGCTGCGAGGTCCAATACCACGAAATCGGCTTCTTTACCGGCAGTGAAATTACCGAGTTTGTCGTCGAGCTTCAGTGACTTGGCATTGCCCAACGTCATCATGTAAAACGCTTGTTGCGGTGATAACCGATGACCGCGCAGCTGACACACCTTATAGGCTTCGCTCATGGTCTGCAGCATCGAAAAACTGGTGCCGCCGCCGACGTCTGTCGCAACACTCACCCCTACCGGAAACGGCTGATCATCCAATGGTAATAAACCACTGCCTAAGAACAGGTTGGAAGTCGGGCAGAAGGCGATTTTACTGCCAGTCTCGCTAAGACGCTGATATTCGCCGTCTTCCAAGTGCACACCATGGGCAAACGTGCTGTATTCCCCCAGAAGGCCATAATGATCATAAACATCCAGGTAGTTTTTTCTCTGCGGAAATAGCTCTTTAACAAACGCAATTTCATCCAGGTTTTCGGATAAGTGCGTTTGCATATACACACCAGGGTTATCTGCCAGCAACTCACCGGCTGCGGCTAACTGTTCCGGTGTGGAGGTAATCGCAAAACGCGGTGTGACTGCATACAACTGACGACCTTTTCCGTGCCAACGATCAATCAAAGCTTGGCTGTCGTTTTTAGAGCTGGCCACATCGTCGCATAAGAAATCTGGCGCATTGCGATCCATCATGACCTTGCCGCAGATCATACGAGTATTCAGCGCTTCACTGGCGCGGAAAAACGCGTCCACCGATTGCGGATGAACCGTTCCAAATACCAGCCCGGTGGTGGAGCCATTTTTTAACAATTCACGTAAAAAGAAATCCGCAGTTTCACTCGCATGTGCTTCGTCGGCAAACTTGCTTTCATGAGGGAACGTATAGTTATTCAGCCAATCGAGTAGCTGTTCACCGTAGGATGCGATCACATCCACCTGTGGGTAATGAATATGGGTGTCGATGAATCCAGGGCAAATCAGCGCCTGCGAATGCTCAGTCACCTGCAGCTGTGGGAATTGTGCCAGAATAGATTCCGCTTCCCCGACGGCGACAACGGTACCCTTGTCGCTGTCGGTGACCAAAATACCATCGGCAAAATACTCGGGTGAATGCTGATCTAAAAAATGTAATACAGAACCGCGCTGAGCTTGGTAGTTCATAATCGTTTCTCTCATCAATGGTCCAAGGCAAATAAGCCTCAGCGAATCCGCTAACGGCGCGGATCGGGTAATTCAATTATCGTGTCGGGGTCAAACCAGACTTCTTCCAGGTTATTGCCCGTACCGCGACGGTCCACCACCCAAAAGTCGCTGACGGTATCCAGTGCTAGCAACGGGTGGTGCCAACAGCCAGCCCGGTAATTCACGCCGACGCCCTGTGCTATAAACAGCGCCAGCGTACTGGGATCCGGTTCTTTATCGCCCAAGCACACCAACACCAAATAGGGCGAATCGTCCGTTGGTAAAAACGCCTGGCTGCCCAGTGGGTGGCGTTCCATCATAGTAATGCGCATGGGCAAAGAGCGTGGTTGGGCACGAAACAAATTTATGATGCCCTCACCCTCTCCTACCGTCACGGCCGCTAACGCATGATGGCGTTCGGTGGTGCCTTCGTTTATCAACAAAGGTTCAGGACGCGCCTCAATCAGCTCACCAAAGGGTGCAAATGCTGCAGCGGTTAGCGCTTGTGGAGTCAGAACCTGTCGCAATGTTAAGACCCCCGATAGGTGGAATAACCGTTGGCGCTGAGCAGCAGCGGAATATGGTAGTGCTCGGCGGCATTTTCAATATGAAAATGTATTTCAACCTGCGGATACAAGCTGGTGATCCCGTGGCGATCAAAATAAGCCTGGGTGGCAAACGTCAGTCGATACAAACCTTGCTCACGCTGGCGATCGCCTAACCAATCGGTGATACGGCCATCCTCGTCGGTTTTGCCATTGGCCATCAGTTGCCAGCTGTCCTGCTGCCATTGGTACAGATCCACCTCGACGCCAGCTGCCGGGCGCCCTAAATGTGTATCTAGGATGTGTGTTGTGATCACACTTTTCATTTCACCACCTCTAATAACTTTTGCAGCCGCAGGTTCGTGATCTGCATTTGGTTGGCAGCCGCATTGGCAATTTCTTGCTCGCGACTGTTGTGAATGCGCTGCTCTAACAATTCCAGCATCTGCTCAGCGCTTTTGCCGGTAGCAAATACAATAAAAATAAAGCCAAATTTGTCTTGGTAGTCCTGATTCAACTGCGCCAAGCGTTGCAAGGTTGCCTCTGCAGCATGCTGTGCACCGCTTTGTTCATTGGCGGCGATGGCTTTGGTATTGGCGTATTTTTCACGCAGTGAACTGACATCGCCAATTTTCGGATGTGCTTCGAATGCCTGTAGATAATCCGCTTCGCTCAGCTGTTGCCAAACAATGTCAGCCTGCTGGCATAACTGTTCCACCGACTCAAATGGCCGCAGTGATACCATGCCCTCCACCCAGCGCTCAGCGGCGCAGCAACTGCTCAGCTGCTGCTGTGCGTGCTGCTCGGACAGTTGGTTCAGCTCGGTCAACATCATGCTTGCAGCTCCTGATCAGGATAACCAAAAACGCGCAAACGGCTGATACCACCGTCCGGATACATCACCACCTTAATGTGGGTAAAACACTGCTGGGCGGTTAATACTTCCTCACGATAAAAATGCTCTGCATCGGCGGTGAGTGGTTGGCGGGTAATAATCGGCTGCCAATCGGCTTGCTCATCCGGTTCTGATTGTGCGCTGTCGATGCCAAACAGCGCAAAACCATCCGGGAAATTGCCTTTAAAGTGTGCCGTGTCGACCAGTACTTTGGCCACATTGCCGCGACAGGCCAATTTAATGATCATCCAATCGCTGTCGCGACCACCACGGCGGCGCTTGGTTTCCCAGCCATCGCCCATGTTCACACCGCGACCGGGCATAATGAGGTTGCCCATATCACTGAAGAACATATCGCTACATTCCAGAGGCCGTGCTCCGTTTTTTACATACGCCAAATCGATAGGCTCACCCGGCAGCCGCCAGTCGCTGTCCATTTCTGCCTGGCCATAAGCACGCAAACGGGCAATGCCACCATCGGGGAACATGGTGACGCGTAAATGGCTGTAAACACCGTCATTGTCACAGTCGACATAGTTATCGCTATCCGGCTGCACGTCCTGACGCTCAACCAGAGTTTGCCAACTGGTGGAGTCATCTGGCGCTTGGCGGCTGAGACAACCTTCGATTTTGACTTGCTGTGGCGCGTTGCCAGCAAAAAATCGCGTGCATACATTAAAGCCACGCAATCGACCTTGAGCACCGAGTTTAATCACCGCCCAATCAAAGCCGTCTTCCAACTCTCCGTTGGGCAGGGTTTTGAGACGTTTGCGGCGACTTTCCCAACCGTCCATCCATTTACCACGATCGGTGTATTTATCGGTAATAAACACCGGCTCACTGGCTTTTACCAGATTTTCCATCTCGGCAAAAAAGTCATCGTTACAGCTTAAAACCTGACCGCCCAAACGGCGGTTGGCGAGGTCAACCCATTGTTGATAGGGATGTTGCTTTACGGCAGTCGCCATTATCTATTCTCCTGATTTAGCGCGGCTCAGTGATATCGCTGGCTGAGGTTTGTAACGCCTGTTTTAAGCGCTTCCAGTGCAGCCCCTGGCGACGTTGACGGTCGTTGCTTTGAGCCGGTGAAGGTGTGTGCTGTTGTAGTAGTTGCGCGGCGATGGCCACCGCCACTGCCATCGGTTCTTTACCCTGAACATCCGGGTGACCAATGGGCATGGTCAGCCTAGCAATATCGTCGCTATCAACGCCGTCGCGCTGCAAACGCAAGGTGAATCGCTCGGTTTTGGTAGCCGAGCCAATACAGCCAATGTAATCAAAATGCCGATATTCCAGTGCAGTTTTGATTAACTGATAATCCAATTGGTGATTGTGGGTCACAATAATCAGACGAGCATGCTGCGGCAGTTCAGCCAACGCGTTGACTGGATCACTGCGCCATTGGCACGGCGCACCCGCGGCCTCCACCAAGGCTTGTCGGTTATCCAGCCATTGCACCGGGATCGGTAGCTGCTGCAGGATCGTCATCAACGCCTGAGCCACATGACCAGCGCCAAAAATCACCACCGGCGCGGCTGACGTAATAAAGCATTCCAGCAATACGCTGACACTGCCGCCACAGCATTGCGCGGCTTTTGATGCCAACGGAACTTGCACCAGTTGCTGTTGGCTTTCGCCTTGCAACAATAATTGCCGGGCTTGCGCAATTAACTGAAATTCCAGCTCACCGCCACCAATGGTGTCGTATTGCTGGTCCGAGGTAACCAGCATTTTACTGCCAGGGTTGCGCGGTACCGAACCCGCCGTCCCCATGACGGTGAGCAATACATAACTTTGCCCAGCTTGCTCGCACTCCGCCAGCGCATCAAACCAACGCCGATTCACGACGATCTCTCCTGGCAAAACTGCACCGCTTTTAATACCTGCTCAGGCGTAGCTGGCGTATTAAGCGGTGGATTAACGCGATAGTCGGCCACGCTGGCGGCGGCATCACGCAACGCACACCAGACAGAAATACCGTGCATCAGTGGCGGTTCGCCCACGGCTTTTGAGCGGTAAATGGTGTCTTCACTGTTGTCTTTATCCCACAGAGTGACGGTCATATCTGGCACATCGATGGAGGTTGGAATTTTATAGTTGGCCGCGGCATTGGACGCCAGACGACCCTGCTCATCCCAGTTCAGTTCTTCACTGGTGAGCCACCCCATACCCTGCACAAAGCCACCTTCAATCTGACCAATGTCAATGGCTGGATTCAGTGAGCGTCCTACATCGTGCAAGATGTCGGTGCGCAATATTTGGTACTCGCCGGTGAGCGTGTCAATTTCGACTTCAGAGCAAGAGGCGCCCAAAGCGTAATAAAAGAACGGACGTCCACTGGCTTTATCACGGTTGTAGTGAATTTTCGGTGTACTGTAATAGCCGGTTGATGACAGTGATATTCGGTTCTGATATGCCAATTGAATAAAGTCAGCGAATGGCACCCAGTGTTCTTGCTCCGCCGACACCACCAAGTGATTATTCGCAAAGCGCAGGGCACCGGGTTCAACACCGTAATGCTGGCGAGCAAAGTCTAACAATCGAGATTTAATGGTTAAGCAAGCATTTTGCGCCGCCTTGGCATTGAGATCCGTCCCCGAGGAGGCCGCCGTTGGAGAGGTATTGGGTACCTTGTCGGTTGCCGTGGCTGACACCTGAATGGTGTCGATATCCACATCAAACTCATTGGCCACGACTTGCGCAACCTTGGTGAACAGCCCCTGGCCCATTTCTGTACCGCCATGGTTCAAATGGATCGAACCATCGGTATAAATATGCACCAGTGCACCGGCCTGATTTAAAAACTGAATGGTAAAAGAAATACCAAACTTCACGGGCGTTAAAGCTAAACCACGTTTTTTAAACCGATGCTGTTGGTTAAAGGTCGATATCTGCTGGCGGCGTTCATAATAATCACATTGATTGGCCAGCGTCGTCATCAACTCGGCCATGGGGAAATCTTCGATCTCCTGATCATAATGCGTGCGATCACCGTGCTGATAAAGGTTGGTTAAACGCACGTCTAGTGGATCCCGGCCAACAGCACGGGCCACATCGTCCAAAATACCTTCACCAATCAACATCCCCTGTGGGCCGCCGAAACCACGAAACGCGGTATTTGATACGGTATTGGTTTTACAGCGCTGGCCAGTTACTCGCATGGCCGGGTAGTGATAGGCATTGTCGATATGAAACATGGCACGATCGACAATGGCATCGGATAAATCCGGTGAATAACCGCATTTACCGGCCAGCTCGATATCCGCTGCCTGCAGTTTGCCATGCGCATCAAAGCCAACCCGATAACGGCCAAGAAAATCGTGGCGCTTACCCGTTAATACCATGTCATCCTGACGATCAAGACGCATTTTTACCGGCCGTTTTAAACGTTTGGCAAACACCGCAGCCAAGCACGCCCACTGCGCCGCTTGGGTTTCTTTACCACCAAAACCACCGCCCATGCGTCGCACTTCGGTCTGCACATAATTGATCGGTACGTCCAGTACTTCGGCCACCAGCTTTTGCACCTCGGTCGGATGCTGACTGGAGGTATACACCTTCATGCCGCCATCTTCGGTGGGCACTACATAACTTACCTGGCCTTCGAGGTAAAAATGTTCCTGGCCTTTGTTGTATAACTCGCCGTGCAATTGCTGCTCTGCCTGGGCCATGGCAGCATCACAGTCGCCTTTTTGCATGACATGCATCGGGCGCACAAACGCATTTTGCTGCAATGCTTCAGTTATGGTTAACACCGGCGCTTCTTCTTGGTAATCAACCTGAGCCAATGCTACGGCGCGTTTGGCTTGCTCAAAGCTGTGCGCCGCAACGGCAAATATGGGTTGCCCGTGAAACTCAATACGGCCATCCGCCAGCAAAGGGTCGCCTTTAAACACTGGGCCGATGTCTTTTTCACCCGGTACGTCGTCCAGAGTAATCACATCCACCACACCGTCGGCGCTGCGTACGGCGGATAAATCCAGCTGACGTATCTGGCCGCACGTAATGGTGCTTTTACCCACCGCCACGTGCAGGGTACGCGCCAGCTCAGGCATATCATCAATGTACACCGCCTCGCCAGTGACGTGTTTTTCGGCACTTTCATGGGCCAAGGATTTGCCGCTGCGCCCTTTCGCCGGGCGCTGACGACGCTCAGCGTAGGGGGCTAATAATGACGATTGATGGCTCATACCAGCGCCTCCAGTTGTGCCCAGGTTTTTAATAACAAGTTGCGCACCAGCTGCAGGCGATATTCTTTCGTCGCGCGCACATCATCAATGGGCTGATAATCTTGCTCCACCTGCTGCGCTGCCTGCAGCATGGTCTGTTCACTCCATGGCTGGCCAATTAAGGCACGCTCAACGTTCGAGGCTCGCAGCGGTGTCGCAGCGACACCGCCACAAGCAACGCGCGCATCGACGATGGTGTGATTATCGATGCCCAAGACAGCCGCAAACATCACGGCGGAAATATCGTCGTCGTAACGCTTCGACACTTTGAAACAGTGCAAGGTTTGCTGCGCTGTCAGTTTTGGCAAAATGATGGCGCGCAAATACTCGCCCTCACGCAAGCGCGTTTGCTTGTAGCCGGTAAAGAAGTCCTGTGCGGCCAGTTGGTGGCGACCATAAATACCGTCGATTTCCAACTGCGCCCCTAACGCCAACAACACAGGTGGGGTGTCACCAATTGGAGAAGCGTTCGCAATATTGCCGCCCAACGTGCCGAGGTTGCGGACCTGACGCGAACCGATGCGATGCAGCAACTCTGCAAAACTGGGGAAGTCGCTACTCAACTCCTGCTCCAGCTGGCTGTAGGTCATGCCAGCGCCAAGTAGCAACTGCTCTGGTTGATCCTGGCTGTGCTGTAACGATGCAATAGCGTGCAAACAAATCACGGTGTCGAACTGGCGAAAGCGTTGCGATATTTCCAGACCCAAGTCCGTACCGCCAGCCCACAAAGTCGCTTGCGGATATTGCTGCAACAAGATTTTTAACTGCTCTTCGGTGTGCGGCACAAATAGCTGTCGTTGTTGATGTTGCAACAAGGGCTGTAGCCCATCCTCATCGCTGACTTTAATGGCATTTGGGTCAAAGCTGACAACAGCGTCAGCATTTTTTGCTGGGTAATCTCCCATCGCGCGCGCGGCATCAATAATCGGTCGATAGCCAGTACAGCGGCACAAGTTGCCCGACAAAGCAGCATGAATGGCGTCATCCTCAGGCGCGCTCCAACCATGCTCTGCTGGATTACTGACTGTCTGGCCAGTAGCCGTTGATTCAGAGGGCTGACATTGCTGTTGATATAAGGTCGCCATCGACATCACAAAGCCCGGCGTACAGAAGCCGCATTGCGAGCCGTGGTGGTCAATTAAAGCCTGTTGCGCTGGGTGCAACGTGCCGTCTTTTGCCAACCCCTGTGGCGTGATGACATAGGCGTTGTGTACCGTCGCTAATAGCGCGATACAAGCGTTGATGCTCTGATACTGCAACCCTTGTTCGGTTGCTCGCCCGACCATCACAGTACAGGCGCCACAGTCGCCGCCGGCACATCCTTCCTTCACATCGACCTGCGCCATTTGAGTGCGAAGGTAACGTAAAATGGTCCATTGCGGATCAGCCTGAGCGTCTTCTACCCACTCGCCATTGAGGTTTATTCGAATCACGGTGTCCCCTTTTTTTATCGCAGCAACGCAGAAATAGCGTATGATGGCGGCCGTTTTTCGGGCCCGCTGGCAGCCCGCACTCTTCCGGTTTGCAGCGGTCTTCCGGGTAAGACCCTGCAAAAATCTGACCACTTGGTCAAGTGTATTTTCATCATATCCCAATTGGTGGATTTTCGCAGTGGCAAACTAATTGCTAAGACTGGCCAACTGGTCAGCTTTATCAACTGAGGGTTCACTGTGAGTTCCAGCGAACGTTTGCACCTGCGTGGCATCACCAAACGCTACCCAGGTTGCATCGCCAACGATGCCGTCGATCTACAAGTACAAAAAGGTGAAATTCATGCCTTGCTGGGAGAAAACGGCGCCGGCAAAAGCACCTTAATGAAGGTTATTTACGGGGTCATCGCTCCCGATGCCGGACAACTGTTGTGGCACGGCCAGCCGCATACCATCAAAGGTCCCGCGCATGCCCGTCAACTAGGCATTGGCATGGTGTTTCAGCACTTTTCATTGTTTGAAACACTCAGTGTGGCAGAAAACATTGCCCTCGGGCTGCCTGCGGAACAAGCCAAAGACATGGCGGCACTGGAACGCCGCATCAGCGAGGTGTCAGAACATTACGGCATGGCGCTGGACCCACGCCGCTTGGTACACACCCTGTCGGTAGGTGAGCAGCAACGGGTGGAAATCGTGCGCTGTTTGCTGCAAGACATTGAGCTGCTAATCCTCGATGAACCCACCTCCGTGCTGACCCCGCAAGAAGTTCAGCAACTGTTTAAAACTCTAAAAACACTGGCTGGCGAAGGCTGCTCCATCTTATTCATTTCGCACAAGTTGGATGAAGTGGTGGAGCTGTGCAGCGCGGCTACGGTACTGCGTCACGGCAAGGTAACCGGCCATTGCAACCCACAGCACACCACCAGCGCAGAGCTGGCGCGAATGATGGTCGGTAACGATACACCGCTGACCGAGAACTACAGCAAGGCGCAAGGCGGTGCCACCGCGTTGGACGTGCAAGGCTTGAACTATCGGCCACACGACCCGTTTGGCGTGCACTTGCAGCAGCTGTCATTGCAAGTAAAAGCCGGCGAAATTCTTGGCATTGCCGGCGTGGCCGGTAACGGTCAGGACGAACTGATGGGACTGTTGTCCGGCGAAGAGCGCCAAGACAGCGGTAGCATTCAATTGCACGGCCAAGCCATCGAGCAACTCAGCCCGGATCAGCGTCGCCAGCTGGGTTTTGCCTTTGTCCCCGAAGAGCGCTTAGGTCGCGGCGCCGTGCCAGACATGTCGTTGGTCGATAATGCGCTGCTCAGCGCCAGTCACACCGGTCTCAAACACAAAGGCTGGATCCGCTACTCAGCAGTGCGTCAGTTCGCCTGCGACATCATCGATCGTTACAACGTCAAATGCGCCGATGAAGACGCACAAGCCAAAAGCTTGTCCGGCGGAAATTTGCAGAAATTCATCATCGGCCGTGAGATAGAGCAGCAGCCTAAGTTCTTGGTCTGCTCGCACCCGACCTGGGGGGTCGATATTGGCGCCGCCATTTTGATTCGCCACGCGTTAATCAACCTGCGAGATCAGGGCGCAGCCATTCTGGTGATATCCGAAGACATTGATGAGCTGTATCAAATCAGCGATCGCATCGGCGCTATTTGCGATGGTCGCCTGTCGCCGATTGCTGCCAGCAAAGACGTATCCATCGAACAGTTAGGCCAGTGGATGGCAGGTCAGTTTCAAGCGGCGCCAAGCCAGTCGCAGCCGGAGTATCAGCATGTTTAAACTGGAAAAGCGTGTTTCCGATTCACGCTTAATGGCTTATTTATCGCCATTGATTGCCATCACGCTCACATTGATCAGTGGTGGAATTTTATTCTTGTTTTTGGGCCATGACCCATTTGAGGCATTGCACACATTCTTTATCTCGCCGCTCACCAGCGTCTATGGCTGGACCGAGCTAGGCATCAAAGTAGCACCACTGCTGTTATGTGCCATGGGGCTGACGCTGTGTTTTCGGGCCAAAATCTGGAACATCGGCGCCGAAGGTCAATTTATTATGGGCGCACTGGGCGGCAGTATTGCCGCGCTGCAGTTTCTAGAGGCTGATAGCCGCCTGGCGCTGATTCCGATTTTATTAGCAGGCACGTTCAGTGGTTTGGCTTGGGCGGCGCTCGCTGCTTGGTTAAAAACGCGTTTCAATGCCAATGAAATTCTCACCACCATCATGCTCAACTACATCGCATTAAATGCGTTGCTGTACGGCGTGCATGGGCCTTTAAAAGATCCGGATGGCTTTAACTTCCCGGAGTCGGCGTTGTTTGCTGATGCCACACTGCTGCCGGTTTTCAGTGATGATTATCGACTAAATATTTCTATTTTCTTTGCGCTGTTCGCCATGGTCGCCGTTTGGACTCTGATGTCACGCAGCTGGATCGGCTATCAGATTCGGGTGCTTGGTGAAGACGCCAAGGCCGCACGCTACGCCGGCTTTAAAGACAAACACCTGACCTGGTTCGCACTGCTCACTTGCGGTGCTTTGGCGGGCCTGGCAGGAGTATCGGAAGTGACCGGGCCGCTGGGTCAGCTGGTGCCGCAGGTGTCGCCCGGTTATGGCTACGCAGCGATCATTGTGGTGTTTTTAGGGCGCATGCAGCCCTTGGGCATTCTGCTGGCGTCGATGCTATTGGCGCTCACCTTTATGGGCGGTGAAATGGTGCAAATTGAAATGACCCTGCCCAAATCCCTCACTGGGTTATTCCAAGGCATGTTGCTGTTTTTCCTGTTGGCGACCGATTTGTTAATCGCCTATCGCATTGTGCCCACTTCCCTGCGCTCATCGCGTGCCACTTCACTGAACCAGGGCTGATGTTATGGATATCGATCTGATTACCAATATTTTGTATGCCACCATTCGTACTGGTACGCCGCTGATTCTCATTGCACTGGGCGAGATGGTGTGTGAAAAGTCGGGCGTGCTGAACCTCGGCCAAGAGGGCATGTTATTGGTTGGCGCGGTGGTCGGTTTTATTGCCGCCACCGTTACCGGCAGTTTGTTTATTGCCGTGTGGTTTGCCATCGCTGCCGGTGTTTTGATGGCACTGTTATTTGGCTTTTTGGCCATTTCATTGGCATCGAACCAAGTGGCCACCGGGCTGGCTTTGACCATTTTTGGTGCCGGTTTGAGCGCCTTCTTGGGCAGCAGTTACGTCGGAATCGGTCTGGATGGCATGCAGCCTATTGCTATTCCCCTGCTCAGCGACATACCGGTCGTTGGCAAAATTCTTTTCCAACACGACCCTCTGGTGTATGTGGCCTTTGTTTTATTCCTAGCGGTATTTTGGCTGTTTAAATCCAGCCGTTTGGGTCTGCAAATTCGCGCGGTGGGTGAAAACCCTGAAGCCGCCAATGCCATTGGCATCAATGTGCAGGCCATCCGTTATATGGCAGTGCTGTTTGGTGGCGCCATGACAGGCCTGGCAGGTGCGTACTTGTCGCTGGTGTATACGCCGATGTGGTCAGAAGGCATGTCCGCCGGGCGCGGTTGGATTGCGCTGGCGCTGGTGGTATTCGCCAGTTGGAAAGCCGAGCGCATCATGCTTGGTGCCTACCTGTTTGGTTTTGCCAGCATCTTACATTTGGTCCTGCAAGGCACTCGCTTTGAGGTCCCCCCAATATTATGGCGATGTTGCCGTATGTCGCGACCATTGTGGTGTTGGTATGGCTGTCCAGCGACGCCGTTAAAACCCGCTTGAGCGCACCCAAATCCATCGGCCGCCCTTATCGGCCCATGAATTAAAGAGGAAGGAGAAACACATGACGATTAAAAAACTACTGGCCACCGTAGGCCTGGCACTGGCGGCCAGCAGCGTTCAGGCTGAACCACTCAATATCGGCTTTGTTTACGTCGGCCCTGTGGGTGACGCCGGTTGGACTTACGGCCATGACGCAGCACGCCAAGCGGTGGAAGAGAAATTCGGCGATAAAGTAAACACCACCTACGTCGAGAGCGTGGCCGAAGGCGCCGACTCTGCCCGAGTGATTCGCAATCTGGCACAAAAAGGCAATGAGCTGATTTTCACCACCTCATTTGGCTACATGAACCCAACGTTAAAAGTGGCGCGCAAATTCCCGAAGGTGAAGTTCGAACACGCCACCGGCTACAAGCAGGGTAAAAACGTTGGTAACTACATGGCCAGAGCGTATCAGGGTCGTTACCTGACCGGTTTGGTGGCTGGCAGCATGACCAACAGCAATACCCTCGGTTATGTCGCTTCCTTCCCGATTCCAGAAGTGGTCCGTGGCATCAACGCCTTTACCAAAGGCGCACGTGAAGTGAACCCAGATGTCAAAGTAAAAGTCATCTGGATCAGCAGCTGGTACGACCCAGCCAAAGAGCGTGAAGCGGCCGAAACGCTGATGCTGCAAGGCGCCGATGTACTGACTCAGCACACCGATTCTGCTGCCGTTATTCAAGCTGCCGAAGCCAAAGGCAAATACGCCATCGGGTATCACACCGACATGTCGGCCTATGGCAAGAACGCCCACCTGACCTCCACCGTACACAACTGGGCGCCGCTGTACATCGCCAAAGCCGAAGCGGTCATGAACGGCAACTGGGAGTCGCAAAGCCTGTGGTACGGCCTGAAAGAAGGCGTAACCGATATTGCACCGCTGCACAGCTCAGTACCGGCGGATGTCAAAGCCTTGGTGGAAAGCAAAAAAGCGCAGTTAAAAGCCGGTGAGCTGCAAGTATTTAGTGGCCCAATAAAAGATCAACAAGGCACCGTGCGTGTGACTGCCGAGCAGAGTTTGTCGGATGACGACTTAAAAGGCATGAACTGGCACGTCGACGGTGTTGAAAGCAAATTACCTGAAGCTTAATAAAGAGAGAGCAGTAATGAAAAAAGCAATCATTGGTACCCTGCTGGCCAGCGCCGTGGTCATTCCAGCGCAAGCAGAACAATACTGGGCAGACAACAGCGTGTCTGTATTGTACGGCGAAGACTACAAGCTCGTACCCGATGAAAAACTCACCACCATGACCTTAGAGCACGCTTCCGGCCACAGCTGGGGCGGTTTGTTCTTCTTCGTTGATCGCCATGTGGGCGAAACCCCAGAAGGCGGCACTCAGTTTAAAGAAACTTACGGCGAGTTTTCACCGAAGTTTACCGTGCTGAAAATGGACGGTTTTGTCAGCGCCATTAACGCCGCATTCACCTACGAATTTGGCTCCACCAATGACGCTTCTGGCCAGCAGGACAACTACCTGTACGGTGTCGGAGCGGATCTGAATGTGCCTGGCATGAACTACTTCGGTGCTACCTACTACTACGCCAACAATGAAAATGTTGAAAATGACCACCAGCTGACACTGACTTACGGCTGGAACAAAGGCAACTTCAACATTGATGGCTACATAGACTATTCCACCGCCACCGAAGATTTGAACGCTCAGTTCCACTTTAACCCGCAAATCACCTACAACGTCGGCCCAGCACTGGGACTGAAAAACAAGATCAAAGTGGGGGTTGAATACAGCTACTGGAACAACAAGTTTGGTTTGAACTTTATCGACGATGAAGACAAAGACCAAAACGCAGTGAGCTTTATGGTCAAAGCGCACCTGTAAGCCAGAAATCCTCTGTCTAAGCCGGCCGATGCAAAGTACCGCTGCCACGGCAGTCGTAGTTCGCATTAGACGCTGGCCACGTAGAGGTACAGCCAAGGGCAGCTCAGCTGCCCTTTGTTTTCGTCCGTATGGTATTCTCAAGCTTGGGCTGTAGGAAACCGATCATGACCAATCAGAAGTACAAACCGGGTAAAATCCGCGAACGTAACGAAGAAAACATATTGGCTGCCGCCGAGCGTGAATTTGTGCGCAATGGGTTTAAAGGCACCAGCATGCAAGCCATTGCAGATCGGGCCGAAGTGCCCAAAGCCAATGTGCACTATTATTTTAAAAGCAAAGCCAACCTCTATCGGGCACTGCTCGATCACATTATGCAAAGCTGGAACGAGGTGCTGGAAGACATCACCCCGGAAGACGACCCAGCTCTGGTATTAAGCCGCTTTATTGCGGTAAAAGTTGAACAATCCTACCTAAATCCGAATGGCTCGAAGATTTTTGCCATGGAGATCATTCAAGGCGCACCGCATCTAAAAGAACACCTGAGCCAAGAAATGCGCCAATGGGTAAAAGAAAAAAGTGCCGTCATTCAAAGCTGGATCGATCAAGGGAAATTGCGCGCCGTCGACCCCATGCACCTGATTTTTATGATCTGGTCAACCACCCAGCACTATGCAGATTTTGAAACTCAGGTATTGGAAGTCTCGAATAAACGCCAATACGAATTGGAAGACATCGAACGTATTACGCATTTTCTGCAGGACATGATTCTCACTGGCTGCGGACTGCAACGGCCACAATAAAGACCGCTTGGCGCTTGGGTCTAGGTATTGGCCCGGGCTGGTCAAACCACACCATTATGGCTCGTGCTGTGAGAACAGCCCCTTCAGCGGGGTGCGCTCCTCACGGGTAACATCGACCGGAATGCGTAATATCCAGCTAACGCCACGCTCGCTCTGCTGTGGCTCGATGCTGCCCGCCAAAATCTGCGTGACCAGGTTGTACACCAGATGCAATCCAAGGCCAGTATTGCCCTTAAACCGGCGCGTGGTATAAAACGGATCAAATGCCCGCTGCAGCGCCTCCGTTGTCATGCCAACGCCATCGTCACTGAATACCAACTGCAACCAATGGCGATCAACGCACTGCGCTTCTATGCCAATGGTCATCGCCTGACCGTCAGGGTAGCCGTGTTCAATGCTGTTACTGAGCAACGCCTGTAACACCGTCATAAAACTGCTGAAATAGGTGTTCATCCACACGTCCGCCAGCTGTAAGTGCAATTGCAAACGATCTGCCACACCATATTGAGCAATTAATTCCGCCAGCTCTGCTTCCAGTTCATCTAAGCGAAAACGGCGGCGCGCTTCTTGCTCCGGGTCGACGGCTAAACGCTTAAAGGTATTAACAATATTGAGTGCCCGGCGAAGATTGTCCTCCATCAGTTGCAATGCCTCGGCCACATCGTCGTCCAACTCGGTGTCATGCAGGCTGTTGTGCAATGTATCGTGTAGAAAACTGCTGGCTGTCATTGCCGTGCCAAGTGGGGTATTTAATTCATGTGCGACGCCAGCCACCAGGTTGCCTAATTGTGCCATTTTTTCCGACATCACCAGCTGCTCTTGTGTACTGCGTAACTCATGCATGGAACGTTGTAAATGCTGGAAAGCTTCGGTTAGCCGTTGCGTGCGCTCCTCGACTTTATGCTCCAGCGTGTCATTCAATTCACGCAGTTGATCGTTGGCTTGATCACGCTGCTGCAATGCTTGCAGTATTCGCCTGCGCTGATGATCCATCGCTTGCTGTAAACGGCTCAACTCATCCGGCCAGCGCTGTTGGCGCTGCAATACCAGAGGGCGATGCAAATCATTCTGGTCTGCCCATGCGGCGAGTTTGTTTAAATGACGCGTTACCATGTGCGTCACCAGCATTAAAATCAGCGCAGATACCAGCATTGTGCGGATAAACTGGGAGAGCAAAATGGTGATGGCTTTGTCGTACACTTGCGCCAATATGTAGTCACGGTCAATGCATAATCGCAAAGAACCAAGAGGCTCATCGCCGTGGCGTTGCACAAATAAGTCAATCTCATAAACGTGTCGATGTTCATCGTGATGCAGACTACCCACTTCGATAACAGTACCCAGTGCATCTTCTACCCGTGCTTCAACGATATGAGGCAGATTAACAATGCCTTGCAGCTGCGACTCCAATTGCCGTTCATCCATTTGCCACAAGCTAATCGATAACGACTCGACATAAGTCAGGCGAATGCGCTCGACCGCTTGTTGTGACGCGCTGACTTCGATTTGATAATCGCGCCAAAGAATAAACCCCGTCATCAGCACAGTGACGACAGAGCTGCACAACAGAATGGCCAATAACAATTTGCGACTCAGCACACCCGGCTGATACATGCAACGCTCCAACAATGTGCGCGCCCAACGTGCAGGCGCTTGGTGATGGTCAACCCGCATTTGAGCCTAGCAGTCTGCAGCCAGCCCGTCAGTAGCCGTCGTCGCAGGCACTCTGTTACACTGCACGGGCAGATTAACACGCAAGTCACTGCACTTTGGCTGTGCCCAGCACAGATAAACCCACAGTGTACGGCGTGTTCTGTGCGTCATGCCGTATCGTTTGGAAATGCGTATGACGACTCTCTGGATTAAACACCCCAAAGCCTGCTTTACCGCCAACCAAGCCAATGCCGATAACGGCATCGTGGTGGCCGATGGCCATATCGTCGAGCAGGTACCCCACGGGCAGCAACCGAACACAGCGATCACGCACCACTGGGACGCCAGTCAGCACGTAGTGCTGCCGGGGCTGATTAATGCCCACCATCATTTTTATCAGACCCTGACACGTGCCTACCCTGCTGCCTTGAACAAACCTCTGTTTCCCTGGCTCACCAGCTTGTATCCACTGTGGGCCAAGTTAACCTCCGACTGGCACGCCCAAGCCACGGAGCTGGCCCTGGTAGAGCTACTACTGTCCGGCTGCACCACCGCCGCCGACCATCATTATGTGTTTCCACAGCAGTTGCACCATGCCATCGATCAGCAAGCCGACATCGCCTTACGCTTGGGCATGCGGGTGACGCTGACTCGTGGATCGATGTCACTCAGTCAAGAGGACGGTGGCTTACCGCCAAAGCAAGTGGTGCAAACAGAGCAAACCATTTTGGATGACAGCGAGCGTTTGATTCGACGCTGGCACCAGCAAGACAGCCAACAGCTAGTAGAGATTGCCCTCGCCCCCTGCTCACCCTTTTCAGTGACCACAGAGCTGATGTCGACTACGGCGGAGCTGGCCCGACACTATGATGTGGGCCTGCATACACACCTAGCTGAAACCGAAGATGAAAATGCCTTTTGTCTGCAGCGCTTTGGTCTGCGCCCAGTCGATTACCTCGACTCCGTGGGTTGGCTGCAACCACGCACCTGGCTGGCCCATGGCATTCATTTTACTAACGATGAAATCCGCCGTTTAGGCCAAACTCACACCGGCATTTGCCACTGCCCTTCTTCTAATATGTTACTGGCTTCTGGCATTTGCTCCGTCAATGATTTACTGCAGGCGGGCTGTCCGGTGGGACTGGGAGTCGATGGCAGTGCCTCTAACGATCACAGCAATCTGATGCAGGAAGTCCGACAGGCACTATTGATTCAACGACTGCGCTATCCCGCCGATCGTTTTGGTCACATAGAGGCACTCACGCTAGCAACTAGGGGTTCAGCACAACTGTTGAATCGCTCCGATATCGGCGAATTAGCGGTAGGCAAAAAGGCAGATTTAGCGCTGTTTAAACTCGATGAGCCACGTTTTAGCGGCAGCCATGATCCACTAGCAGCGTTAGTATTAAGCGGCGCCCACCGGGCCGATGCTGTTATGGTCCATGGCCAGTGGAAAGTACTCGATGGCGAGTGGCTGGGTGGCAACCTGACAGAGCTTATGCAAAGTCATCAAAGGGCTGCTCAGCAACTGATTAATAGCTCACCGCACTGATACACTGTTCTGACTCAATAGACCTATCCCCACTGGCGGTACCATTTAACACGAACTAGCGCTAGTATTTTGGCCTACCTATACTTCAAAGGATAATAATATGGTCAGGATTGTCTTTTTCCTGCTGTCTGCTCTACCGCTACTCGCTAATGCCAATGGACCTAGCATTCAAGGAATTCGTATTGGACAATCCCTAAACGATGTTATCCCCATAATTACACAGTTATGTTCCGAGGCTATTTCCAATCAAGTGATTGCCCCTCCCACATTCCCCCTCGCGAATCAGCAGCAGCAGCAACTTAACTGTGCCAAGTCGAAACAAAATCAGAGTATTACTGTAACGGTAGCCGACCTACGGGTTGCTCATGTTTTTGTGAATAATATTTCTTTGGCGGAATTACAAAAAACAGCAGATGATGGCAGAGAATACTTGGATTATCTGTTTTTTGATCAAGGAGGGCTCTGGTTTCATAAACATCAGAACTCAGCAACACTCATCAGTGAAAAGGGCGTTCATCCAAACCTCTTTGTTTGGCAACCAGGCAAAAATCGTAGAATATCGACCGAGCAAGGCATGCCCAAAGCCGTCGATTTTTCTCTATCACTGACCCAATTAATGCCGCTATATAAGCAGCACTGTCAGCCACTAGAAGTGTTAGAAACTGATTCATGGCTCGACAGTAACCCAGAGAAGCAGCTACAAATTAATTGTTTTAACTATCACTACTTGGGATTCCCAAGGAAAATTGAGCTGATCTTTGCCGACAATCAATTAGCATTGGCCTGGATCTTGACCGGTGAAGAAGAAGAGCAACGCGTTCGCGACCAGTTGATACACTCACACGGTCAAGTTCGTCATCAAAACCAACGCTGGGATTCTTTCACCGATAAGCGTGTATATCTGCGAAAGGATAAGCCTGAAGTGCTGATTATCGCTCCGGAACACTTCGCTTCCTTCAACGATGAGTACGATATTTCAGCCAGCTAAACACCTACTCCACCGGTCAAGTTACCAATGCCGGTGGAGTGAGCCCTCATCCCCTCACTAGGCACTCAGCGGAATTAAAGCGGACAGTTCAGCGAATGCCTGATATCAATCTTCTTCAATTACCGCTTGATGAGATCCAGTACTCATATTCAGGCAGACCATGTTCACAGTCAGGCCATGGCATTACATAAGCGCTGGCAAGCCGCTGTTAATCCTTCTAGGATACGCCCCTGTTTGCTACTCGTAGGGATATCATCATGACTCGCTGGCGCTTATTTTGTACCTTAATACTCGCGACTATGGGCTCACAAGTAGCCGCAGATACCGTCTACCGTTGTATTCATAAAGACCAACAACGCCTGATTAGTGTGGTGTATCTGCAACCGGGCCAGACATTGCCGTGTGAAGTGCGCTATCAAAAACAAGGGCACACTGAAACGCTGTGGCGCGCGGACCAAAAAGCCGGGTTCTGTGAGCAGCAAGCCCAAGCCTTTGTGGACAAACAACAAAACTGGGGCTGGCTGTGCCAACAAGACAGCACAGCGGATAGCACACAAAATACGCCGCTACAGGAACAGGTACTCAGCACTCCCAGCAGTGCAGACAGCGATATCCAAGACAGCGCCGCGCCAGAAATCCAAGACAGCACTGGCGAGGTCGATGCCAGCATGTCAGCAGTGGAGCAGCAAACCTACCAGCGCAGTGCACGCTTTTCAGCTTTATTTCACGCCATCATGCCGATTCGCTTAAAAGCAGCGCAGTTTACTCACCGCTACGGTCAGTTCCCGTCTGATTTAACCGAGCTGGATTTGTCTCCAGCGCTGCACGATAACCGCAAGCTGGAGCAAGTGATTATCGATAACGGCATTATTATTGTGGATGCCAGCCAATTTATTGGTGAGCCCGCTCGCGTACGCATGATCCCCAACTTTGCTGCCGGTGGCAGCTATATTCGCTGGCAATGCAGCACCAACTTGGAGCTGTCGAACCAGGATATTTGTGCCTTGGAACCTGGGCTGGTGTTTTAATCATAGCGATTACCTCAGCCGGTTGATCACTGTGTCGCACTCCCTCGACTTAAACGCCCTAACCTGCAGCTGCTAGACTGCGTGTTTATTTTCTGCAGGCAATTTCATGCCACTCCAGTTTTCCACCGCACGCCTGACGGTTACGCCGCTGCCCCATTTGGCCGTCGCTGATTCGGCAAGCCCTAACCTTGATCGCTCGGGTCTTGAAAACCAGGATGCCAGCCGCCCGAACGCTACCCATGCACTATTAGAACAACTTCCCCAGTTGCTAAGCCCAGCGGTGGTTCAGCATCTGCCAGCGCATTTTCAACACATCCACAACAGCACCCAAGCCGCTGCCTGGCTGAACCAAATGCAAGCAGAAAGCCATATGCTAACTATTCAATTCAGCGCTAGCCAAGCCTTGGTCGGGCTGCTGTTTATTGCCGAACCAGAACCCAATGCAGCCTACATTGGTTATTTGTTGGCCGAGGCTTACTGGCGACAAGGTCTGGCCAGTGAGCTACTGCAGGGGCTGATCGAAACGGCGCAGCAACACAAACAATGGCATCAACTGGTCGGCGGCGTCGAGGCCGACAACCTGGCCTCGTGCCGCGTATTGGAAAAGCTCGGCTTTAAACAGCAACCAGCGCAGGGCGAGTCGTTGTTTTATTCGTTTGATCTCAAGGCTAACAGGCCCTAACGCCCCTGAGCGTAGGTTCAGCCAGTAAAACCTCTAAAACGCGATTGGCAAAAAACAGTCAGACAACGTTTGCCTTCACTAACTCTGCCCAGCGTTATCCAGATCGGCAGCCGTTAATGCACTTTTCAGGTCTACGCCGTGATCGGCCAGTTTTTCTTTGCCACCGGTTTGACGGTCGATGGCACACAGAGCCAGAGTTACCTCAATGCCATCAGCGCGTAACATATTGGTGGCGTCGATGATGGCACCACCGCTGGAGACAACGTCTTCCACCAAGACAATCTTTTTGTTGTGCAAATCCGCACCTTCGGCATATCGGCAGGTGCCGTGTTCTTTAGCTTGCTTGCGGATAAATGCAGCGGGCAAACCGGAGTAATGGCTCATCATGGTGACGATGGGAATACCGCCCATTTCCAGGCCGCACAGCACCTCGGTTTCAGCAGGAATAAGTGTCACCATGTGCTGCGCCAAATCGGCCAGAATGCTTGGGTCTGATTCAATGCGATATTTATCAAAATACCGATCGCTGGTTTTACCGCTGCGTAAGGTAAACTGGCCTTGCAGCTCAGCAATATCCTTTATTCGTTGCGCTAACGTCATCATGGCACTCCTGCTCGAATGGAAAGGGCGAGCAGTATACCAAACGTCCACTACGCTGCAGGATTATTAACCGGCAAGAAAAAAAACATCAAGCCAGCGCTAATAACACTATTATTATTAAACCAGAAGCACTTAATACCAGTGTTTGCTTTTTTAACAAGGGTGACTGTAATCCCATAATAAAACCCGACACCATCACCAACAGCAACCCCAGCGCAAAGGCTTTTTCAAACCACTTAAACCAGCCTGGACCATGGCCTTTGTGTAGCTCGATCATCATTGCCTGCAAGTTGGGCTGCGCTTGATCGACGCGAAGCTGTTCGCCGTGTTGCTGCAAACGAAAGTGCTCACGACTGGTGGGACGTGTGTACCAAGTATCACCCTTGATTTTCAAATACTCAAAATCGCTGGCCAATTGCTGGGCTTGCAACAGCTTACGGACTTGCTGAGTGCGTTGAGCACTGTCATCAGACCAGTCCGGCGCGGTAACATGAGCCAGCGTTTGGTAATTCATCTGACCTTTGATACCAAACAGATATAAACCGCCGGAAATTGCCATCATTATTACCATTGGGGTAAAGAAAGCGGCCAAATATAAATGCACAGTGACCAGGGTTTTTCTTGACATTGTTCAATTCCAGCGGTGACTTCGTTAGGTAGCGCACAGTAGCAGTGTTTTTTTGCAGTTTTACGAAAAAAGCATCATTTATCCTTGATCATGCTCAACTAAACTCATGAGCAGCCAATACGTCTATCAGCAGTTTTTCCGACCAGGATGCTATGACACACAAACAATCTCTCTTTGATGTTCTTATCCCTCAGCCCGCTTTGGACTGCCTGCTGCAACTGGTGCAGTGGCGCAACGGCGATGCCGATGCCGTGCTGTTAGCTGGTGAATTGCAACCACATGCCAGGTTGCAGACCCTGTCGCAACAGCAGTGTCAGCAAGTGCTGCACACTGCCTGCGATGAAATGAATGAACCCGCGCTGGGGCTTTATTGGGGCAATCAATGGTTATTGTCTTGCCACCATTGGCGACAGCAGTTTGTATACAGTTGCAATACCGTGGGAGCTGTTCTGGAACAGTTGTGCGCTCGCTTTAATGCACACATGCCACGTTTTCAGTTGCAGCTGGACCATCATGCCGACCTCACCCGCGTCGCCATCGAGACAAAAGAGCAAGACGATGCCTGCGACGACATGTTGCTGGAGCTGTGCATCAGCCTAACGTACGCCTGCCTGACGTATTTTTCTGACGACCGCTGTCGTCCCATCGAAATTCAGTTGCAATCCCGCGAACCACACCATCAGGCGTTGTACCCGGCATTTTTTCATTGCCCGGTGAATTTCCACTGCGCCCACAATCAAATATTGTTTCGCCAACAAGATTTGCAGCACTCCGTCGCCGACAAACATCCAGGGCAAAAGTACAGCGATAAAGTACGTTGGTTATTTAGCCATGTGCGCGGCCACTACCCGACTTGTGAACAAGCAGCTGAGCCCATGGCCCTGTCCGGGCGGACATTAAGACGACGATTGCATGATGAAGGCACCAGTTATCAACAGCTATTAGAGCAATGGCGGCAACAACGAGCGCAACATCTGCTGCTGCACACGCACTTAAGCGTGCAACAAGTGGGGTATGTGTTGGGCTATTCAGACCCAGCCAACTTTGGCCGGGCCTTTCGTCATTGGTTTAACCGCTCGCCGCGGCGCTATCGACAAACAGAAGGGACGCTTATAGCGTAAACTCGACGTGCTCGCTGTTGATCCGGCACACGCAGCGATCCGGATTGCTGCGAAAGCGCGAGTCCTGCACGTATTCAAACTCCACCATCCAGCCGCCTTGTTCAATGCAATAGTCCTCGCAGGCGCAACGCGCATCCCAGTAAACCTTGATAAAGACCAGAGCGGCAAACACCAAGCAGGCATAAAACAGCGGTTTTACCCGCCGTTCTATGGCTGCATCCCAAGGCGTGGAGCGAGTGGGTTGGCGCATGCAGATTAGAAAACGATGGTTTTGTTGCCGTGACGTAACACGCGATCTTCCAGGTGACTGCGCACACCTCGGGCCAACACCATTTTTTCCACATCTTTGCCCAACCGTACCATGTCTTCCACCGTGTCTTTGTGGCTGACGCGAATGACGTCCTGATCAATGATGGGGCCAGCGTCCAGCTCTTCTGTAACGTAGTGGCAGGTCGCACCAATCAGTTTGACGCCACGCTCTGCGGCCTGATGGTAGGGCTTGGCGCCGACAAAAGAGGGTAAAAAGCTGTGGTGAATATTGATCACCTGGCCAGCGTAACGTTGGCACAAATCTGGCGGCAGGATTTGCATATAACGTGCAAGCACTATGGTATCGGCGTGGTGCTCATCAACAATGGCACTGACACGGCGGAAATGTTCTTCTTTATTGCTTTTATCCACCGGCACATGAAAAAAAGGAATGCCGTGCCATTCGACCATAGAACGCAATGTGTCGTGGTTGGAAATCACGCAAGGAATATCGCAATGCAGTTCCTGACTGTGCCAGCGATGCAGTAAATCGGCCAAACAATGGCTTTCTCGGCTGGCCATTAAAATGACTTTTTTGGCCTCACCCGAGTCTTTGACATCCCACTGCATATCAAACGCGTCGGCAATGGCAGCAAACTCTTGCTTAAACTGCTCCAGACCCAACGGCAAAGAATCCGCCTTGATGCAGTGGCGCATAAAAAACTGACCACTGGCCAGATCGGAATAGTGATTCGCTTCGACAATCCAGCCACCATGGCCGGACAGGAACTGCCCTACTTTGGCAACAATACCAACACGGTCAGGGCAGGAAATGGTTAAACGGTACACTCGTTCCATAACAATATCTTCTTTTACTCAAACGCAGGCGCCCAATACGGCGCGTTTAAAACGGCCGCACAGCATACCAGCAGCGCAGGCTGTATGCCGGTTTTTTAATCGATTGGTCGAGTTTTATGACAGACTTGGCAGTTGTCGCAGCCACCACCAAAGACTCGGCGGCGGCTAGCTTACCTGGAGCTGTTAACGCGCCACCGCCAGCGCTTGAGCCAACGGCCCACCACGCTGAATGGCCTCGCTCAGCAGTTGATCGGCTTTTACCGGCCCCAGGCTTTCACATAAACCGATGTAAAATAGATTCAGCAGCGCCCGCAGTTGCTGCTCGTCGTAGGATTGCAACGCCATCGGTTGCTGCTGTTCGATGCAATGCACCAGGCTTTGAATGAGCGCAGCCGGCAAGCCTGTGCGTGCGCCTTGTGCGACGATGTAATCCTGAATTCGCGCTATGGTGTCTGAGCGCAAATGCGACAACAGCGTCGACATCATGTCGTTGAGTGGTTGGCTGTAGTCATCCGCCCCTTGCGCCAGGGTATCCTGCTGTTGCCGCTGATAGCGTTGCATGGTCGGCCAAGGGTCGTCTTTGAGCTGCTCATCTTCGGCCATCAGCAAACCGATTAAGCGCCGATACAACTGCGAGCGGTGCTGTTTAATCGCTGGATAGTGGCTGCACTGACTAAAAAATTCATTCAGCTCAAACTGCGCGCGCTGCGCAAACTGCTGTTGCCAAAGCCACATCACTGGCCACAACTGGTGCTCCGGCAGCCATTCCGACAACACGGTATACATCGCCCGACGACGTTTGCTTTCGCTCATGCTGGCTACTCCCGTACGTAGGTCGCGTGTTGGTGAAACTCAGGGTAACCGACCTCATCATGCTCGCTGAAGTCCAGCCCTTGCTGTTCGTGTTGCGTGCTTGCTCGCAGCCCAAACCAGCGTCGCAAAACAAAAAACAACAATAACGCCAACGGAAATGCCCATAAAAACGCCGCCACCGCACCGATCAGCTGCACCAGTAGCTGCGTCATATTAAACAGATCATCCGCGACAAACAGACCCGCCGCCAAGGTGCCCCAAACACCCGCAAAGCCATGCACAGGAATGGCGCCCACCACATCATCCAAGCGCCAGCGCTCCAACAGACGACTGCCCATCACCGCCAAACCACCACCGATCAAGCCGGTCAGCGCAGCGTATTCCAGATCCAGCACCGCACAGCCTGCGGTAATCGCCACCAAACCTGCCAAGCTGCCATTGACGGTGGCCGTTAATAGCACCGGCTGTTTAATTAAACGGCTCATTAACCATGCCCCAACCGCACCTGCGGCTGCGGCCAAATGGGTATTGAGTACGATTTTGCCGATGTCACTGCCAGCAGCCAGGGTGCTGCCGCCGTTAAAACCAAACCAGCCCAGCCATAAAATAAATCCACCGAGTGCCACCAGCGATAAATTGTGCCCCGGTATCGCTCTGGCTTCGCTACTGTGTTTATCAAAGCGACCGCTGCGCGGCCCCAATACAATAATGCCCGCCAAAGCACACCAAGCACCGATGGAATGCACCACAGTTGAACCAGCAAAATCAATAAACCCTAAATCTGCCAGCCAGCCGCTGCCGCCGTATAAGCCGCCCCACACCCAACTGCCAAATATCGGATAAATCACCCCTACCATTACCGCTGCGGCCAATAAATAAGCGTCGTAACGAGTGCGCTCTGCCATCGCGCCACTGCAAATGGTGACGGCAGTAGCGGCAAACATGGTTTGAAACAATAACAGGCTGTAATCCCAGTCACTCACCTGACTCACACCAAAGTGACTCATGCCTAACAAACCCGATGGGTTATCACCAAACATCAAGCCATAGCCAACGAACCAAAATACCAAGCTGCCCAGGCACACATCCATGTAGTTTTTCATCATCACATTGACGGCATTCTTGGCGCGTGACATGCCACTTTCTAACAAAGCGAAACCGGCCTGCATAAAAAACACCAGCGCCGCAGCCATCACGATCCACACGGTGTTCATGGATAAAATCATTTCTGGTGCAGTCGTTGGCTGTGCCATTGCCATACCAGGCGCCAGCCACCCTATACCGATTAACCCTTGTTTTATCGTCATTGGCAGATCCCCTTGCTATCCCATCAGGCGGTGAGCGAAGACACGTCGGAATAATTCTGTCAGGTCGTGTATCACCTACCGAGACCGCGGAGTTATTCACACGTGCGTTAAAACCTCAGCAATGGATATGCCACACAAATGGCTATTTTTATGTTTTTGGCACAAAGCATCCAACCTAGCACCACCACAAGTACCACCACGAATGCCAGCGCGAATTGGCTGTTTTCTTTTGTGAATGAGGACTGACCACAGCGCTCAGATCATCCTGACGACCTCCACCTCAGAACTAACTGAGCGCCAGTTTTTGCCCCAGCTCAGTGCGGCGACACCATGCAGTGACACAGTGCTGTGCACCAAACCAAACAACACGGCTGTTGGCCGCTTGCTCACATTTTGACCAATACGGCCGATAGATAGAAAACAGAGTGATCGATACCTAGGGCGCCTCTGAATAATTAGATCCCCGCAGGAAGCGGGTTGCGGGCCTCCATAACGTTGTTGGCGATGTTGAAAAGGGCTGACCATTTCCTGCTATCACCGCCTCGTTCTGAACGCCAGCTGCACTCGCGCAGAGTTGTGCAGAATTATTCAGAGGTGCCCTAGGTGATCATTGCCTGGACAGGTGCGCTGGATTCGCGGAATAATCAATGACATGCGTGTTATCGAGCAGCGATACACAGGAGGCGACATATGTCTTTAGTAGTCTTCGATATGGGACGGCGGGTGGAAACCCCAGTTCAGCCGGATCGCCTGCGCACCCATAAAACCGCTGCGACCACAGCCCTGCACGACGGCCAGCCCAGCACCCATGGCTACGATGCCATCGCCGACGATGCTTATCAACAAGCCCAGCAACGCCCGCCTCAGCCCGTCGCCTACGTGCAGGATATAATGTCTGCAGACGTCGAAACCCTGTCACCCAGTGATAGCTTGGGATTGGCACTGCGGCGCTTTAAGAACAGCAGTTTTCACCATTTTCCAGTGGTGGATGAGCAACTTCAGGTGCATGGTATTTTGTCCGACCGCGACGCACTGAATGCCATGTTGCAGCACACTGATATCCAACATCACCCTGTCAGCCGTTACGCTAGCCATCCGGTGGTCTGTATTCGTCCCAGCGCCGACATTCGCCAAGCAGCACAGACCCTTTACCAATACAACATTGGCGCACTGCCGGTAATAAATGAGCAGCAACAACTGTGCGGAATTTTGACACCGTCCGATATTTTGCGCACATTGAGTCATTATGGCCCGATGGAATTATGGGCCTGATCAGCCAGGCCCGGACGTGGCCTAAGGAGTAGAAATGATCAAAACCTATCAACTGGTTCACCCTAAAACTCACCTGCGTGTACTGTCCCGCTACGAAATTCAACAACTCACTGACACCAATAGCGAAACCCATGAGCTGGTCAGACGCTGCTGTTACGCGGTATTAAACGCTGGCAATGGCAGTGATGATTATCTCGATTTAGAACAAGACTATCGCCACTTTGATATCGAAGTGTTGCAGCAAGATCGCGGCATAGTGCTGAATTTAACCAACCCACCTGCATCCGCGTTTGTCGACGATGAAATGATTCGTGGTGTACGTGAGCAGCTGTTTTCAGTATTGCGCGATATTCTCTACGCTCAGGATTCAATTTTACGTGCCCATCGTTTTGACCTAAACAGCTCCGACGACATTACCAACGCGGTTTTTCACTTATTGCGCAATGCCGGTGTGTTAAAGCCGGATATGGAGCCTAATCTGGTCATTTGTTGGGGCGGACATTCGATTCCGCGCCATGAATACGAATACACCAAACACGTGGGCTATCAGCTCGGTTTGCGCGGCATGAATATTGGTACCGGCTGCGGCCCGGGTGCGATGAAAGGCCCAATGAAGGGCGCCGCCATTGGCCACGCAAAACAGCATTTGCGCAACGGCCGCTACATTGGTATCACTGAGCCTGGCATTATTGCCACCGAGGCGCCCAACCCCATCGTCAATGAACTGGTGATTTTGCCCGACATTGAAAAACGCCTGGAAGCCTTTGTGCGCATGGCCCACGCCATCGTAATTTTCCCCGGCGGGCCTGGCACGGCAGAAGAACTGCTGTACCTGCTGGGTGTGCTGTCACACCCAGACAATCAGGGCATGCCGTTCCCGGTGATTATCACAGGTCCCAAAGAAGCAGAAACCTACCTGCGCGCTATTGACGAGTTTATTGGCACCAGTTTGGGCAAAGCTGCACAGCGGCGCTATAAATTAATTATTGACGACCCAGCGGCTGTGGCAGTGGCGATTAAACATGGCCTTGGCGACGTACAGGCTTACCGTCGGCGTGAAAACGATGCCTATTTCTTTAATTGGCGCCTCAATATCGACGCCGATTTCCAACACCCATTTGAACCCACACACGAACAAATGGCCGCGTTAGACCTGCATAAGGATTTACCTGAGCACGAATTAGCCGCCAATTTGCGCCGCGCTTTTTCCGGCATTGTCTCCGGTAACGTCAAAGAGTCGGGGGTATTAAAAGTGAAGGAGCATGGGCCATTTCAGCTGAATGGCGATGCCGACATCATGGCCGGCATGGACGCGCTGTTACAAGCCATGGTCGAGCATGGCCGCATGAAAATCAGCGGCCAATACACGCCTTGCTATCAAATCAATAATAGCTAAGTATTTCTTCAATTCCGGTATCGCTGTCCAGTTCCACTTGCTCATGCATGTGTGGCAGCGGTGCCAGAATCGCATCACGTCCCTGCGCGAAAGTTTGTTCTTTTACCAACACTTTGTAGGCTTTGTTGAGCTCCAGCGCGCGCTGCGCTGATGGCATCAGCAATACTGAAATATCCTGCTGCAACTGCGCAAATGCCTCCGCTTTCGGGGTCATGTCGGCGTTAAAGAACTTATTTAACACTTCGTAGTTATTGCGGTACTCATTGCCCGTCGGATTGTTCTGCAGATAAAACGCATACTCGCCCTGACCATCTTCACGCTTGGGATCGGCCACGCCACTTAAATCCTTGTCAAACCAGTGGTACCAGCCATCGCGGAAAGTTCCATGATCAAATTTACGCTCCAGCGACACGATGGTGTCGTTGCTGGCCCCCATGCCACCGTGGCAACCGGCGCAGAAATAGGTTTCTTCGTAATTTTGCGGCCTCAGCTGGCCGGCATCGTCTTCAATAAAACCTTGGTAGGTCCAGCCGTGTGCCACGGTCAGGCCTTGCTCAGCATTGCCCGTCACCTGTTTGGTGCGCTCTGGGAAGTCGTGACGCTCCTTGATTTCTTTATCGACAATGGTGCGCAACTGATGATAATTCTGCCAGAACGATTTTTTGCCATAACGGAACTCTTTCATCCGCTTGGCCATGCGAGTGCCCTCGGCGGTGACGTCCAGGTAGCGCACGGTATGCGCAAACTCGGTACCGACCGGCAACAAACGCGCCGCGGCTTTTACTTCACCGGCTTTTTGCAGCTCACCGGCCAAGCCAACGTAATACATGTGGCGATCTTGCAGCGGCGCCCATTCATAACGAATCACCGAGCTGATGCTGAGTACGCCGTCTTTATTTAAATCCACGCCCAATTGGGTTTCGTCCACCGGGCCAAAGGGGACGTCTTTTTCCCGCGCAATGGACTCGGCAATGGCGAGGTTTAGCTTGTAAATTTCTTTATCAAATTCGCCCTTACGATTTTGACGAAACGCCGCTGGCAAACGAATCATCACATCGTCGGTCGAGCCATTGGTGGGCATAAAAGTACCGGGGAAAGGGTAATACGCAAACACCCGCCAGCCTGTCAGGCTGCCATCGGGCGCGGTATCGAAACCTTCATCATCAAAATTAAAGTACACATCGGGCACATAACCGTCCCACTGGCCGTTGTCATTGCGATCCCACTGTTTCGGTGGTTGAGCGAGTTTTTGCGCCAGAATGATATCGCCGCTGTCGGTCTGATAATTGTCTTCACGCACGTACTTTAAAATCTCCTCATCGGAGATCTGGCTCACCTCAGTGCGGCGATCTTTAAATGCGTTGCGCCAGTAATTATCCACCCCAGGCTCAGGGAAGGTGTAGGTCGTTTGCACGTCGGTATCGTTGAGGAAATTCGGGCGCTTACTGTTGGTGTGACACACATAACAAGGATTATGCGCTCCGTTGTCGCTAACTGGGTCGGTGTAACACTGCGGCGGTATGTAGGCCACGGGGTTGCTGCTGGTGTCGTGGCTAATGTCGATCAGGGTGCCATAGGTCAGGTTGGCCTCGGCGGGTTGAACGGTTTGAGCAGTGGTTGAGGGTGTTTGCTGCGCGGCATCAGCACTCTTATTCGCGCTGTTATTGTCGCTGCTGTCAAAGCATCCGCCGAGCAACACGGCGGCTGCCAGCCAAATGGTGTTTTTCATGATCGTCTCCAACAAAAAAGGACGGCCAAAGCCGTCCCTTGTAGACTAACCAGACAATGTGACTACTGTTTTACAGCCGGGAAAGGTCCGATGTAACCCGTGTAGGCACGCGCTTCACCAGCGCCTGTGTCTTTATCACTGTCAGACTCACCGTATGGATGCTGTACCACCGAGGTCAGGTAAGCCCAACCGTTGATGTTCGGGTACCAGTATGGCGAGGTGGTTTCGGCGCCGTATGGCGTGGTTTGAATACGAGTCAGCGACTTGTCTTCAAAGTCGTAAGCCCAAATCACGTCATTCTGGTGGCCACTGCCGGTGTCCTCACCAATGATCAGCTTGTCGTAGCCTGACATGTAGGTGACGTTGTCCGGGTTGGCAATGCCATCGATATGACAGCTGTTGTTGTCTTCAAAACCCGCCACTTGTGGGTCTTGCTCAGACACAGGACGACCAGAGACCAATCCTTTCATGGTCGTTGCGACGTACTGTGAGCCCATGCTCGGCACGCTGAACAAATCCAGCTCATACACAGTGCCGCACTTGTTGTAGCTGTCCAGGCGGATATGGTTCGGGCCGCCAATATCGTAGGAGTTTTTCGCGCTGCCGTTTTTCTTGAAGTCTTCCATGCCGCGCTCAACCGACGACATCGCGATGTACAGCTTGTTGCGCTTGCTGTCGAAGGTAACACCCTCTTCCTTACGGAATTCCGTGGTGGCGCCCATCATCGCGGCGTAGCGGCGAGTTTCGAAACGTGAAGCAACGGTTTCCATGCCCGCTTTCACTTTCAGACATTCCTGACCGTTACCGCCAGCGTTGATCGAGGTGTAGCCCACTGGGCACACATTCGACTCAGGCTCGACGGCATCAAAGATGTCCGCAAACTTCACTTTTGGCTTGCCGTTGGTGCCATGGACGTAGTCTTTCATCGCCGCATTAGTGGCGTGACCCAGGCTTACCCATTCCAGTTTCGCTTCACCCGCGCCAGCGGCTGACGTTTGCTTCCAAACCGCAGCGTAAGTGGTACCCGCTGTCAGGTCACCGGCATTGTCGGCAACAAACATATACAGACCAACGTTGGTGCCATCGTCCGTCATGTACACGGTTTTCTGATCTGGCATCACGTACGACAGCTCATACGCCAAGCGGCCCATGGCGTAATGCTTGGTGGACGTCACATCAGCGGCTTCGTCCACGGCGATTTCAATGTTCCAGCCGTAGTAGTAGGGGTTCCACTCACTGATGTCGGCGTAATAATCCAGCATCGGCGCTGAATAGCCGTTTTCGGCAGCATCGGCACCGGTGATTTGCACGCTGGCATCCGGCTCATACTCTTCTGACGCCAAGTGCGTTGTCCACGGTGTGACCGAACCGGCGCAGTGTACCCAGCCGCCATCAACACCAGACTGGTCGATTTGCTCCAGCGATTTCACCGACAACACGCCGTTGTCGTCCTGATTCAGTTCCATCAGGAACATGGCGCCTGGGCGGTCTTCAAACTGCGATACCGAGAACAGCTTTTTGCCTACCGGCAAAATGGAGGTAAATTCGTTTGAATCAGAGATGCGCACCGAGCCGTCTTCGGCTTTCAGTACAGTGCCCGCTTTGTCGATCAGCTGACCGAACTGCTTGCCGTCCTGCACCTCACCTGAACGCAAGAAAGTGCGATATTCGCCGCCGTAGGTTTTGTCTTCAACGGTGGCCGTAGAAGCAAAGATGGCGCGCTTTTCCGCATCCGTCGCCGGTGCAGCAACACCAGCAAAAGAGATTTCACGCGTCGCAGGGATGTTATTGTTGTCATCGTCGTCATCACTGCCACAACCAGTGACGGCGGCCGCAGCTGCCGCAATCATCATCGCCTGAACCAGGCGCGACTTCATCATCGTTTCCATTATTTTCTCTCTCATTGAACCCAAGTAGAGTCGGGAGGGTGCAGCCTATAAGCGCTTAATGACAATTCAGATAAGAAAATATGACAGAAAAAAGACACATAGATGACAAGGGTTTAAGAACAGCGGTTGAGGCGTGTGCAAAAATCAAACACGACGTGTTGTAGGGCCGATAATTCAGCACCATAAGTGCCAAATACTGGATCGTCCGTTAAAACCGCTGCCCCGCTAAGCAGCGGCAAATTACGGTAAGAATTTTATGCTGGCAAACCTTCTTGTACCCCTTCTTACAACCCTTCACACAGCTCGGCCAAACGCACATCGCGCTGACTGATGCCATTCACATCATGCGACCACCACAATACCTCCACATGGCCATAAGTAATGGTCAGCTGTGGATGATGGTCGTGCTCGTCGGCGAGCTTGGCCACTTGCTGTGCAAAGGCCATGGCAGAGGCGAAGTCGTTAAAACGAAAATCTTTTTGCAACGCAGCAACGCCTTGCAGCATTTGCTGTTGCCATTGTGGCAACGTCGATAAAGCTGCCTGGATGGCATCATCGGATAATTTGTCGCTCATCTAGGGTCCTCCTTAAATGCATCGCTTTACCATATCCGCCTGCAGCGGAGCTGAAAAGTGCTGCACAAGAGTTGGCGCAGGATGTATAAAAGCCTAATACAACCTGCTAATGGTGAAACATGCTAGAGCTGAGACCCAATTGCGAATGCTGCGACGCCGACCTGCCGCCGGACTCCAAAGATGCGTTTATCTGCACCTTTGAGTGCACGTTTTGTCGCCACTGCAGCAAACAGGTGCTGCAACTGATCTGCCCGAATTGCAGCGGCAACCTAGTACCTCGCCCAATACGCCCAGCCTCGGCACTGCAGCGCTATCCGGCATCGACCGGGCGTATCCTGAAGCCTTCGGGCTGCCAGAACCACACGCGCTGACGCTCATACACTGCGTACTTATTTATTCATGTGCCCGGTTTATTCACGTGCCCGGTTTATTCACGTGCCCGGTTTACTCACGTGCCTTATTCTTCACATGTTTATTCGCATGCCCGAGCAACTGGTTGGCCAGAAACAAAGCTGGCCACTGCACAGTCAGTTGCGTGATGCTGATCTGATCAGCCTTTGCCTAGGGCTGACTTGAAGCCGCATTGAGGCCACATTGAGGTTGAAGCCGAGGCGAGCGATCCAGCAATAAACTCAGCAGTCCCAGCAAGGCCAGAGTGATGCCCACCGCCATCGGAGCTTGCAGGCCATAGCCCCACTCCAATGCCTGGCCGCTGGCGTAACTGCCAAACATAATGCCGAGCGTAATCACCGACGCATGCACCGTGTTCACCAACGGTCGCTCGCCGTTAGGCACCTGCATCACACGGCTGACCATCGCCGGGTTCATGCTGATGCCAGTCAGACCCAGGCCTAACACCGCCAATACCGCCAGCCAGAGCTGATGCGCCTGCCACGCCAACAACGCCTGAAACGCGCCTTGCAATAGCAAACCAGCCGCCAAAATACGCAGATTGCCACGACCCGCCAAACGCGCCACGGTGTGGTTGCCCAACAACATGGCCACGCCGTAGGCAAATAACAGCCAGGTCACCGAGTGCTGGGACAATCCAGCCAGCTGCGTAAGAATCGGAACGAAATAACTGAAGGCGGCGTACACCGCGCCAATGACACAAAAGCTGGTGGCGAACACCGCCCACAGTTGGCGGCTGTAAAATGATTGCAGTTCCTGGCGCACACTCATGCGCGGCGCCGCGCTTAGCGCTGGCAGCCAAATCGCTGTGCCCAGCGCCGCCAGTAGCGCCAGCAGCACCACCAACCAGAAACTGGCGCGCCAGCCATAGGCTTCGCCCACCCAACTCGCCAGCGGCAAACCGACAATGGTGCCCACCATGATGCCGGCCAAAACGATGGCCACCGCTTGAATGCCCAGCTCTGCCGCCACCAGTCGCCGACAAGCGGCCAATGCGATACCAAAAAAAGCGCCCGACACGGCTCCGGTGATCAACCGGGACAACACCAACACACCATAGTTATTGGCCGTGGCACCGAGCACTTCTCCCAGCACAAAGACGGCATACAACCAATACAACGTGGTTTTTGCCGGCTGACTGGCCAACGCCAACGTCAGCAGCGGCCCACCCAACGCCATCGCCGCCGCGTAAAAAGACACCAAATAACCGATTTGAGAAATACTGGCGTCAAGATCTTCCGCCATTAGCGGCATCATGCCCAACACCTGCAGTTCGCAGTTGATCATGGCAAAAATGCCCAGCGCCAAAATATAAACCGCCAGAGGCATGCCTGGTTTGCTCTGCATCGTCATACTGAATCCTTGTGAAAATTGAGGCGGGCAGTATCACTTATGCAATAAGTTTGATTAACTCGGCCTCAATCCTTTCAGTAATGATTAAAGTCATGGACCTGAACGCCATTCGCCAGTTTCTTAAAGTCGCTGAGTGCCTCAGCTTTACCGACGCCGCAGCTCAATTAGGGGTGACACAATCCGGTGTGTCACGCGCCATCAGCCGCCTGGAGCAACAGTTGGGCGTGCGGCTGCTGCATCGCAGTACCCGCCGCCTGAGTCTGACCGCCGACGGACAGGTGTTTTATCAGCGCAGTGCGCCCTTACTGGGTGACTTAGCAGCACTTGGGCAAGAGTTGCAAGAGCGGCGCAGCTGCCCCAGTGGGCGATTAAAAATCAGCGCGCCGTCGGCATTTGGCCGCGCAGTGCTGATGCCCATTTTGGCCAACTTGCTGAAACAACATCCGCAGTTGAGCATCGAGGTAGTGATGAGCGATCGCATGGTGGACTTAGTAGAAGAAGGCTTTGATGCGGTGTTGCGCACCGGCGATATTCGCGATCAGCGATTGATTGCTCGCCCGCTAGCGCCGCTGACCTGGCTGACCGTGGCTTCGCCAGAATATCTGGCGGCGCACGGCACGCCCAAACACCCGGACGAGCTCAGCTCGCATAACTGTTTGCAAGTACGCAACCCCTATACTGGCCGTGCGGTGCCCTGGCGTTTTATCGAAGCAGGCAAGGAAAGCAGCCGCCAGCTGGAGGGAAATCTGATGTTTGACCACGGTGACCCATTGCTTGATGCGGCGCAGCAAGGCATTGGCATCGCACAAATCATGGCTTTTTTTACACGCGACGCTATGGCCCAAGGGTCGCTGCAGCCGATCTTAGAGACATTTAATCCGGCGCCGCATGCGCTGTCGTTGGTGCATCAGCCATCGAAACAGCATTCGGCAAAACTGCAGGTATTTAAACACGCCTTACTGCAAGCGTGGGGGGAGTAACCTCGGTCGTGTTATCCACGGCCTGTTTACTGGTATCAGATTTGGAGGTGATCCATGCAGATTGAGTTTTGGTTCGACTTTGCCAGCAGTTATTCCTACCCGGCCGCGATGCGCCTGCAAGCCTTGTCGGAGCATCATCACATTGATGTGCGCTGGCGGCCCTTTTTACTTGGGGCGATTTTCAATCACCAAGGCATGCATGATTCTCCGTTCAATATCAACGCAGTAAAAGGTGAATATATGTGGAAAGACTTGGCCAGAGTGTGCCAAGACTTATGCCTACCCTTTGCCAAACCCGACGTTTTTCCGCGCAATGGTTTATTGCCC
Organism: Bacterioplanes sanyensis; assembly: GCF_002237535.1. Lineage (GTDB taxonomy): Bacteria > Pseudomonadota > Gammaproteobacteria > Pseudomonadales > Oceanobacteraceae > Bacterioplanes > Bacterioplanes sanyensis_A. The sequence goes on from NZ_CP022530.1 coordinate 256,779, forward strand.
GCGCGCGTGGCCTGTTGTTATGCCAACGAGCCTTGGCTGCCAGCGTTTGTGCGTGCCGTATTCGCCGCCAATTTTGAACACAATGAGGATATTTCTTCGCCTCATATCATTGAACAATGCCTTAGTCGCTGTGGCGTAAATAAGCCCGATATTTTAACCGCCGCCAGCTCAGCAGAGAGCAAACATCGACTGCGACAACAAACGGACGAGGCATTACAACGGGGAGTGTTTGGCGCACCGTCGTTTTTTGTTGGTGAGGAGTTGTTCTGGGGCAACGATCGTTTAGAGCGGGCGATACAGTGGGCGCTGGAGCCAAAGTAGCAGCAGGAAGTAGTAGCTAGAGATAGCAGCAGGAAACAGTACCAGAAGTAAATAGCAGCGGCGGCCAGCACCGCCGCTCTAAATACAGGTTACGTCATTACTCGCCGATCAGTGCCTTAATCATTTTCTGACCGACATCAGTGTGATGCTGCATGGTAGAAAACTGCTTAGTAATGGCCTCTGGACCAAAGGCATACACAGGCACAGGTGCTGCGGTATGGGTGCCATTGCCCCAGGTCACGCTTTGCTTAGGCGCAATTTCACGCGCAATCAAAGCACCGGTGTCTTCATCGGCATACACATAGAAGTCTGAAAAATCGTTAAATTTCGGGATATTGGTCGCACTCAGATATTTGTGCTCAGGGTGCACATCTTCGGCTGGCACTTCATAGCGCGCCGCAATGCGCTCGCCCGATTCGGCATCAATGTGAAAATCCTGATGCAGGCTGGCATTCACCGCAGCTACCCAATCCGTTGCCTGGGTATTTGAGAAATCCCAGTCGCCATTCACAGCGCTAAGAATGTCGTAGAACGAGCGTTCTTGTGCGTAAATTTTGTCCAGCGTTGCCAGCGCGCCAAAGTTATACTGCGGCTGATAATCACGCGCACTGCCATCGCCATTCACCATGCCGTCGCCCGGCAAGGTTTTCGCCTCAGGGATATCGTGCTTGTGATACGCCATACCAAAACCACCGGTTTCATGGTCAGCCGTCACCACCACCAAAGTATCGTCACGTTCTGCAGCCCATTCGTATACGGCCTGCACTGCTTCATCAAACTTCAGCATTTCATGCAATAACCAGCCGGTGTCGTTGATATGACCCGCCCAATCGATTTGACCGCCTTCAACCATCAGAAAGAAGCCATCTGGATCTTGTGACAGAATATCCAACGCTTTTTTGGTCATTTCTTTCAGCGATGGCTCATCAGCGCATTTGCTGCCCGCGTCTGCCGAGCCAGCTTTTTTGCACTGGGTGTATTCAATACCATCGTTCATCGCCGAATCGTCAAATAACCCCAACAGCTTGCCTGACGTCACCGCATTCATTTGCTCACGATCGAACGCCAGGGCATACCCTGCGTTTTTGGCTTCAGCAAATAAGTTGCGCTCATCATCGGCGCTGCGCTTGGACTTTTTAATCACGTGAGTCGGAGCATTCAATTCTGCCGCAAGTGCATCAAAATCATCCACCTTAGGTGCCCAATGGCGCGAACCACCACCCAACAAAACATCCACGCCGGCATCTAATAAGTCTTCAGCGATTTCATTTTCCATCGACCGATGTGGACGATGTGAGGCAAACCCTGCCGGCGTGGCATGGGTTAAGCGCGTATCGGTAATCAGGCCGGTAGCCTTACCCATTTTTTGCGCTTTTTCCAAAATGGTTTCGACTTTATTGCCCTGATCGTCCAAACCCACGGCTTCGGAAATAGACCCCTGGCCAGTTGCTAACTGGGTGGCCGAGCAAGCGGAGTCCACCACCAAACCGGCGTTGGCGCCCATCGGGGCAGTCATCGATAAACCCAAAGCACCGCCTTCCGCCAAACGCTGTAAGCCAGTGACCTGACCAACTTGTGCGGCATTGGCGGGCGAGCGGCGCGCATACTCTTCCAACAGCCCTACCTGCTGAGCGCCCATACCATCGCCAATCATTAAAATCAGATTCTTCACCTGACCTGACTGACTCACGGCCGGTGCGTCTGAGCTGGAGTCGGAATCACTGCCACAAGCAATCAGCAAGGTCGACGCTGCTAAGGTCGCCGACGTCAACATGGCTGCTGATAATTTGGTGAGGGTTTTCATGGTATTTTTAACCTTCGAAAAATCGAACAAACGATGACCCATTCGATCTGGGCCGGACTGGGCGGGCACGCTACAAAGGTAATGTGAAAGATTTATGACAATACTGATCATATGTTCAATCAGTGACTGAATTGTCCCGAAAAAGCACTGTTTGCCTGTACTGGTAGAGTGTTATCTTGGAAGGCCACTGACGAAGAGGCGTGAGCCCCTGGCTTGGGTGGGTCAGGCCTTGTTCCCTGTTTTGCCGATGCGGTGTTGAATATGCCAAGTTGAAGACGCCGTATTTACCGCATCAGAAAATCCGACTTATGTGCTGCTATTGGCGCATGCTGCACTGCAAGCAACTTCTGCAAACAACTCCAGCGAGCAATGTCATTGCCCACTCAGGTAGTCGGTTAAAACGCGAGACAGCGATAAGCAAGAACAGGCAACCGACACTCACTCATAAAAGCAGCCCCTCCAGCTTGCCGGTATTTCGCTGGGTTGGTAGCTTAAACGATAAGGATATCATTAGTTTTATCCCCAAGCTCCAGGGCGCGACAAACGCTATTTTGATGGATAATGGAATGCTATGTCTCTCGGGTAGAAGGTCTGAATGCAAACAGGATACACTTGGTTGAGTGCATGGCCTGAAGTGTACTTTTCTAACACTTCTACCTGCAAAAACAGACAGACTTATGTTCTGCTAGCTGCTTAAGGAGTGCCAACATGGAAGCCAATAATCAACTGATCATTGCAGGCAGCTTAAGCTTCATTGCTGCCATCCTTCATATCGCCATCATCTTTGGCGGCCCCGAATGGTATCGCTTATTTGGTGCGGGAGAAGCCATGGCACAGTCCGCTGCATCGGGTAGCCATCAGCCTGCAGTGATAACGCTAGGCATCGCCTTGGTCTTAACCATTTGGGGGCTTTATGCATTATCTGGCGCGGGAGTTATTGGCCAGCTCCCCTTATTAAAGGCAGCCCTGATACTCATTACTTCTGTGTATCTACTACGTGGTATCGCTGGCTTAGTACTGCCATTTATTTCAAAGCACCCAGCCATCATGCAAAATTCACTGACTTTCTGGTTGGTCAGCTCAGTGATCTGCTGTGTGTTTGGTGCTTTTCATTTACTGGGATTGCTCAATAAATGGGAGCATTTTTAACATCATAAAATCTAAGTAGCAATTTTTCAGAACTGTGGATTTTCGGATTTCAATGGGTAACTCAACCCGGAAAATATTTTTATTTTTCTTCTGCAGCGTGAGGTTTTATTGTAACCAGGACAGGACAGCCATCTTAGGGCCCACCTTAAGACCCCGGCTCACAACAGGCTCACTCTTGTCTACCAAACACGAGAGTTTTCTGAACAAACTGCTTTGAACAATCAATTTTGATGAGTTTTTCAGCGATGGTCGGTAATTGGGGCGCTAGCTAGCCGCAGATTTCTCTGACTATGTTGAATGGTTACAAGATGTTATTACGTGGATCGATCGAATAACGAACGGCAGCAACTAAGCCCAGGCGGGCGCTGGTAGTTCAGAGCATTACAGGCCAAGCGTAGTTTTTCTTCGCCGCCGGCGAATGTCTGAAAACAGTCTTCAAAATGTTCAGCCATGGCTAACCATTGCTGGTCATCAATGCCTAAGCGATTGAGAATAGCAGCGGCATTTTGAGCAATGGCGCCGCGCTTATCATGGCGAACAACCCTCCCCGTCCAATCAATCAGTTCGAGATAATCCGTCAGCTTCATTTGAATGCCCGGCGGAATGTTGTGCCGAGGATTGCCAACAAAAGGTAATAAGCCTTTGACTTGTTGGTTGGGGTGGTTTGGCTGTTTGCTGATTTTGGCTTTTTCGATTCGCCGCTTCACCGAAGTGTGGGCGGATGCTTCTGGCGTGGCGGCCATGTTTGCCCGCACCGGGTTAAGGTCGACATAGGCCATGCACGCAGCCAATGCAGCTTCGTCCAGCAGCGCCTGGGATTTAAAACGCCCTTCCCAGAAACGGCCAGTACACTGGTCTTCCTGATTGGCTTCTCGCGCAACGGCCTCATTCAGCACCCGCATAAACCAACTGATGCTAGACAAGCGTGAGCGCCACTCTTCTACGTAAATCTGCAGTCGCTTTTGCTCAGCCACGCCTAATGCGTCACCGTTCATAAAGCGCTGAGACAGCATGTTACCGCTAAATAGCATGTGCCAGCGCTCAATGACTTCCGTGTCGCTCCAGCGATTGGCGCGCTTAGCATCAATAAATAGAACAACGTGATAGTGGTTGCTCATAATTGCGTAAGCAGCGACTTCCACTGCAAACACCTGGGGCAGAGACAACAGCTTATCTTCCAGCCAGCCTCGGCGGTGTTCGTAGCATTGGCCAGTCATATGATCCGTACCACACAGAAAAGCACGCCGCACACAGCGTGATACACAGTGATAATACGGCGTGGCGTCGAGAGAGACCTGATGTTTTCTGGGCTTAGGCATAATGACACTCCGGCTCTGCAGCAGCTGAAATCAGCCTAGCCGCTGCGGAGCAGGCTGCCACCAACGTGACAGTTTAGAGTGGGTGTCCATGTTGTTCCTTTACAGCCATCAAAAAGCAAAAAATATACAACACTAAATACCAACCATACCCGCACAGACTATCCGGATAGCCAACAGCAGGACTTTCAATAAAAAACTTAATTACCGACCATAATAACTGCCACCACAACCATTCTGCTCATTGACAAAAAACCACCTTCCACACACAATACCTGCGTCATCAAATGGCGAATATCGGATACTAGAACTCAAGGAAGCAAAATGAAGAAGATTTTTCCCCTGTTTTTCTTAGCTGTTATTTCTGGCTGCGGAGGAGATTCATCTGGTAGCAACAACGATTCAGATGGCACTACTATTGATAATGATGATCAAAAGAGTGAGTACATGGATCCAAGTGATTTTTCAGCTCATTTCAATAACAGCAGAGACCCAGAAACAGAGACCACTGAGGAATATGAAGCAGAAGAAGCTCGCAGACTCGCTGAGGTAGCCAATACAAAGCTCATTAAAGAGATTGATGGAAGCTACGATGCAGACACAGGCTATGCTACCGTCCGCATCGCGTTTGGTTACAGCATTAACGAAAAATTTCAGGGACCATCATACCTAATTAACAGCAGCGTTTGGGGTACAACAAATAGTAGATCAGACATCGTATTCCTTAACGAGACAGAAGCGTTTAAGTTTTACTCATCAGACTTAATTCCAAACTGTGAAATCAGAGACAAGTACAATAGCGAACATAAGGAAACACACTGCGATATACAGTTCCCAGTCGAAAGAAATAAATATAGAGATTACGACTACCATTTTCTTTTCGATCTTAAAGTGGATACTGTGCAAGGGTTTTCTAGCAAACACCATGGCTCTTTAGGCTCGTCGTATAGTAAAGACATTCCCATAGCAGAACTTAGATCGATTTCCATCATTGATCTTAAAACAAATACAGTCTTTGGCACCATGTTCCCTTACAAATAGGCTTCTCGCGCAGGAAGGATAGCTCGCTAAAACTCAAATGAGCAAATAGCCAAAGCAATCCCGCCATTAAAAGAGGGCCTTGCGGCCCTTTAAAATCAAACCATTATTACTCAACATTAATCCGCTGATACCACTGCTATGGTCAGGTTTCTCGAACCTACAGCCCGAACACCCACCTCAACTTCCCCGACAACGTCGAAGCCTTCTAGCAAGCAACCGCTGTCACTGCGCCCAATCGGCCTGAGATGGCGCCGCTAGCCTGCGACGCCCACCAGGCTGCTCTGCACGGACGCAGAGCAAGCAAACGGGGCGTGGGGTTCGCCCTGTTTGCGGGCCGCCCGTTGGCAAGCAGGTTTGCGGGAATACGCCATCTCGGCCGGGAGCAGGATTGTTAAGGGGAGCGGCCTTCCCTTAACTGATTAAGCCCGCGCGCAGCCGGGCGAATCACCTTTATGATTTCTTTTTCACCATTAAAAGAATTGTGCGAATATCCAGATCCAACCCCACGACATACGCTATCTCACCGCTAATAAAAAAGGGCCTTGCGGCCCTTTAAAATCAAACAAAGCTTACCCTACATTCTCAGCATTAATTCGCTGATACCACTCCTGTGGTCCGGTTTGATGAACCGATTCACCCTTGCTATCAACGGCGACGGTCACTGGCATATCTTCCAGTTCAAATTCATAAATCGCTTCCATCCCTAGGTCTTCAAAGCCGACCACTTTGGCGCCTTTAATCGCTTGCGACACCAAATAAGCGGCGCCGCCTACTGCCATTAAATACACAGCCTCATTGTCTTTAATGGCTTCAATCGCCATTGGGCCGCGCTCGGCTTTACCGATCATGCCCAGCAGGCCGGTTTTTTCCAGCACGGTGCGAGTGAATTTATCCATGCGTGTGGCGGTGGTTGGGCCAGCTGGGCCAACCACTTCTTCGCGTACTGGGTCGACTGGGCCAACGTAATAAATAAAGCGGCCTTTTAAATCCACTGGCAGCTCTTCGCCTTTGGCGATCATGTCCACCATGCGCTTATGCGCTGCGTCGCGGCCGGTGAGCATTTTGCCCGACAGCAAAATGGTTTCGCCTGGCTGCCAGTCTTTCACATCTGCAGGCGTGACGGTATCCAGGTTCACGCGGCGTACGTTATCGCCCACTTCCCAGCTGATTTCTGGCCAATCTTCTAATTTCGGCACTTCCAACTGTGCTGGGCCTGAGCCATCCAATACAAAGTGGGTATGACGCGTGGCCGCACAGTTAGGAATAATCGCCACGGGCTTGTTGGCGGCGTGGGTTGGGTAGTCGGCGACTTTAACGTCCAATACCGTGGTTAAACCACCCAGACCTTGGGCGCCAATGCCCAATTTATTTACTTTTTCGAACAGCTCTAAACGCAGCTCTTCTGAGCGGTTAGAGGCACCGCGTGCTTGCAACTCGTGAATATCGATCGGGTCGAGCAGTGCTTCTTTGGCGATTTGCATGGCTTTTTCTGCCGTGCCACCAATGCCAATGCCAAGCATGCCTGGCGGGCACCAGCCAGCACCCATCTTGGGCACTTGCTCCAATACCCAATCCACCACCGAGTCAGACGGGTTCAGCATGGCGAATTTACTTTTTGCCTCAGAGCCGCCGCCTTTGGCCGCCACGTGCACGTCAACGGTATTGCCCGGTACCAGCTTCATGTGAATCACGGCAGGCGTGTTGTCTTTGGTGTTGGCGCGCTTGCCATCTGGGTCGGCCAGCACCGAGGCGCGCAATACGTTATCTGGGTGGGTGTAAGCACGGCGCACGCCTTCGTTGGCCATGTCTTCGACACTCATATCACCCTCGAACTTAACGTCCATGCCGATGGTGAGGAATACAGTAACAATACCGGTGTCCTGACAAATCGGACGTTTGCCCATGGCACACATGCGCGAGTTAATCAGAATCTGCGCCATGGCGTCTTTGGCGGCTTTGGATTCTTCTTTTTGATAAGCCTCGTGAACGGCGTCGATAAAGTCTTTCGGATGGTAATAAGAAATGTACTGCAGCGCGTCTGCCACGCTTTGGATCAGGTCTTCTTGCTTGATCACCGTCATGGGAGGTCTCTCTCTGGCTAAGTAAAAACCCACGCTGCCAGACCAGGTGGGTTTATGCGGTTAAGCAGATTGTACCGCAAGCCAGAGTGCGCTAAAACGGCCACCACCAACTGCCGCTGTCGTCCTCCTCGGAGAGCTGGCCTTCAAATACCTGTTGCAGCTCTTCGTCGGTTTCAGGCTGCAGCGCTGCTAGCTTCTCCATGCCGTCATCCAGCATGCGAGTTTGTGTCATCTCTTTGTAGGCTAACTGTGGTGATACCAGTTGCAGTGGGCCATCCCCCAGCGGCAAACCTTCTAAGTCGGGCGTGATCGGGGCAGGGTCGATTTCGGAGTAGCGCCAGTAATAGATTTGCCCGGACTGGGCGGTAAAACTGATGTCGCTCAGGCGATGAATTTCAAAGCTTTCAATGCCTTCAAAACCAAACAATCCGCGGCGAATGACCAGATCGTACTCGCCCGGTTCCAGCTCGTACCAGGTATAACCACCGCCTTTGATATTAAACAGACGCTCGCCGTTGACGTTAAAGCTCGGCGCTTCCAGCTCGTCCATCGACCACTCGGTGGGCGGCCTGTAGACATAAATAAATGCCGACTGATTGCGTTTGCACATATGGCCTGTACCGACAAAATCGGCACCGTCGGGCGCGCCCATAAAAGAGCCAAAATTATGACCAATGGATTGGTGTACGGTGCAGCCGCTTACCAGGAGCAACGCGGCCAAGGAGATGCCTGCTTTTATCATTATTGTTCTGCCTGCAGCAGCGGCCGATTCGGGCCAGCCGGTATACAAGGAAAAGTTGCGTTGCTATCATGCCACACTTACACAAAATAACAAAAACAATGAGGTCAGCGAAATGGATAAGACCTTGCCTTCTCACCCTTCGTGGCTGCCGCCAGTGACGCTCGCCTATGCGCTGTGCCTATGTGCATTGGGTGCTCACGCCGATGACTACTACACCAGTGAAATTGATCGTGCCGTCGAGCATGCACAAGCCAACCCAGTACGCTCCGAGCTGGTGGGCGATACCTGGTACGATCGCTCCACTTATCGCAGCTTTGCTTTACCATCTCTGCCCAATGACATCATGGACAGCCAGGTGATTGAGGGTGCCATGGGCCCCACCGCTGCCGGTGAAGCCGCTGCCGCCGAAGCTGACCGGCCAGTACAGCAAGCGGCGCTGGGTCAAACCGATCGTGATGGTGTGCTCGACGAAGGCGAATCTCGCTCTGACACCAGTGGTGGCAACGAGGTAGAGCGCGACCCCAACGACGTCATTATTGATGAGATTTCTTACGAAAGTGAGGCCTACACCGGGCGGGTTAAAAATGTGCGCGGCCGCGTCAATATTCGCGCGTCGGCAACCCCTTAGCGGGAGGTATGGCCATGCTACGTTTTGCAATCATTAGCCTGCTCAGTGCGGCGGCGTTTGCCAATCAGGATAATTATTATTCCGATGACTTGTTTGAGGCCATCGAACAAGCGCGAAAATACAGCCATCATTACGATTACAGTCAGCCCTACCGCTACAACCGCACCACGTCACAGAGCATTGATATTCCGCGTTTATTGAATCAGGAAATGGCGCAGAAATACGTGATGACGCCAGACGAAGTCGATTTGCAAGGCAATCCGCAAAACGCCGGTGAGCTGCGCAGCGACAAGCCGCTCAACACTGCCCCCAATACCACGACTGGTGTTGCCACCGGCAGTGCAGCATCGGTATCGGTGCGCGTTAGCGTGCGCTGAACTGTTTGCGCAGCGCTTGCCTTGCGCGACTCGACAGCAACATAATCGCCTGGTCACGCTGCCATTGTTGGCGCTCGGATTCCTCTGTCAGCTGATTTGCCATGTCACTCATTTGCTGTAGACATTGCTCGACTGCATCTAGGCCCGCTGCGTCATAGCGCTCAGGCTGGGCGGCGAAATGGTCGATTAACCGCTCGCACGCCTCAAGCACAGCCTGGCCATTATCTACACGCTTAAATAACCAACCCGCCACCGCCAATGTCACGTGCACATCTTCCCAGTAGCGAAATGGCTTGTTGGCGCGCTGGTGCGCGTCTGATAAGAAAAAGTCATCTTCAATAACGACTTGGTCGAACACCAGCGGACAATGACTCACTTGTGGCACAAAGGGTTGTGGCAACGGCGCTTGCGGCTGAATGCCCTGCGCCTGCGCCGCTACTTTCACCAGCACCAAATCCTCATGCTGCCGCGCCAGTACATACAGCCAATCCAAGGCGATGGGTTGCATTAACATCACATGGGATTTTTGCCCATTGAGCCGCCCATTGGCGACACTGCAGGACATCGCCGACAGCGAGGCCAGACCTTTTTCCGATACACAAAACGCCGCCAATTCGCCAGCCTGCAAGCCGTTATCCACCTGGCGCAGCGCCAACTGATAACCCAGCAAAAAAGCCGAGGCAATACTGTCGGCCTGCTGGCCAAGCTGCCACGCCAGCACAGCGGTTTCGCCCGATGCCGACGGCAGATGCGCGCGCAGCGCGTCGAGGTCGGTTACGGAAATCATGGTTGAATCTGCGGTCTGAGGGCCGCCACTTGCTGGCGCAACGAGGTGATCACTACTTGCTGATCACGCAATTGCTGGCTGTGTTGCTGCAATTGTTTTTCCAGCATTTGCAGCGCTTCAGTGTTTTGCCCACTGCGCAACTCTGCTGCCGTCACCGACGCCAAACTGGCTTGTTGTTGCTGCACTTGTTGTTGCAGTGCTTGCAGCTGCTGCTTCAGGTTATTGCCGCTTTGGTCAGACTTGAGTGCCTTTACATCGGTGGCGAGCTTGGCCAGTGTGGCATCGACTGTTTGCAGCTCTTTTTTGAGCGCTTGGCGACTTTGCTCGCTGCTGCTTTGCTGCTTTTTCAGGGCGCCGCGAACTTCTTTGACGCCTTTGGCATTGCTGGCAATGTCGGCTTTATTGCGCTTGTTGGACACATCCCACAGCTTGCGAATTTCCGACATGTGCATTTTTTGCGTTGCTCGCACCGCCTGCAACGAGACATTGGCGTCTTCATCGGTGGCGCTCAGCTGCTGTTCTAATTTATTCAACGCCTGCGACTGCTGCTGCAATTGCTGGCTCATGTCAGTCAGCTGCTGGTGCTGGCCGTATGCCAACACCGCCAACCCGGCGGCGGCAATCACAGCGACTCCAGCCATTAACGCCGCCAGCGGCGAGGACTTACTGCTGGCCACGGGCGCGGCAGGAGAGCTGCGGCGCGGGGCATCATCGGCGCTGATTTGAATATCACTGACAATGGGCTCTTTGCGATCCGACATAGCATGGTTCCTGATTTTTGTGGCGCCAGTATACCGGTTCGTCGCGCAGCAACGACAGCCGTAGCCCACAAATTGCGCTGTTTGCTGCTATTTGCTGTAGCTGGCTAGAGCAGCAAACCGGCTTCGTGATCTGAAATCCTCTGACGATCCAGAGCAGGCAGCGAATTGTTCTGAGATGCCTTAGAAAATACCCGCACTTTTTGCGTGAATAGCACGGTGCAGGGGGCGGTGCTATTATGCCAGCACATTATTGCGGCTCACGCTTGAATTTATCGGTACTGGCCGCATATCAGATTTATAAAGGTCGTCGGTTGGCGACCAACGCAATAAGCAACCTGACCCAGCTAAGAATGGAGACCTACCATGGCGTTCGAATTACCGGCCCTGCCTTACGAAAAAGATGCTCTGCAGCCACACATCTCTCAGGAGACTCTGGAGTTCCATTACGGCAAGCACCACAACACCTACGTTCAGAAACTGAACGGTCTGATCGAAGGCACTGAATTCGCCGACAAGTCTCTGGAAGAGATCGTAAAAACCTCTTCTGGCGGCGTATTCAACAATGCGGCACAAATCTGGAACCACACCTTCTACTGGCACAGCCTGAGCCCGAACGGTGGTGGTGAGCCAACGGGCGCTATTGCCGACGCCATCAACGCAGCATTTGGTTCGTTCGCTGACTTCCAAGCCAAGTTCAACGACATGGCTGTGAATAACTTCGGCTCTAGCTGGACTTGGTTGGTGAAAAAAGCCGACGGCACTCTGGACATCGTTAACACTTCTAACGCTGCCACGCCGCTGACGGAAGAAGGCCTGACGCCACTGCTGACCGTTGATCTGTGGGAACACGCCTACTACATCGACTACCGCAACGTTCGCCCTGACTACCTGAAAGGTTTCTGGGCACTGGTTAACTGGGAATTTGCTAACCAGAACCTGGCTGCTTAATCTAGCCGCGTTGCAAAGCCGGGCTCTGCCCGGCTTTTTTGTGTCTGCTCGTTGGAATCACTGATGAAACTACTGCTCGCCTCCAGCTCACCGTATCGCCAGCAATTGCTCAACCAGCTGCGCATTGAATTCGATTGCGCCAGTCCAGACATTGACGAAACACCGCTCGCCGGCGAAACACCGCACGACTACGTAAAACGCCTAGCGGAAAACAAAGCCGCCGCACTGGCCACAGACTATCCGCACCACTGGATTATTGGCAGCGACCAAACCTGCGTATTAAACGGCACCATCTGCGGCAAACCCGGCAGCGCAGACAAAGCCGAAGCACAACTGATGGCGGCCAGCGGGCAACGCGTTGAGTTTTTAACCGGCCTGTGCCTGCGCGCACCGGACGGCCAACATTGGTCCTTGGTGGAGCCTTTTGCAGTGCAATTTAGGCCACTGACGCAGGCACTAGTAAAGCGTTATGTAGAACTGGAACAGCCGCTCAATTGCGCCGGAAGCTTTAAGGTAGAAGGGTTGGGAATCAGCTTGTTCGAAGCTCTGGACGGGCGGGACTTTAACAGCCTGATTGGCTTGCCGCTGATTGGCCTGCGCGAACTGTTGGCACAAGCCGGCGTGGAAATGTTACAGCTGGCGCACTGAGCGCCAACTGCAACCTGGCGAGCTTATCGCTGCAGCGGGTAGCCTTCAAACAGGTTTTGCATGCCCGCGTCGATGCCCTCTTCGGCGAGTTCATCCGACAACGTAAACTCCCAAATACCCTCAAACTTGTTGCGTGTCAGCTCGGCACTCTTGCCTTGTGACAACACAATGGTCGGGCGCAGGAACACCATCAGATTGCTCTTCACATGCTCAACCTTGGTGGAGCGGAACAACCAGCCCAAGATTGGGATATCCCCCAGCAGCGGCACCTTGCTCTCGAACTCACGCACGTCGTCGCGAATCAAACCGCCCAAAACGATGGTCTCTTCGTTTTCCGACAGGATCATGGTTTTGATCGAGCGCTTGTTGGTAATCAGGTCCGCACTGCCTTCCACACTGGTAGACGACACCGACTCTTGGGTGACTTCCACTTCCAGGCGCACATCGTCGCCTTCGTGAATGTGTGGTTTTACTTTCAGGGTGATACCGACATCTTCACGCGAGATAGTGGTGTACGGGTTGGCGTTGTCGCTGCCGGTGGTGGAACCGGTGCGGAACGGCACATTTTGACCGACGATGATTTCTGCTTCCTGGTTGTCCAGCGTCATGATGCTAGGCGTCGACAGCAAGTTGGTATTGGTTTCACTTTCCAGTGCCTGAATGATGACACCAAAATCAAATTCACCGTTGACCTCACTGAAGCCACCCAGATTAAGACCGTTGGCCAATGCACTGGCTGGGTTACTGCCCGCCACTGCTGAGGCAATACTGCCAATGGATGGACCTGCGGTGTCGAAGTTGGTACCCGCCACCGGCGCATCCAGATTGCCCGTTGCCCACTGCACGCCCAGCGCGTCTTTGACATCGCCGGTCACTTCGACGATGGCCGATTCAATCAGTACCTGAGCACGACGCACATCCAGAGACGTGACCAACTCTTCGATTTCTTTCATTAACGAAGGCTCTGCACGCACCACCAGTGCGTTCAGTTCTTCATCGGCGTGAATGCCCGCTTTGCCTTTGGCCTGGTTTTCGCCCTCGGCAGCCGGCGCATCGGCCAACAAGCCCTTTAACAACTCGGCCAGTTTTTTCGCATCGGCGTAACGCAAACGCAGCACCTTAGCGCTGCCAGAAAAGTACGATGGCTGATCCAGCTCTTCGATTAATTGACGGATGCGCTCACGCGCACTTTTTTCGCCTTTAATGATCAAGCGGTTGCTGCGCTCATCGGCCACCACACGAATGCTGCCAGCGGTGTTGCCCGGTGTATTGGTATTGCCCTGGCTGACCTTGGCTGGGTCCAAGCTTTGCAGCATGGTCACCACGTTACCAACCCAGGCCTCTTTTAACTGAATCACTTCCAGCTCTTCACTACCGGATTTATCCAGACGCTGAATGATTTGCTCGATACGGCGAATGTTGGTGGCGTGATCAGAAATGATCAGCGAGTTGGCCGACTTCACTCCAGCCAGATGACCGTACTTGGCCACCAGCGGGCGCAAAATCGGCACCAAATCCAACGCCGGTGTGTTTTTGATGGTGATGACCTTGGTCAGCATTTCCTGGCTTTGGCCCGGAATCGACTCGGTCATGTCGCGACCTTGCTGCTTGATCTCGTTTTGCTGCACGACCAGCGTCACATCACCGGCGGGTACGGCAGCAAAGCCATGCACTTGCAGCACCGACAGGAACAGCTCATAAACGGCTTGCTCGTCCATGGGCTCACTGCTGAGCACATTGACCTTGCCTTTCACCCGCGGGTCAACCACAAAGCTTTTACCCGTAATGTCGGCCACCTGGCTGATAAAGGCGCTGATGTCCGCCTCTTTCAGGTTGATCTGCCAGCTATCCTGCGCCTGGGCGGTGGCCATCATCAGTGCCAGCGCTCCCGCCATTAACCATTGCTTCAACACGCTGTGTTCCTTTAATTCAAACTGTGATTGACCGTAAATCTTTGATTGCCGCGCTGCACTTCAATGCGTGCCTGCCCGGAGTCTCGTACTTGCTGCAGCACCATCTGATCGGCACTGGCATCACCCAGCCGCTGCCCATTGACCGACAACACAATGTCGCCCGGACGCAAGTTCAAGGCACTGAGCATGGAACCGGATTGCACCTGATACCCCTGCCCTGGCCCATTGCTGCGCAAGCCCAACTCGCGAATCGCTCCCTGGGGGTCTTGCGCCGCAGCGTCTGTGGTCATTTCCAAAAAGTCAGAGGGTGAGCGCACCTCGCGGAAGCGGTCGCGCAGCGATACTGAGCGCGACGGCGGTGGCGTCACGGCTCGTGCACTGACGCCGCGGCGGCTGTGTTCTTCAAACTTGAGGGTTTCGAGCTTGCCGTTGGTGTCCAAGATAACGCGTTCTTTGTATACCGCAGCCAGTTGCGTACGCCCCTGAATGCGATCGCCAACGCGATAAAACTCACCGGCACCGTTTTTCGGCGCAATAATAGCGCCCGAGCCTTGATCCTGACTGGCCACGGTGACACCGAGCAACTCCAAGCGCAGCTTGGTGTCTGGCGCATCGACGGTTTGCTGCACCGGCGTAACCGGCTCGGCGCCAGCTTCGCCAAAAAAGTGATAGTCGGCGGTACCCGCCACCTGGCCACTGGAACCTTGATCGGCGGTGCCTTGCGCCGGAGCTGGCAGCACCACTGGCTGTGGAGCCACCAACATCCAAGCGACGTCGGCCAATTGCACAGCAATAGCCAGGGTAAATGTGATTTTGCCAAGTCGCAGTAGCCAACGTTGCCAGCCTGGCTGGCCAGCGCCGTCCGTGGTGACTGCTGCTGTGGATTGCATCATGTAAAACTTCCGTTACTGCTGATGGACCGTGTTATGCACAGTCAAAGGCGCTCAAGGTTATAGAATCTTTTCAGACACTTCAAAAATTACCGTATCGGCTTCTGCCTGGGCTGGCCATTGCTGCCCCAAGACATCGAGCAGTCGGCGACGAATCCGCGTGCCACCCCAGCCGTCTGGCTGCAAATACAGCTGCCCTAGCGCGTCCCCGTCGGTAGTGGTTAACGCCATGGTGATGTTGTCATTGTCACGCTGAAGCTGGCCGATCAACATCGGCAACTCAGCGTTAATCGGCTTGCCGTCCACCGGGAATGACACCGCGCCGCCGCTGAACACTAAGCGTCCGCTGGCATCCAACAAGCGCGGCTGAGTCAGATCCAGCTGTGCGCTAAACCCACTGAGCTCAAACTCACCGTCCAGCGAGGCACGGCCACGGCGTAACAGTGGTTGCAGCAAACTGGCGTCCATAAAGGCAGTGACCTCTTGCAGTTGCAACTGCTGATCACTGCCCATTTGCAGCTGCCCTTGCATCCGCGCATTGCCGGCGTCAAGCTGCACTGCCGATGCTAATTGACCAGTCAACAGCGCCAAAGGTTGCAATTGCCAAGCACCATTGACACTGCCCAAGGTGCGGTCCGTCAGTTGCAGCTGACCGTCCCATAGCGTGCCTGTGACACTGTTAACTTGCACCGGCATCGGCCCAAGCTGTGGTTTCAAATACGGCCACACAAAATGCAAAGGAGTTTGAAGGGTGGCAACGATCAGGAATGTGAACAGCCCCAGAATCCAATACCAGCGGGCTGTCCATAGTGCGTGCAACATGGTGTTATGTCTGTCCGTATCCGTAAACGACGGTCATTCTACTCAACCGGGCGGCCGAGTGTAACGGCGTCATGTGACAGCTTTGTAAAAAATGCTCACCGGTTATCACCCCGAGGCTCAAAAGCTGACCCGAAAGGGCTCAGAGATCAGTGCCTGCTGACCGCCACGCTCGGACAACACCACACGATATTGACCGCCGCTCATGGGCGAATACCAACGCAGCTGATAGCGTGCCATGCCCGCCTCTTCATCGTCTAACAGGCGTACTTCTAAGTCGTAGCCATCATCTGAGACAGGCACTCGATGATTCCACAACGGTTGCCAAGCGCCATCGCGTTTCACCTCGACGTGCGCCAGCGGGCGGTGAAAGTCGATATGAGAGGGGCCGACGTCCAACCACTCCCAAGCCAGGTAGTCTTCAACATGCTCCTGCTCGGCCATCTGCGCTTGCGCTTGCTGCAACCAGCGGCGCTGGCCAGAAAACGCCTGTTCAGCGGGTAAAAAACGATTGCTGTGCAGCTGATAACGCCATTCGGCACGCGGCTGATAAATATTGCCCTCGCGGCGCAGATCCGCCGACAAACGCTGCAATTGCGCCTGCAAATAAGGCACGGTATTGCGGCCATATAAGGTGTGCCCGCCCTCATAGTTCTGGCGCTGATATTCTTCTGGCGTGGTGGCATAGCCGAAATAGCCATTGCTGGTGCTGGTGATCCAGGCATGCTGGAGCGGTTTATCGGCACTGCGCCACTCATCAACCACGGCCTCAGTAATGCGCCGCCCGGCCTCAACCGTCACTTCAAAGGGCAACGGTACAATGGCGGTGTCGTTAATGCGCAGCAGCTGAAACAGTACAATGTGGGGAAAGCTGTCTTTCGGTTCAACCAACGGCTGAATAAAAGAAAACCCCAGATGGCGTTTATTGCCCTGACAGCCGTCCGTCAGCCACCAGCGCCGTGACATCAGGTTGCCACCTTTCAAAAACGGTATCGCCGCCAGCCAAGGCGTGCGGCGCTCATAGGCACCCGCCGCAACAGGGTTACCCACAGCAGCATCCTGGCACAGCTCGATATCGCCAATACGATTGTGCTCACGAATGTTAATTTCGCGCGCAGCACTGGCCAGCTGCACCTCGTCCGTTAACTGCTCCTCCAGTGATTCAAACAACTCAATTGCCTGCTGCCCCAAACGTTGCCCCAACGCCCGTGCTTGGCGCCAATCGAGGTGATGATGGCCAAAGGTATTGTCACCACGATCTGGCAAGGCTGGAGCCATATCTCCTTGGGTGCCCGTGGTCATGGCGTGCACCACAGGCCAGGGTGTCTGATGGCGCTCAGCAATCAACCATTCCAAATCCTTCTGCGCATAAGCAAACAGATCGGCGTTGTAGACTTCCACCGGAACGGACAAAGTCGTGGCGTGCACTGAAAAGCTCGAGAAAGCCGCTAACGGGCGGTAGATACCAGTGTCATCCTGAACATCAATACGCACCATGTTCAGATCTGGATTGACCGCCTTAAACTTGGCCTCAGGATCTTCCACATCAATACCGCTGATATTGTCATTGCGCACATAGGCTTGCAGTGAGCGGTTGCGATTGATACCGAACACCTGTTTGACGCCCGTTGCCACCTTCGCTGGTCGCTGTTCAGCATGGGCCTGCAAAATACCTTGGCTAATGCGTTGCGTGACAAACGCCAAGAAGTCGGGCTCCAACCATTGGCCGCTGGACATGTGCTTGTTGTAAAAATCATTGTGGAAGAAGTTCACCGGCGCCGAATGACTGTGTGAGCCAGTGATGACGATATCGCCTGGCCGTAGCCCGGTGGCTGCTGCGACGCTGGCCGCTACCTGGTGATGCACCAGTAACGAGCCCGCTGCCAAATCGGTTTGCACCAGCGCCAGCGACTGACCGCGGCCATCGTTCAAATACACCACCCTCGCCTTCAGGCGCGTGCGAAAACCCTGGCCGCGATTCGCCATCACCGAATAGCCGCCCATCGGCATGCCTGGTGGCGGGGTGATATCGATACTGACCGCCGCCGCCGTGGCCATACCCGTCGGCGCTAACGCAGTACTCTGTGGTTGTGGGATATGAACTTCGTGGCTGGCCGCGCAGCCGGTTAACCAAATGAGCGCCAGCAGCCACAGCACTCGCCGCCCAGGCGAGTAGGTTCCTTGAAGGGAGAGCATAGTGAGATACCAAAGTTGTCATTATTGTTTTGCACATTAGTACCACATTGATAGGAAAAGATCACAGAGTCATCTCAGCCAATTGTATGAAGCCCGTTGCCACGGTGAATTCCTACCGCTGACGCTTTAGCACTAAAAATTCATAACTCAATAAAAGGAAAAACTATGATTGATATAAAAAAATCGCCTTAGGAGAAAACGTCGAATTCCACGCTGCTCGACTAATCTTGCAGATATAAATGTGAGCAAAAGTGAATCGACCATGTCTTTAAACAGCCTGTTGCTGAAGACGATTTTGCAAATTGTCGCCGGTGTTACCGTCATATTGGTGGTCTTGGGTGTCTTTAATTATTCGCAAACGGAGAAGCGACTAACGGCCGAAGTGGTCACAGATGCCAACAACGTGGTGAAGCGTTTACAAGGCAGCTTGCCCCTTCCCATCTGGAACTTTGACCAAGACACAGTGGTTAAAAATATCGAAGCCGAACTGGAAGCAGACTTCGTCAACCGCATCACTGTGATCGTCAATGGCGATGTGTTTACAACCCGGGCCAAAAATGCCAATAACGAAATCATCGAAAGCCAAACCAGCGGTCTTACCGATGCACTGGAGCTGAGTGAGCCACTGACCTACAGCGCCGACGGCGACGAAAGCGAAGTGGGTAAGCTGATCATCGCTGTGAATAACGACCGTGTCACTGCTGCGTTGGATGCATCACTGCAGATAGAGGTGTTTCGCGTCGTTTTGCTGGCGGTTATTTCCTCTGTTCTGATTACCCTGATCATTCGCGGTTCGGTGATTTCACCATTGGAGAAGATCCGCGCCGCTATTCATGACATTGCCGAGGGCGATGGCGACTTAACCAAACGCTTAAGCGAATCTGGCTCTATCGAGCTGTCGAAAGTGGCTAAAGAATTTAACGTGTTCGTTGCCAAGTTGGCTGATTTGATTTTCGATATTGGCGAAACCGGTGCGGCAATGGCGTCAAAATCGCAAGAGAGCCAAGGATATGTGGAAGACATTCGTGGCGAGCTGCAAAGTCAACGCTCTGAAATCGACCTGGTGGTGTCCGCCAGCACCGAGCTATCCAGCAGCACCGATATGGTGGCACAAAACGCCAGACAAGCAGCCGATGCCGCCGTCAATGCCAATCAGAACGCTCAGCATAGCCATACCATCGTCAACACCGCCGTCGACAGCATTAACGCCCTGTCGACAGAAATTGGCCAAATTTCCGATGTGATCCAAAACTTGGTGAAAGAAGGCGAAAACATTGGTGCCGTCAGTGATGTGATCCAGGGGATTGCCGAGCAAACCAACTTGCTGGCCCTGAATGCCGCGATCGAAGCAGCGCGTGCCGGCGAACAAGGCCGCGGTTTTGCGGTGGTGGCGGATGAAGTGCGCACCCTGGCGCAACGCACCCAGCAGTCGACGGAAGAAATTAATCAAATGATTGAGCGCCTTCAGAAATCCACTGAAGAGGCGGGCGTTGCCATCCAAAAAGGCACTGAAAACGCACAAACCAGCGTGCAAAAGATTACCCGCGCCGGCGAGGCCATCAGCGAAGTGGCCGTCAATATGGATGAAATCAACACCATGAATTCACAAATTTCACAAGCAGCCTCAGAGCAGAGCAGTGTGATTACCGAGTTGAACCAAAACATCGTCAACATTTCCCACAACGCCGACAGTACCGAGCAATTAGCCAACCAGACCGCCGGAGTGAGCTCTGGAACGATGGAACACGCACTCGAGCTGCAAGAGAAAATGCAGCGCTTTAAAACTTCATAATCCTGCTAGAACCTGCTAAGGAGTCGCTATGATTAAGCGTATTGCTTTATTTTTGACATTGACGTTAATGGCCAGCCTCAGCTGGGCCGATAAAACGGTCTATCTGACGTCGTTGGATTGGCCACCCTACTCTGGCAAAAGCTTGCCTGACCAAGGCGGCTCGATTGCAGTAGCCAAAGCGGCCTTCGAAGCTATGGGTTATTCATTGGTGGTTGATGTATTCCCTTGGAGCCGCGCGGTGGCTTTGGCAAAAGATGCCAACAGTAAATATGCCGGCTACGTGCCAGAGTATTACTCTGACGGTGTGGCCGAGGAGTTTATTTATTCTGACCCTATGGGCAAAAGCCCGGTTGGTTTTATTGAGCAAGCCGGTAAACCGATTAGCTGGAGCAGTCATGAGGACTTGAAAAACTTTTCCATTGGCGTGGTACAAGACTACGTTAATGAAGCCAAGTTTGACGGCATGGTCGCCGATGGCTCGCTGAAAGTTGAGCCGGTCATCAGCGATAAAAACAACATTATGAAAGTCATCAACGGCCGCTTGGATATGGCTGTTATTGATAAAAACGTGATGAATTACTTGTTTGCCAATGACAAAGCCCTGCAAGGAAAAGCCAGCAAAGCTAACTTCAACAGCAAGCTGTTGGACGATAAAGATTTATACATTTGCTTCAAGCGCACACCGCAAGGCGAGGAGCTGGTCAAAATCTTTAATGAAGGTCTTAAGAAGATTGATGTGAATAGTATTCTGGCATCACATATGTAATACCAGCTATCACACCAGTGTCATAAATAGCATTCAACAGGCCCGGTTTTCCGGGCCTGTTTTGTTTAACTCGGTTGGTGTGTCATTTCTATAAAAGCATATCGCTACCGGTGCTTATCTAGAGAGCCTCTCTCAAGACACTTCGATCAAAACACCTATCCCAGATACTCATCCCGAACACTTATCTCCAGGCAGCAGCTGAGCAGCACGAAGACTTCCTGTCACCAGCGCTTCTTTTTGTGACTTCGACAGTTGTTTGATTCGGTATTCCAGCTGTAGCGCTTGCAAGCGGCTAATGCCAGCGTGAGTAAACACCAACTGCAAAGGAGTGCGGCCACGCAACGCCTTAGCCGCCTTGCGCCCACCTTGCTGATGCTCCTGAAAGCGTCGTTCGACATCGGTGGTAATGCCACAGTAGAGCGCGCCTTGTGCGGTACGAATCAAGTAGACCGACCAATTGCTACACACACCTTGTCCTTGTTTCCGCCAATAAAAGTCGTATCGTAACTAACACACACCCAACGCAGAAAGGATCATGCATCAGGTTTTTCGTGACCCCATCAGCGGACTCACTCATTTGGCTGGCGCCATTTTTGCCATTGTGGCGTTGTGCATTATGTCGGTTCAGGCGGCACTGTATGGCAGCGTTTGGCATACGGTGTCGTTTGCCATTTTTGGCGCTTGCATGCTGATTATGTTCACCAGCAGCAGCGTGTATCACCTGGTGCATGGCAGCGATCATGTGATTACTTGGCTCAAACGGGTGGATCATATGGCGATTTATTTGATGATCGCTGGCTCCTACACCCCCATTTGTCTGATACCGCTCAACGGTGCTCTAGGCTGGGGGTTGCTGATATTTATCTGGAGCGTGGCACTGGCCGGCGTGATTTTAAAACTGGTGTGGTTGTCAGCCCCACGCTGGCTGTCCACCTTGCTGTACGTACTGATGGGCTGGTCGGTAGTGTTTGTTTTTCCGGCCCTAGAGCGCATTCCCAGCGATACTCTGACATGGCTGCTGTACGGCGGCATCAGTTATACTCTCGGCTCTCTGGTGTATGCCCTGCGCTGGCCCAACCCTTGGCCGCGCTGGTTTGGCTTTCATGAGATCTGGCATTTGTTTGTCATGGCCGGTGCTTTTTGCCATTTCTGGGCAGTGGCATTTTCGTTAACCGATGTGGTGGTCTGATGTCGACAACTATCATTACTGATCCGCTTTTCATTTCTCGCAGCGTACAAATTCCCTGGCGTGAAATCGAAATGCACGCCATTCGTGCCCAAGGCGCAGGCGGTCAAAACGTCAATAAAGTTTCCAGTGCCATCCATCTGCGTTTCGATATTCGTGCGTCGTCGCTACCACAGCTGTACAAAGACACCCTGTTGCAACAAAGCGATCAGCGCATCACCAGTGACGGTGTGGTGATCATCAAGGCACAGCAATACCGTACACAGGAACAAAACCGTGAAGACGCCCTGCGACGTTTGCAGCAGCTGTTGCGCAGCGCCACGGCGGTGCGCAAAAAGCGCATTGCTACCAAGCCGACACGTGCCTCACAGCAGCGCCGGGTGGATAAGAAAGTGAAACAAGGGCAGACCAAGCGCATGCGCGGCAAGGTCAATTACGACTGAGTTTACTTCTGACCGCGTGCCTTGCGCACATGATCGTAAGCGTCCTGAATTTGCTGAGTTTTCTCTTTCGCCAAGCGCAGCATTTCTTCAGGCAGTCCTTTGGCCACCAGCTTATCCGGGTGGTTCTGACTCATTAAGCGCCGGTAAGCCTGCTTCAGTGCAGCATCGTCGACGTCTTTGCTGACCCCCAAAATCTCATACGCTTTGTTCAAACTCTGGCCAGCTGAGCGTTGCCCGGACTGGCGCCCAGCCGATGACATAGCCGCACGCACGCGGCTATGTATCCACTCAAACTGAAACGCACTGACGCCCAACGCGCGACATAAACGATCAAAGAGTTTGCGCTCTGCCGCCGACAATTTGCCATCGGCGTAAGCCACACTCAGCTGGATTTCGAGAAACATCTGCGCCAGGCTGCTGTGCTGCGCAATGGCTTGCTTCAGAGCCTGCAAGTCATCACTCAAATCGAAGTCGGCTTGCTTGCCTTGATTAAAGCACTCGATGGCCGATTGACGCTGCGCCCCCTGCAACTGCATCTGGTCCATGACATGGGTCGCCGCCGCGATTTCTGCTTCGCTCACACGGCCATCGACTTTCGCCAACCGCCCCATGGTACGAAAAGTGGCCTGAAAGAAAATCAGCTGAATGCCACTGCGAGAGGTGCCGCCAGAACGTGGAGCAGGCGCTTCCAGCTGGCCATATAACGCGCGCCCTAACGCACGATCGAACAAGTGTCCGGCCACGCCGCCAATAAAGGCGCCGACCGGCCCACCCGTCAGCAGCCCAACGGCTGCTCCGGTCAGTTTGCCCGCCCAAATCATGACGACATCCTTGCTTGAACGAGGTGTTGGGCCTGCTGGCGCCGCTGCGGAGTGCCGACATCCAGCCAACCAGCCAAAAGACTGCCGCTGACACGATCAGCCTCGATGGCTTTTAGCAACACTGGCAACAGCGGCAGTGGGCCTGGTTGCATATCGGCAAACAAAGAAGGTGACAAAATACTAAGGCCAGTAAAGGTAAAACGCGGTTGCGAGCGAGCGATACGCCCCTGATAAAGGGCAAAGTCACCGTTTGGATGGTGGTCTGGGTTGTCGGTGAGCCACAAATGAGCCTGATCGTCGCCATTCAGCGGTGACAACTCTGGGTACCCCCTGGCCAGAAACACGTCGGCATTCACCACCAGAAACGGCTGATCACCCAACAGCGGCAGCGCGTGATGAATACCGCCTGCGGTCTCTAACGCTTTCGGCTCGTGGGAATAGGCAATGCTTACTCCCCAGCGCTGACCGTCGCCTAGGTAATCCATAATCTGCGACGCACGGTATGACACATTGATAACCACCTCGCGAATGTCCATGGCAGCCAGCGCTTCCAGATGATATTCAATCAGTGTTTTGCCCGCGATGGTCAGCAGCGGCTTTGGGGTGTCGTCCGTCAAGGTCCCCATGCGCGTGCCGCGCCCCGCCGCCAGAATCATAGCTTTCAAGCGCTTTCTCCCACCTCCTGCAACAACTCCGGCATCACACGCAATTGCAACCAGTCGTGGAACGGCTCAAATTCAGGGTATCGTGCACTGATATCCAGCAGGTATCGGCACGTATTCGGAATGTCTTTAAGATAACCCGACTTGCCGTCACGGATAGACAGGCGGGCAAAGATGCCAGCGGCCTTCAGGTGACGTTGCAGCCCCATCAAATCAAAGTCGCGGCGGAAATTGGACCAGTCGTTAAGATAGATACCGGCAGGTCGAGCGGCCTCCCAGTATTCACCGGCCAACTCCTCCACCCAGGCATCGGGCCAATGCAGATAACAATCTCGCAGCAGCGACACCAGATCGTAGGTCGGCGGCCCAGCCACAGCATCCTGAAAGTCCAAAATGCCCAAAGGGCCGTCTTCCAGCACCATCAGATTGCGCGAGTGATAGTCGCGGTGTACCGCCACTTGAGGTTGCTGCAGCGCCTGTTCGGCCAGCAACGCAAAGGTGCGCTGCAACATGGTTTTTTCATCAGCGTTTAAGGTGAGCTGTAAGTGTTGCTCGCACAGCCAATGAGGAAACAGCGCCATTTCGCGTTGCAGCATCTCGGCATCGTAGGCGCGCAAATCTTTGCTCGGCAGCTGCTGCAGTTGCAGCAGCTGTTCGATGGCCTTGTGATACCAGCCAGCCACCTGTTCCTGAGTCTGCGACGGCTGCGTCAGGGCATGCCATAGCCAAGTGTCGCCAAAGTCCTCCAACAGCATAAAGCCGCGCTCGGCATCAACGGCCAACGGCTGCGGCACCCGCACGCCTTGCGCGTACCATTGCTTGGCAATATGGACGAACAAACGACAATCTTCATACTCGGGCGGCGCATCCACCACGATCCAACTGCGCTGACGATAACGCAGGCGAAAGTAACGTCGAAAGCTGGCATCTCCAGCCACGCTTTCCAATTCAGCGATCACATTTACAGACGAATGCTGCTTCAATGCATCAGCAGCCCATTCTGCGACGGCAAGTTGTCGCGGATCCATGCTGGCCTCTCAGGTTCAGTCGTTCTAGAATTGGCGCCGCGTTGTGTCAGACGACGACTTATCAGCGCGCTAATGTAGCACACATCGTCGACATTCATCAGACACAGGATCGGCCCCTCCTCACTCATGAGTTTTAACGTTGCTAAAGGTTCACTACTGCTGAGCTTGGCCCTTCAAGGAATCGCGATTTCATCACCTGCTCGAGCAGAAGAACCGTCGCTGTCCTGGTATCCACGGGCATTATTGAGCGAGGAGCAGCAAACGCAGCTGCCGTCTTTTTGCCGCGGCATGTACCTCGCACCACAATTACCTCGCGTGGCCGGAGAGCAGATTGAGCTGGAGGCCGATAGCTCGACCTCCGACGCTTCTGGTGGTGTGTATTTTCGCGGTGACGTGGTATTTCGTCGCCAGGATCAGCGCCTAAGCGCCGATGAAGCGGATTGGTTTCGCGGTCTCAATGAAGGCGAGTTTCGCGGCAACGTGCATTTCGTCAGTGACGACCTGGTGTTAGAAGGTGAGCGGGCGTCGCTCACCCAAACCGATGGTTTGCGCCAAACCGACATCAACCAAGCGTCCTACTCCCTGCCCAGTCAGCATTTGCGTGGCAGTGCCGACACCATCCGCTTGCAGACCGACGGCACATTGCAGCTGCAGCAAGCCAGCTTTACCTACTGTGAACCCGGCAGCAATGATTGGGATATTCGCGCCGCTAGCATGACGCTGGATCAAGCGTCCGGCATGGGCAGCGCTTGGCATACGCGGCTGCAGCTGGCCGGTGTACCTGTGTTTTATTTGCCCTATTACCGCTTTCCGATCGACGACCGTCGCATGAGCGGCTTTCTCAATCCGGAGTTCAGCCTCAATGAAGATCTGCAGGCGGAAGAGATTCGCTTGCCTTTCTACTTGAACTTAGCGCCCAACCTAGACGCCACCATTACCCCGCATCACATCTTGGATCGTGGGCTGCTGTGGGAAAGCCAGCTGCGCCACAAAACCCAGGCGCTGGGCGACGGCGAGCTGAATTACGCCTACTTAAACCAAGACGCCAGTGAAGATCGCGAGCGCTGGGGCATCAATTACCGTCAAAACGGTACCTTCGCCGACCATTGGCGCCACAGCTGGGTGTACAACAATGTCAGCGATGGCGACTATTTAAAAGACATGAACCCAGGCGGTGCCATTGATCGCACCACCCATTTACCGCGCCGTGGCGAGGTGGTCTACCAACACCAAGACCTGCACTTTTCGGTATTGGCAGAGAGTTTTCAGACACTCGATGACACCATACTGCTAAGTAACCGCCCTTACCGGCGCTTGCCACAGCTGCAGCTCAGCCATCAACCGATGCGCTTTAACGCTTGGCAGTGGCAAACGCGTGTGCAGTACACCCATTTCAACCGCGACGACGACGCCAACATTGCTGGCAGCCGGCAAACCCTGGAAGGTGAGGACGCTCTTAATGCTCGTCGCTGGGTTGCGGATACGGCATTGAGCTACCCACTGTATTGGCCTTTTGCCAGCATTGAGCCCAAAGCCGAATTGCGTTACCGCCATTATCGCTTCAGCGGTGCCGACAGCGAGTGGATGAATTCCGCGGCGGCACCAGAAGAGCAGCTGGGGTATGCCGTGGCACGTTACTCGCTGGATGCAGGGCTGTTTTTTGAGCGTCCGTTCGAGTGGTTTGGTCAGTCGCAATTGCAAACCTTAGAACCGCGTTTCTTGTGGGTAAAAAGCCCTTACCAGCGCGACCAACAACAGGTGCCCAATTTCGACAGCGCCAATACCACGGTATCCTACGCCAGCTTATTTAACGGCGATCGTTTCACCGGAGACGACCGTCTGGCCGATCTCGATCAGATCAGTGTCGGGGTCACCAGCCGTTGGTTGAATCAGCGTGGTGAAGAACGTTTACGCGCCAGCCTTGGGCGCATCCATTACCGCCAGGACCGACGCGTTCAGCTGGATAACAGCGACATCGATGACCTTGCGACGTCTAGCACCTTGGCCGAAATGGAGTGGACCCCGTGGCAGCCACTGCGGCTCTACGGCACGTTAGAGTGGGACCCGTATCATGACTTTGCCCGCCAGCAGCGCTACGGGCTTCGTTTCCGCGGCGATGGTAACCGCCTGTTCAATCTGGCATGGAACACCGAGCGCGATTATCACTCTGAGCATGAATACACGGTGACGCAGAGCCGACAGCTGGACGCCGGTGTGTTCTGGTCGGTGAATGACCGCTGGGCCTTGGTGGGCCGTGTGTTGCGCGACCTAAAAGACTATGACGACGACGAACTTAGGCCTGTAAACCCAGTGCTGGAAGCGCTGGCCGGTGTGGAATATCAAAACTGTTGCTGGCGCGTGCAGTTGCTGTATCGCGAAACATCGCCCAGCCGTGACGACTTCAGCAACGGCTTTAGCACCGACAAAGACTACAGCTTTATGCTCAACCTGCAGCTGAAAGGGTTAGGCTCATTCGGCAGCGGTACAGACGAGCTGTTACGTGACAGCATCCTTGGATACTCAAGACGACAATATCATGATTACTAAACGCGTGTTTCTGGGCCTGAGTGTGGCCCTGACTTTGATCACTGGCGCCGTTAGCGCCAAACCGCAACCACTGGACCGAGTGGTGGCGGTGGTCGACGAAGGCATTATTATGGACAGTGAGCTGGACCAGCGATTGGACATGCTCAAGCGGCAAAATGCCGGCGCCGCCATGCCACCGGATGCCGTGCTGCGCAAGCAAGTGCTCGATCGCATGATCGTTGAGAGCATTCAATTGCAAATGGCCGATCGTGCCGGCATTCGCATCAGTGATGCACAGTTGAACGATGCTCTGCAGCGCATCGCCGCACAGAACGGCATGACATTGCAGCAGTTCCGCCTTGCCATGGAGTCTGAGGGCACCGCCTTTGCTGCGGCACGCGCACAGATTCGCGATGAGATGCGTATCAGCCGCGTGCAGCGCTTTCAAGTCGGCGAGCGAGTGCAGATTTCTGAGCAAGACATCGACTACTTTCTTGCTTCCGAACTGGGGAAAATGTCGTCTGCGGCGGAGTATGAGCTCAGCCATATTCTGATTGCCGTACCAGAAGCAGCTTCACCTAGCGATATCCAAAGCGCTGAAGACAAAGCCAAGCAACTGGCCACACGATTGCGCGATGGCGCTGATTTCCGCCAATTGGCAATTGCTGAATCGGCCGGCCGCAATGCCCTGAACGGCGGCCAGTTGGGCTGGCGTAAAGAGGCGCAACTGCCGAGTATTTTTGCCGATGCGGTCCCGAAACTGAACATGGGCGACGTATCAGACCCAATTCGCTCCAGCAGCGGCTTTCACCTGGTCAAAGTCACCGACAAGCGCGGTGGCAGTACACGCATCATCAACCAGAGCAAAACACGTCATATCCTGATCTCCACCAATGAGTTACGTGACGCCCGCGATGCCGACATCTTGATTCACACCCTCTACGAGCGTGCCAAAGCCGGCGAAGACTTTGCCGCTCTGGCAAAAGAGTACAGTGATGATCCAGGCAGTGGCGCCACCGGTGGTGACTTAGGTTGGGTAAGCCCTGGCGACATGGTGCCGGAATTCAACCAGACCATGCTGGACATGCCGGTCGGCCAAATCAGTGCGCCGTTTCGCAGCCAATTTGGCTGGCATATTTTGCTGGTCGAAGAGCGCCGCGACACCGATGTTGGCGAGCAATTGCAGCGCCAGCAAGTGCGGCAAATGCTGTACGGTCGCCGCTTCGAAGAAGAGCTGCCGATCTGGTTGCGCAAAATACGCTCCGAAGCCTACGTCGACATTAAGGCGCTGTAATGACCGTGCGACTAGCCATCACCTGTGGCGAGCCCGCAGGCATCGGCCCAGATCTGATTATCCAACTGGCGCAGCAACAGCAGCACCAGCAGTGGGTCGTGATTGGTTGTCGTCGAACACTGCTGCAGCGCGCGCAACA
Source organism: Bacterioplanes sanyensis (assembly GCF_002237535.1). Lineage (GTDB taxonomy): Bacteria > Pseudomonadota > Gammaproteobacteria > Pseudomonadales > Oceanobacteraceae > Bacterioplanes > Bacterioplanes sanyensis_A. Next base: position 285,857 of record NZ_CP022530.1, read on the forward strand.
GCTGGGGTTGCCACTCACCTTGCATGACTTTGATGCCACCCACACAGCTGCCACGCCCGCCGGTGAACTGACTCTCGTCGATGTCCCTACCCGCACCGAGGTGCAGCATGGGCAACTCGATGCCAACAACGCCGAGCACGTGCTGGCACTGCTGCGCATCGCCGCAGAGGGTTGTTTGCAAGGCCGCTGGCAAGGGGTGGTCACGGCACCGGTGCACAAGGGCATCATCAATCAAGCGGGCACCGAGTTTAGCGGCCATACCGAGTTCTTCCGCGATATCAGCGGCTGCGATGAAGTGGTGATGATGCTGGCAACGGAAGATTTACGCGTTGCTTTGGTAACCACTCACCTTCCGCTGCATCAGGTGGCAGATGCCATCACCGCCGAGCGCATTGAGCGTGTGACCACCATTTTGCATCACGATTTGCAGCGCTTCTTTGGCATTGCAGCGCCGCACATTCTGGTCGCTGGGTTAAACCCGCACGCCGGCGAAGACGGCCATCTTGGCCGTGAAGAAATCGATATCATCACGCCAGCGCTGCAGCGGCTGCGCGCTCAGGGGCTGAACCTGACCGGTCCACTGCCCGCTGACACCCTCTATACTCCCAAACACCTACAACACGCGGATGCGACACTGGCCATGTATCATGATCAAGGTTTGCCAGTGTTGAAATTCCACGGCTTCGGCAGGGCCGCCAACATCACATTGGGCCTACCTTTCGTACGCACCTCTGTGGATCATGGCACCGCTTTGGATTTGGCTGGCACAGGCAACGCCGACAGCGGCAGCCTGGCCACCGCCATCAACGTAGCCGCAACTATGGCGCAATAACGCATGTCGAAACACATACCCAAGGCCCATGGCCACAAAGCTCGCAAACGTTTCGGGCAAAACTTCCTGCATGATCAGCACGTCATCGATAAGATCATTCGTGCGATCCATCCAAAGGATGACGATCGCCTAGTGGAGATCGGGCCAGGCATCGGTGCCATCACCGAGCCATTGCTGGAAGCCACCGGGCGACTGGATGTGGTCGAGCTGGACCGCGACCTGATTCCCATTCTGCGCACTAAGTTTTTTAACTTTCCAGATTTCACCATTCATGAAGGTGACGCGCTGAAGTTCGATTTCAGCCAGATCGCAGGCCCACAGCAGGCGCTGAGAATTGTCGGTAACCTGCCGTACAACATCTCCACCCCGCTGATCTTTCATTTACTCAGCCATCATCAGCAAGTGCAGGACATGCACTTTATGCTGCAAAAGGAAGTGGTTGATCGCCTAGCGGCTGCACCTGGCAGCTCAGACTATGGCCGCTTGGGCATCATGGCGCAGTACTACTGCCGCGTGGAGCCGCTGTTTATTGTTGGCCCGGGGTCATTCAACCCGCCGCCAAAAGTTGACTCCGCCATTGTCCGTTTGGTGCCGCACCAAACGTTGCCGCACCCAGCGAAAGACGTCAAAATTCTCGAACAGGTGGTGCGCAGCGCCTTTAGCATGCGCCGTAAAACACTACGCAATACGCTGAAAACGCTGATCGACGCCGACCAGCTCAGCGCTCTGGGTATAGACCCGACGCTGCGCCCTGAGCGCATCACGTTGGAGCAATACGTTTGTATCGCCGATGCCATCAGCGCCAATGGAGATCACAATGAGCCATGAGAACCGTATTCTGGTCGATGTAGAAGCCGAATTCCTGGCCGATCAATCCGAGGAAGACGAGCAGCGCTACGTATTCGCCTACCACATCCGTATCACCAACGAAGGCGATCAAGCCGCCACTTTGCGCAGCCGTCATTGGTTCATCGCCAATGGCAATGCCGATGTGCAGGAAGTCAGTGGCGAAGGCGTTGTGGGCGAACAACCGACGATAGAACCGGGTGAAACCTACGAGTATTCCTCCGGCGCAGTGCTCAGCACCGAAGTCGGCAGCATGCGCGGCTATTACGTGATGGAAGCGGACGACGGCCAACAGTTTCATGCCACTGTTCCGGTATTCACCCTGGCCATGCCACACGCGCTGAACTGACCACCATGGCTACCTACGCCATTGGCGATATTCAAGGCTGCTACAGCGCGCTGCAACGCCTGTTAGATCTGATCCAATTTGACGATCAACAGGACCAGCTGTGGCTGGCCGGCGACTTGGTCAACCGCGGTCCTGACTCACTCGCGGTGTTGCGCTTTGCGCACCGTTATCGACACTGTGTCACCAGCGTATTGGGCAATCACGACCTGCACCTGCTCGCGGTGCGCTATGGCCCTCATACTGTCAAAGCCAAAGACACCTTGGATGAGGTCCTCAATGCCAGCGACGCCGACGAGCTGCTGACGTGGCTGCGCCACCAACCTTTGCTGCATTGTGAACAAAACTGGTGCATGAGCCATGCCGGGCTGCCCCCACAATGGTCGATCAGTAAGGCGCAGCAACTGGCAACAGAGGTACACAACTGCCTGCAGAGCGAACAAAGCAGCGATTTTTTTGCCGTGATGTACGGTAATAATCCGGCGCTGTGGCACGATGATTTGGAAGGGCTGCCGCGCATCCGAGCCATCGTCAATTACCTGACACGCATGCGCTTTATTAACCAGCTGGGCCAGCTCGACCTGACCAGCAAAGAAGGAGCAGGCGCTGCACCGTCAGGCTTTGCGCCCTGGTTTCGATATCCGCGTCAAAGCGCCGGAACACGCCTACTCTTTGGACATTGGGCGGCATTGGAAGGTCGTACCGATTGTCCGGACATTTACGCTCTCGACACAGGCTGTGTTTGGGGAGGGCAATTATCCGCATTGCGCTTGGACGACCAACAATGGTTCCGGGTCGATGCTCAGCCAACATAATGTCGGAGGCCATGATGGTCCAGTTTCAACACCTCAGCGCACAAGACGCGCGTCCTATGATCGAAAACCAGCAGGCTACCGTGGCCGACACACGTGACGTCATGAGTTACACCAGTGGCCATATATCCGGTGCTCAACCGCTGGACAACAGCAACCTCAGTGAATTCATCGCCAATACCGATAAAAGCAAACCGCTGATCGTGTGCTGCTACCACGGCAACTCCAGCCAAGGGGCCGCACAGTATCTTGCCAGTCAAGGGTTTGAGCAGGTGTATAGCCTCGATGGTGGTTACGAGCTGTGGAAAATCACCCACCCGGATCTGTGTGAGAGCAGCTGAGCTCATACTTTTTGCCTAGCCTTGAGTTGTAAAAAACCGGCTTTTATATGCCGGTTTTTTATTACCACCAATAAATGTCGGCACATTCAGTGCATGGGTTTGAAACGTGCCGAAACATTATTGCTGAACACACGTTACTCAGAAAAAGACTCATTAATTCATAAATTAACTGGTCGTGGGTAGCAAAACTGAACCATACTGAAGGACAGTAATCGAATATTTTATTGAGCTGTTATGTAAAAAAGCGACGTCATCGTTATCGAGAGAGGTGGATCATGAGCGTATTCAATCGCTATCAGGAGAGATACCAAGCCACGCAGGAAGAGGTAATGTCCCTCCAGCAGTATCTCGAACTGTGCAAACAGGACCCGTCGGTGTACGCCACCGCTGCCGAACGCATGTTAGCTGCGATCGGTGAACCGGAAGTCATCGACACCTCCAAAGATATACGACTCAGTCGCATCTTTATGAACAAGGTGATCAAACGCTACCCTGCCTTTTCCGAGTTCTACGGCATGGAAGAAGCGGTTGAGAACATCGTCTCTTACTATCGCCATGCCGCCCAAGGTTTAGAAGAACGCAAACAAATCCTTTACCTGCTTGGGCCAGTTGGTGGTGGTAAATCCTCATTGGCTGAACGACTGAAACAGCTGATGGAGAAAATCCCTTTTTATGCCATTAAAGGCTCGCCGGTCTTTGAATCTCCACTGGGGCTGTTTGACCCAGTCGAAGATGGTCAAATCTTGGAAGAAGATTACGGCATTCAGCGTCGCTACTTAGGGCGCGTCATGTCTCCTTGGGCGGTTAAACGACTGCATGAATTTGGTGGCGATATCAGCAAGTTTGAAGTGGTGAAGTTATACCCTTCTATTCTGGATCAAATTGGTGTTGCTAAAACCGAGCCAGGCGATGAAAACAACCAAGACATTTCCTCATTGGTGGGCAAAGTCGATATTCGAAAACTGGAAGACTACGCCCAAGATGACCCAGATGCCTATGCCTACTCGGGTGCCTTGTGCCGTGCCAACCAGGGATTAATGGAATTTGTGGAGATGTTCAAAGCTCCCATTAAAGTGCTACACCCACTGCTGACAGCAACGCAAGAAGGTAACTACAACGGTACCGAAGGCATGGGCGCCATGCCATTCGAAGGGATTATTCTTGCGCACTCCAACGAATCTGAGTGGCAGTCGTTCAAAAACAACAAAAACAATGAGGCTTTTTTAGACCGTGTTTACATCGTTAAGGTGCCTTATTGCGTCAGAGTGGACGAGGAAGTAAAAATCTACGAAAAACTTTTGACCAACAGCTCACTGGCAGAAGCCCACTGCGCGCCCGACACGCTGAGCATGCTGGCCAAGTTCACCGTCCTATCACGATTAAAAGTGCCAGAAAACTCCAGCATTTATTCTAAAATGCGCATTTACAATGGCGAAAACCTGAAAGACACCGACCCTAAAGCCAAATCGATCCAAGAGTATCGTGACAGCGCTGGTGTTGACGAGGGGATGAACGGTATATCGACGCGTTTTGCCTTTAAAATCCTATCGCGTGTGTTTAACTTCGATTCCACCGAGGTGGCCGCCAACCCTGTACATTTATTGTATGTACTCGAACAAGCCATCGATCAGGAACAGTTTCCAGAGGAAGTACACAACCGCTACTTGAACTTTATAAAAGAGTACCTAGCAACGGAATATGTGAACTTTATTGGCAAAGAAATCCAAACCGCCTACCTCGAGTCTTACGCCGAATACGGTCAAAATATTTTCGACCGCTACGTTACCTACGCAGACTTTTGGATTCAGGACCAAGAGTATCGCGACCCTGAAACCGGTGAAATGCTTGACCGTAGCGCCATCAATGAAGAGCTCGAAAAGATCGAGAAATCTGCTGGCATTAGTAACCCTAAAGACTTTCGCAATGAGATTGTGAACTTTGTGCTGCGCGCACGTGCCAACAACAATGGCCAGAATCCGTCCTGGCAGTCTTATGAAAAAATGCGTTCTGTGATTGAGAAGAAAATGTTCTCCAACACAGAAGATTTATTGCCTGTTATCTCTTTCTCGGCCAAGTCTTCTTCCGAAGATCAGAAGAAGCACGACGATTTCGTCGCTCGTATGACGGAGCGCGGGTACACCGAGAAACAGGTCCGGTTGCTGTCAGAGTGGTACTTACGTGTACGTAAGTCGCAATAACTCAGCAGCTTACAGACCTGAACTCAGGCGCAGCTAGTGGCTGCACCTTAAGGGGGAGTGGATGTCTTACATCATTGATCGTCGCCTGAATGGCAAAAATAAAAGCATGGTGAATCGACAGCGCTTTCTTAAGCGCTATCGCAGCCACATAAAAGGCGCCGTCGCCGACGCGGTCAACAAGCGTTCCATCACAGACATGGAGCGCGGGGAAAACATCAGTATTCCGACTCGCAGCATCAACGAGCCGATGATCACACATGGCCAGGGTGGCAAGCAGCACCGAGTTTTCCCGGGGAATAAGGAGTTCAACACCGGAGATGAACTGGAAAAGCCAAATCAAGGCGGCGGCTCTGGCAGTGGCAGTGGCAGTGGGCAAGCCAGCAATCAAGGCGAAGGCGAGGACGACTTCACCTTTTTCATCACCAAAGAGGAGTTCTTAAATTACCTGTTTGATGATCTTGAATTGCCCAACATGGTAAAAAAAACGCTCAGTCAGTCTAAGGAATTCAAGCCACTTAGAGCGGGGTTTGTGTCAGAGGGTACGCCCAATAACCTGGCCATTGTTCGCTCTCTGCGCAATGCCCACGCACGACGCATCGGAATGGGGGCAGGCAAACGGCGTAAACTGCGCCAATTGATGTCGGAGCGCGATGAGTTATCTGCGCAGAAAGATGTCGATCCTGCTCAACTCAAGCTGCTGGACGAGCAAATAGAAGATCTACAACGGCGTTTAAAGGCATTGCCTTTTATTGATGACTTGGATTTAAGGTACCGCAATCAAGTCAAGGTCCCTGTACCGAGTAGCAAAGCCGTCATGTTTTGCTTAATGGATGTGTCAGGGTCGATGACGCAAGATGTTAAGGACATCGCCAAACGCTTTTACATTCTGCTATACCTATTTCTAGAAAAGAATTACGACCACATCGAACTGGTGTTTATCCGCCATCACACCAGTGCCAAAGAAGTTGATGAGCAAGAATTTTTCTACTCGCGCGAAACAGGCGGCACCATCGTTTCCAGCGCACTCAAGCTGATGCAAAAAATCGTTGCCGATCGTTACAGCAGTAGCGAGTGGAATATATATGCCGCACAAGCGTCGGATGGTGATAACTGGGATGATGACTCACCGCTTTGCTCACAAATCCTACGCGACCAGTTATTGGAGGAAGTTCAGTACTTTGCCTATATAGAGATCACCCCCAATCACCATCAGGCACTGTGGGAGGCCTACCAGGGAATTCTCGAGCAATATGGTGATCAGTTCGCGATGGCACAGATTAAAGATGCGGGCGACATTTACCCTGTCTTCCGCCAGCTGTTCGCGCGCAAAGAGTATCAACAGGCCAGCTAAAGGAGAGCGTTATGAGTGACTACATCTCCACCGAGTCCGATTGGACTTTTGATTTGCTGGAGCAATACGATGCTGAGATTGCAAAAGCTGCGGCTCACTATGGTCTTGATACTTATCCAAACCAAATAGAAGTGATCAGCGCCGAGCAAATGATGGATGCCTACTCTTCTGTCGGCATGCCGATTGGCTATAACCACTGGTCGTATGGCAAACAATTTCTGACCACACAAAAGAACTACAAACGTGGGCAAATGGGCTTAGCCTACGAAATCGTGATCAACTCCAACCCCTGTATTGCCTATCTGATGGAGGAAAATACCCTCACTATGCAGGCATTGGTTATCGCTCACGCGTGTTATGGCCACAATTCCTTTTTTAAAGGCAACTACCTGTTTCGTACATGGACGGACGCCAGCTCAATCATTGACTATTTGTTGTTCGCAAAGCACTACGTTCGTAAATGCGAAGAGCGACATGGCCAAGAGGAAGTGGAACGTATTTTGGACGCGTGTCATGCCCTTCAAAATTACGGTGTCGACCGCTATCGCAGGCCAACACCGATTTCAGCGGCGGAAGAAAAATCACGCCAGCAAGAGCGAGAGTCGATTCTACAACAGCAAGTCAACGATCTGTGGCGTACCCTACCTCAGCGCACTAAAGGTGATGCTCCAGAGAGCCGACGTCGCTTTCCGGAGGAGCCGCAAGAAAACCTGCTGTATTTTATCGAGAAGAATGCTCCCTTACTCGAGCCCTGGCAGCGCGAGTTGATACGTATCGTTAGAAAGATTGCGCAATACTTTTATCCACAACGTCAGACTCAAGTCATGAACGAAGGTTGGGCGACGTTTTGGCACTATACGCTGCTCAATCATTTGTACGATCAGGGTAAGGTTAACGACGGTTTCATCATGGAGTTTCTGACTTCGCACACCAACGTGGTATTTCAGCCCGACTTTGATTCGCCCTACTTTAGCGGCATCAACCCCTACGCTCTGGGGTTCAATATGTTTCGCGATATTCAACGAATCTGTCAAAACCCAACCGACGAAGATCGTGACTGGTTCCCTGATATTGCTGGCAGCGACTGGTTAGAAACCTTGCACTTCGCTATGCGCAATTTCAAAGATGAAAGTTTCATTCAACAGTTCTTGTCGCCGCAGGTGATTCGCGACTTCCATCTCTTTAGCTTGTACGACGATGATGAAAAGTCTCACTACAAAGTTGAAGCCATTCATAACGATGCTGGCTACCGCACTGTGCGTGAAATGCTCGCCAGCCAATACGATTTATCTGTGCGTGAGCCGAATATTCAGGTCGTATCAGTGGATGTTCAGGGAGATCGCTCGATGACGCTGAAGCACACCATGAGCAACAACAAGCCATTGTCTGCCGATGTTCATGAGGTTTTAAAGCATCTGCATTATTTGTGGGGCTTTGATATTCATCTGGAAAGCTACCAGTCTGAGCGCATGATCAAACGCTACAGCTGCCCGGCCATGAGTGTGGATGATATTTAAAGGCTCTAACTAACCATCTAAAAAAACGGCCTCTGTTGAGGCCGTTTTTCGTTACCAAGCAATGACCATATCATCTCGCTGGATGGCTAAATGCTCCGCTGTCAGGCGCATTTCAGCAACCACAAATTGCGGCTGTACCTGTTTTATCACCACTTCCGTCGCCATATCCGTGAGCTCAGTGCGCGGTTCTAAATCTAGGTTATAGAAGGTGCCAGTACGATACACCTTAAAAGTATCACCAGGGCGAATGCCCGCGCCGGCACTGGCTTCGATGTGCAAGCGATGACCACGCGCTTTAACAATGCGCGCCATAAATGGCTGGCAGCGCAATACTTCATCGATGTCATCCACCACACTCGACAACACGTTGCGCACTTCATGACCGTATGGCGTGCGCCAGAACTTCGGTGATGCAAAACCGGGCCGATCTGTGCGCGCGGCTGTCCAATCTCCTTCTGTGGCGTAGCTGCGTTGAAACAACATGGCGCCGCTTAGGCCATCGTGCACAAACACATCGACCACGAACTGACGCTGACGATCTGACCCATCAAACCCCATCAAACTGAGCCAACTATCGCCCTGCACCTCTGAGTGGCTGGCCTCACCAGCCATGGCCAAACTGCGGACCACACCAGAAACAACGTACTGCGCGCCCAGCTGAGTAGCCAATGCGACAGAGGTAGTCAGCCGCTGCTGTGCTGTTTCTGCCGACGGTGCACGACGAGGGTTTTGATACAGGCTAATTCGCGTCGCATCGTACGCATGAATAGCACCGCGATCATTCAAGCTGTTGACCAGTACCCGCGGCAACGCCTGTTCGATATTGTGCAGCGCTCCCATGCTGGCTTCCGTAGGATTGGCCAGACCAAAACCGGCAATGGCGATGGCCTTGCGATAGCGCTGGCTGCTGGCGGGGCACATAGCCTGAGACGATACATCAGCCCGAATGGCGACTTCATACATGCCATCGCGCTGATCTTCCCACAAGACATCGACATTGCTCAGTAGCGAGCGGGTCGATACCCGCACATCATCGCGTTCAATTTTTCCTTTGCTCATCAACTGGGTGCCGCTGACTTGAGCACCGGCGCGTAAGCTGGCGCGGTGCATGGCGTCTTCCAACGCCTGCGAGCGACTGTAGGCAATCGACTTACCCAGCTCAGCACGCCCGACCACTTCGACCGTCATCGCATGCAGAGGTGTGGTCATCCAGCCCAGCAGTAGCAGGGCGAACAAGGCATAGCGTTTCATCACTCAGCCTCCTATTCAATGAAGTAGAAGCCACTATCCGGGCTACTGTTTTCTTGCATCACTCGCTGGCGCTGTGATGACGCGTATTGATCCGTCGACTGCCCTAAGGGAACGCGGCAATCGACATGGAAACGCTGCTGATCGGTGGTTTGCAGACAATTTCTGAACCCTTGATCGACGGTCATCTCTAGCACGGTTTCCACACTGCCATCGGGCAGGATGTCGCTGGAAATCACCCGAGCGCCGTGCATGTAAGCATCGACGTAAGTGCGAAAGCGGTCGTTCTGCACCACCATATCGCGCACCGTCGTTGAGCCCGACAGCTGCATACCATAGACCCGCTCCGCCATGGCCCGAAAGGCGTCGATTTTGGACGCTCTAATGCCCATCAGCCGCCGCTGCACAGAGCTCAGCTTGTTGCCATGATCAATCGCGCCATAACCAACGACTCTCAAGGTCATCGGTGCAACGGGATCCACCTGCTGCTCCACCGGCTGAAAGAAATCCCCGGACTGGCGCGCCTGGTCGTCGATCAGCAAACTCGAACATCCCGTTAGCGCCACCGTCAGCGGCGCCAGTAACCATACCCATTTCATTCGATGTCTCCTGAACAGTTTGCGAGGTGCTTGCAGGGGTTATCGGCGTCAGGCGGTAAAGTTTGAGTCCGAATTTAGCTAATCAATGTCGCGTTACGGCCGCGCAATTTGGCCAACTCAGGGCTAGTCTTGTAAGCAACAGGGCGACTGACCGGATCGCCGGGAATGACACGTTTGCATCGCTGCTAAAGGAATACCCTATGAATAAACCCTCGTTACTGGCCATGGCTGTGGCGTTGGCCTATGTCACAACACCGCTTGCGGCTCCCTTTATGCCCATGGACGCGCGCGGAATGGCCATGGGCCACACCGGGGTGGCCAGTGCTCAACGTGCACACGCTCCAGCCTACAACCCCTCACTGCTGGCACAGGCCGACGACAGCGATGACTTTGCCTTGATCCTGCCGCAACTGGGGGTGCAAGTACGGGATGAAGAAGAACTGGCCCAAACGGCTGAAGACATTAGCGATGATCTGCAACCAAGATTAGAGCGTTTGATTGATGGCGATGGCGCTATCCCTGGCTATGAAGAGCGCATTGAATCGCTGGATGCCGCCATTCGCGCTTTTGATGTCGCCGTACGCAATGCTCTGAATTCTTCCGGCCCTATTGATCAACGCTTGGACGATCTGGCGACCACCAACACAGCGTTGCGCAGTGAACTGGACGACATTGAAGACAGCCTGCAAGAAGTGAATTCCGTCTCAACGGAATTAACCGATGCGCTGCGCTCTATTTCTGGCAACCCGCTGAGTGGACGTCTGGGTGTCGCCGCTTCCATGGCCTTTCCTGGCAAACAGTTTGCCGCCGCTGTCAGTGTGCGTGGCAAAGCCATGTTTTCTGGCCGTGCCTTGTTTACCGACAGCGACCTCGGCCTGATCGATGCGTACGCCCCTGCAGGCTTGCAATATACCCGTGCAGCACAAGCAGCCAGTGATGACGTCGCCCGCGCATTGGAGTTGGCGCAAGATTCACCCGGACAACCGGAAGTCATTTTGCTGGCAGAGTTAAACCGCGATGACAACAACAACGGCGTGCGCGACTTAGAAGAAAACCTGAACAATATTCTTGGCTTTGATTTCACCTCAGAACAAGGGGTCGAAATTTTCCGTGACGGCACACTGACAGAAGAAGCCAGCGACCCAGATCTCGACTCCCGTGTCGAAGGCGTCGGTATTGCCATTGCGGAGGTTGGCTTGTCCTTAGCACGGGAGTTCTCTATTGCAGACCGAGCCGTCGCCATCGGCGTGACCCCAAAAGTGCAACGCGTATCGACCTTCCATTACGTCACTGAGGTCGACAACGAAGAAGAGTTCGAAATCGACGACATCGAGGACTCGCGTGAAGACTACTCCAGCTTCAATATGGACATTGGCGCCTCCATGCGTTTTGGCCATCTATCGCGCATCACCGCCGGTCTGATGATTAAAGATGTGCTCGGTGGCGATTATGACTATCAGGCCACCGAAGTTCGCACCGGACTGAACCCCGCCAACCCCGTCACGGTAAAAGGGGGCACCATCAGTTTGGACCCTCAAGTTCGCGCCGCCATTTCCTACAGCGATGGCACGACTACCCTGGCGTTTGATTTGGACCTCATCGAAAACGATCCGGTGGCCTACGAAATCCCCACCCAATACGCGGCGTTTGGCGCCGAGTTTGATTTGTGGAATACGCTGCAGCTGCGTGGTGGCTACCGCGCCAATCTGGCCGCCACCGACTCCGATGTGATGTCTGCAGGCTTTGGCATCTCGCCCTTCGGCATCCATTTAGACATCGCCGTAGTCGCCAACCCCTCCAAGCTGGAAAAAGAAGCTGGCGTCGCATTGGAAACCGGTTTCTACTTCTAAATGACGCAGTTACACTAACTGCTTGGCCGCTTCGTGCGGCCATTTTTGTTGGTTTATGTGGCTGATGTATTCATGCAAGTCTATTTAGTCGGCGGCGCCGTGCGCGACCGTTTATTGCAACTGCCGGTCAAGGACCGCGACTGGGTGGTGGTGGGCGCCACGCCAGAGCAGCTTTTAGCACAGGGGTATGAGCAAGTAGGCGCGGATTTCCCGGTGTTTCTCCACCCCGACACTCACGAGGAGTACGCTCTGGCACGCACCGAGCGCAAATCGGGTCAGGGTTATCAAGGCTTTGATTGTCGCTTCAGCCCCGACATTACCCTGGAAGAAGACTTGCTGCGTCGCGACCTGACCATCAACGCCATGGCCATGGACGAGCAACAACAGCTGATTGACCCCTACGGCGGCGAGCAGGATTTACGTCACCGCATTTTGCGCCACGTCTCTGACGCCTTTGCCGAGGATCCGTTACGTGTGCTGCGCGTTGCACGCTTTGCTGCGCGTTTACAGCCGCTTGGTTTTACCATCGCGGAAGAAACCCAGGCGCTGATGCATACCATGTATACCAATGGTGAGCTCGAGCATTTGGTCGCCGAGCGTGTATGGCAGGAAACCCAACGCGCGTTGATGGATAACCATCCCCCCACTTACTTTCAGGTGCTGCGTGACTGTGGCGCGCTGGGCGGTTGGTTTGCAGAAATCGATCGTTTGTTTGGCGTCCCCCAGCCAGAGCAGCATCATCCGGAAATCGACTGCGGCATCCATGCATTCATGTGTCTGCAAGCCGCCACCGAGGCCAATGCCAGCCTGGCAGTACGTTGGGCCGCCCTTACCCATGACCTGGGCAAAGCACTGACACCCGCCAGCGAATGGCCCAAACATCACGGCCATGAAAAGCGTGGCCTGAAGCCACTCAAAAGCCTACAGCGACGCTTAAAAGTGCCCAACGATGTGCAACAGCTCGCACAGCTGGTCACCGAGTTTCACACCCATGTTCACCGAGCACAGGAACTGCGGCCAGAAACGTTACTGAAGCTGTTGCAGCAAACAGATGCCTGGCGCCGGCCTGAGCGTTTCAAGGAGTTTTTACTAGCGTGTGAGTGCGATGCCCGTGGCCGCACCGGCTTTGAGCAGTGCGAATATCCACAACGGCCTTACTGTGAGCAAGCTCTCGCGGTGGCCCAAACCGTTGACGCGAAGGACGTCATCACGCCTGGCATGCAAGGCGCCGAGATTGGCCAGGCGCTACAGCAGGCACGTTTGCAAGCATTAAAGGTGTGGCGCGCTCAGGCTTGAACGCTGTGCTCGGGCCAATGAGCGGGCAGGCGCTGTAACGGCTGTTCACTCAGCGTGGGCCAGTCGGCCTGCAATGGCCGCTGACGCAGTGGACACACGGCTTGTGGATAAATATCCAGCAGGGGCCGAAGGACAAATGCGTAGCGCCAGATATCATCACGCGGCAGCGTCAGGGTGCCAAACTCAGTGGGCCAGCTGCCACACTGCTGGTCGTACATCAGTATGTCGACATCCAACGCCCGCGAGGAAAACTTACTGGCGTGCTGGGGACGCCCAAAGTCAAACTCCAAACGCTTCAACGAATGTGCCAGCGCCACCGGTGTTTGCTCAGTATCGATCTCCACCACCAAGTTGATGAACTCAGGGCCATCAAACCCCACCGCAGGCGAGCCATACCAAGGCGATTCCTGCACCAAGGTATGCTGCTGAGCCAAGCAATCAATGCCGCGGCGCAGGTTGTTGTGTGCGTCAATGTTGGAGCCTAGGCCCAAGAAAACCCTACTCACTCAAGCGTACCGCGTTCGATACGCAAGCCCACGGCGCGCGCCTGTGGCACCACTGCCGGTTTTTCCACCCGAATGCTCAACCAGACGATGCCAAACTCCGCCTGCAGCGCGGCCGCCAATCGCTCCAACAGCGACTCCAGCAACTCAAACTGCTGCTGCCCAACAAACTGTTCGACAAATTCGGTCACTGCTTGGTAGTTCAGGGCATAGCGCAAATCGTCGCTGGCAGCGGCTTGGCGAATATCCCACGCCATCTCCAGATCAAAAATCAACGGCTGCTGCAGCTGCTTTTCCCATTCGAACACGCCGATGCGTGCATCAACGGCCAAACCATGAATAAACACCCGATCCATGGTCAGACGTCCACTGCCGGTAGGTCGGTCATCGGCCAGCGAGGCACTACGCTGACGGCCAGCTCACTGTGTTGGCCGGCCAATAAGCGTTGCGTGCCGGCATAGGCGATCATGGCGCCATTGTCTGTGCACAGTTCCGGGCGCGGGTAATACACTCGCCCGCCCAGTGCTTCGGCGGTCGTTTGCAATTTGGCACGCAATTGCCGGTTAGCACCGACACCGCCGGCGATGATCAAACGCTGCACACCGGTTTGTTGCATGGCGCGCTTGCATTTGATCGCCAGGGTATCGACCACGGCGGCCTGAAACCCGGCAGCGATGTCGATTTTATCCTGCTCGGCTAATACACCGTCGACGGCGCAATTGAGAATGGTGGTACGGGTAAAGGTTTTCAGGCCGCTGAAACTGAAATCCAACCCAGGACGGTCAGTCATTGGTCGCGGGAAGGCGAAGCGCTGGGCGTCGCCCTGATCGGCCAAGGCGCTCAGCGCAGGTCCGCCGGGGTAAGGCAAATTCATCATTTTGGCGGCTTTATCGAAGGCTTCTCCGGCAGCATCGTCGAGGGATTCCCCCAGCAACTCGTAACGACCGATGCCTTCTACTTTGACCAATTGGGTGTGACCGCCGGATACCAGCAACGCAATGAAAGGAAAGTCAGGTTGTTCGTCTTCCAGCATCGGCGCCAATAAATGACCTTCCATATGATGCACGCCGATGGCGGGAATGTTTAGCGCCCAGGCCAAGCTGTTGCCCAAACAAGCACCGACCAACAGCGCTCCCACTAAGCCTGGGCCTGAGGTAAAAGCGATGCCATCGACTTGCTCGAGTGTCAGGCCAGCGTCGTCCAACACTTCCTGAATCAGTGGTTTGGCCTTGCGAATATGGTCGCGGGAGGCCAATTCTGGCACTACGCCGCCGTATTCTGCATGCACCTGAATCTGTGAATACACGCGATGGCCGAGCAAACCTCGCTCGCTGTCGTAGAGTGCTATACCGGTCTCATCACAGGATGTTTCTAGCCCTAATACCCGCATGTGGGCCCCCGAAAATGGCAAGGGCGGCAATGATACGCGGCCATACGGTTAAAATCCATGCAGAGGTTTTGCAATCCGCGGGCAAACTCTTTAGAATGCCCGCCCTCTAACTGGGGGTCGTGGTTCCCCCAATGAACGAACATTTATAGATAAGGTGATTGGATGCCAGCTGTAAAAGTGAAAGAAAACGAGCCATTCGACGTAGCACTGCGTCGTTTCAAGCGTTCTTGTGAAAAAGCCGGTGTACTGTCTGAAGTACGTCGTCGTGAGCACTATGAGAAGCCAACTTGGGTGCGTAAGCGCAAAGCAGCGGCTGCTGTTAAGCGTCACCTGAAGAAGCTGCAGCGCGAACAGCGCAAGATGACTCGCCTGTACTAATCAGCTTTTTGCCTGAACTGAGAACAGGGAGCCGCTCGTGAGCACACTGGTTCAAACCATTAAAGACGCTGTTAAAGACGCTATGCGGGCGAAAGATAAGCCCCGTCTGAGCGCTTTGCGTCTGATTACTGCTGAGTTCAAACGCGTTGAAGTGGATGAGCGAATCGACGTCACTGACGAACGTGCACTGGCCATTCTCGATAAGATGGTCAAGCAACGTCGTGACTCTATTGCTCAGTACCAAGACGCTGGCCGCGATGAGCTGGCCGACGCTGAGCAGCAGGAAATCAACGTAATCAGCGAATTTTTGCCAGAGTCTCTGAGCGAAGAAGAGTTGGCCAAACTGGTGGCTGATGCCGTTGCACAGTCCGGTGCTGCAGGAATGCAGGACATGGGCAAAGTCATGGGCATCCTCAAACCACAAGTGCAAGGTCGTGCTGATATGGCACAGGTCAGCCAACTGGTTAAGTCGCAACTGGGATAAACACCTGTCCCTGTGCAGGCTATCGAAAGCGTTAGCGGCTCGCCGCTAGCGCTTTTGTTGTTTCTTGGCAGCTGCCACAAAGCGCTACTTTCAATCGTCGCAGCCACGCCTGCCGACCCTGCGCCCGTAGCGTGAAATGCTGCATGACGTCGCCAAGTGATATCGCAGCGCTGTGACACGACGCTGTCGACACTCACAAACTCACAGCCAAGACAGCACAGCGCCACAGCCTAAATTCATGCTTGGCCAGCGCCGGCTTTGCACCGTATTCTGTTAAACCTTGTTGCACAGTAAGCCTTCTTTATGGCCGGTCGAATACCGCAGTCTTTTATCGATGAATTGCTTGCCCGCGTTGACGTGATTGATGTCGTCGACAGCCGCGTTAAGCTGAAGAAAACCGGTAAAAACTACTCGGCTTGCTGCCCGTTTCACAACGAAAATACCCCGTCATTTACCGTCAGCCCGGACAAACAGTTCTATTACTGCTTTGGCTGTGGTGCCACCGGCAGCGCGCTGAAATTCGTGATGGAGTTTGACGGCCTGAGCTTTCCCGATGCCGTCGACAAGCTGGCTGCGCAAGTTGGTGTGGAGGTGCCACGAGAGCAAAACAGCCTCGAAGCACGCCAACAACAAGAACATCAACCGCTGTACGAGCGCCTGCAGGACGCCAGTCAGTATTATCAGCAGATGTTGCGCCAGCACCCTGAGCGCCAGCGTGCCATCGATTACCTGCAGCAGCGTGGCCTATCGGGCAAGGCCGCCAAATTCTTTGGCATTGGTTATGCGCCGCCGGGCTGGGACAACCTGCTGCAGGCGCTGGTCAGCGACGATAAAGAACGCCAGCGGCAACTGATCAGCAACGGCATGCTGATCGAAAAAGAGGACGGCCGCTGCTACGACCGCTTTCGTGATCGCATTATGTTCCCTATTCGCGACCAGCGCGGCCGCACGATTGCCTTTGGTGGGCGTGTATTGGGTGATGAAAAACCCAAATACCTCAACTCGCCGGAAACGCCGGTGTTCCAGAAAAACCGCGAACTGTATGGTTTGTTTGAGGCGCGAAAAATCCGCCAAAAGCTCACGCGCTTTGTCATCGTTGAGGGCTATATGGATGTGGTGGCGCTGGCGGAGTATGGCATTCACTATGCCGTCGCCACCCTAGGAACGGCCACCAGCGAACATCATTTATTGCGGTTATTTCGCATCGTGCCGGAAGTTATCTTCTGCTTCGATGGCGATGACGCCGGGCGCAATGCCGCTGCCCGCGCCATGGAAACGGTGTTGCCGGTATTGGAAGGTGGCCGCCAAGCGCGCTTCTTATTTCTACCCGACGGCGACGACCCGGACACCCTGGTACGACGCGAAGGCAAAGAAGCGTTTGAACAACGGTTAAACGCCTCTGATCATTTACCAGAGTTCTTGTTTAAGCACCTCAAGCAGCAGGTCGACTTCGATACCATGGACGGCAAAGCACGCTTCGATCAACTGGCAGCACCACTGATTGCGCGCCTACCGCAGGGCGCCTTGCGTGACTTAATGAAGCAGCAACTGGTAAAAGAAACCGGGGTCGCCAGCCATGCGCTGGAGAAAATTGAACAGCAAATGGCTGAACAACCCGAACCCGTTCACGCCCCAGAGCCCGATTACGTCGATCACGCGGCCATGCCCAGCGAGCCACCGGCCATGAGCCGCCCGAACGACGTCGGCGCGCGCTATGCTCTGTGCAGCTTGTTGCTGCAACCATCGCTTGCTGACGGCCTGGAACTGCCCGACGTCGATGCCGAAAGCGAATATGAACGACTGCTGATTGAAGTAATCCGCAAGCTACAGCAAGCGCCCCAGCACAACAGCATTGGAGTCATCATCCAATGGACAGGGTCGCCTTACCAGCAAGAGTTAAAAACACTGGCCGAGCAAGCCGCACAGCAGCAACACATTGCCAGCGCCAGCTCCATCGAACATGCGTTACAGAAAATGGATACACGCCGCCTGGATGCCGAATGGCAGCAGCTGCAAGCACGGCTACGAGCCGGTGAGTCGTTCAGCGAGCAAGACAAACAGCGGCTGCGCGAACTGAGCAAACAGCGCCACCAGCGACATCGTAAGCGCACGGCGATTTATCAGCGCTAGCCGCGTATGCAAAAGGGCCTTGAAATATGCCTTATCGCCCCTATATTTCTTCAAGCCCCAGCACGACACGGGCAACACCGACGACCTGACAGCCACCACCAGCACCCGAACCGATACGATCACGCCTCGCGCCCACAATGACAGGGCATCAGTCGGGAACAATCCTCCGGCACGGCTGGCCTAAAGAGCGGTTAAAAGTTATACTCCCGCGCTTTTCTGCGCCTCACAATACGGAACACAGGGCTTCTATGTCAGCGAACACCCAACAATCCCGTTTGAAAGAACTTATTGCTAAAGGTAAGGAGCAAGGCTACCTCACTTTTGCACAGGTGAATGACCACCTGCCGGACGATATTGCCAACCCGGATCAAGTTGAAGACATCATCCGTATGATCAACGACATCGGTATTCCGGTGTCCGAAAACGCCCCTGATGGCGAGTCCCTGTTTAATGAAGCCGCGGATGACGCTGCTGCTGAAGAAGCCGCAGCCGCGCTGGCATCGGTTGAATCGGACGTAGGCCGTACCACCGACCCAGTGCGTATGTACATGCGTGAAATGGGTACCGTTGAACTGCTGACACGCGAAGGCGAAATTGTTATCGCCAAGCGCATTGAAGAAGGCATCCGTGAAGTGATGTCTGCCCTGGCCTACTACCCAGGCGCCGTAAGCGTGGTCCTGAATGCCTTCCAGGAAGCAGAAGAAGACCCGAATCGTGTGAGCGACATCTTTAGTGGCTTTATCGACCCGTCCGATGAAACACCAGAGCCAGGTCCACAATCGGGACCAGATGCGGAAACAGACGACAACATCGGCGATGACGATGACGACTCGGACGAAGAAGAAGACAGCGGCATTGACCTGACCGAGGTCATCCGTCGCTTCGATGAGATCAAAGACGCTCACATTGCCGCTGAAGCCGCGCTGGAAAAACACGGCCGTGCAAGCAAGCAAGCGGAAGAAGCCTTGGCGCTGTTGGCCGAGCGCTTTGCCCCGATCAAGCTGACGCCCAAATACTTTGACCAGCTGGTGAGCCAAGCACGCGAAGCGCTGGATCAAGTGCGTGCGCAAGAGCGCCAAATCATGGTGATGATGACGCGCAAATGCGGCATGGACCGCAAAGAATTTATCGGCAATTTCCCTGGTAACGAAGTGAACAACCAGTGGATTGAAGAGCTGATCGCTGGCGGTCACAAATACTCAGACAAACTCGATACTTACAAGCTGGAAATTTTCCGCGCGCAGAAGAAAATCAAAGCCGTCGAAGATCGTGTTGGCCTGGTTATTCCAGACATTAAAGAAGTTAACCGTCGCGTTTCCATCGGTGAAGCCCGTGCTCGTCGCGCGAAAAAAGAAATGGTGGAAGCTAACCTGCGTCTGGTGATTTCGATCGCTAAGAAATACACCAACCGTGGTTTGCAGTTCCTGGATTTGATTCAGGAAGGCAACATCGGCTTGATGAAAGCGGTGGATAAGTTCGAATACCGTCGCGGTTATAAGTTCTCGACCTACGCCACTTGGTGGATTCGTCAGGCCATCACGCGCTCCATTGCTGACCAAGCGCGCACCATTCGTATTCCGGTGCACATGATCGAAACCATCAACAAGCTGAACCGTATCTCACGGCAAATGCTGCAGGAGATGGGCCGTGAGCCGACGCCAGAAGAATTGGCAGAGCGCATGGATATGCCAGAAGACAAAATTCGCAAAGTGCTGAAAATCGCCAAAGAGCCGATTTCGATGGAAACGCCAATCGGCGACGACGAAGATTCGCACCTGGGCGACTTTATCGAGGACACTCAGTCTGAGTCGCCACTCGATACCGCCACCACCGAAGGTCTGACGGATGCCACTCGCTCAGTATTAGCTGGCCTTACAGCGCGCGAAGCCAAGGTTTTGCGTATGCGTTTCGGCATCGATATGAACACCGACCACACGTTGGAAGAAGTGGGCAAACAGTTTGATGTTACGCGTGAGCGTATCCGTCAGATTGAGGCCAAAGCGCTGCGCAAACTGCGCCACCCAAGCCGCTCTGACCACTTGCGAAGCTTTATCGACGAATAATAAAAAAGCCCGGCTCGCCGGGCTTTTTTATGTGAAATCAAAGGGGTAGCGCGATTCGTACAAGCCGCCTATAATGCCCTTCGCTGTTTTGACAGCCTTGGCGACTGCAACGCCACCTTCCTGTTTAGGGCCCGTAGCTCAGTTGGTTAGAGCATCCGACTCATAATCGGCAGGTCCCCAGTTCAAGTCTGGGCGGGCCCACCATTTAAAAAACTCTGTTTCTATTTTTCTCGCCAATGACTGATGCATGTGCATCATTGCCGAAAACACTAAGCCGCTTGCTGGCGATCCTCACTAGCCCAATCCTGTGGGCCAAACTTATCCACTGCCCAGCGGTATACTCGCCGCAATGGCCAGCGACGCTGCGCCATCATATCGTCAAAGATCTGCAGGCTTTGGGCCTTGGTCACCGGCAAATCGATGCGAAACTGGCACAGTACATCGTGCACCAATGACGGCTCGTACATCCATGCCTCACCTTCTCTCAATACGCCATCTGGTGTGCCAATCGACCACAACCCCAATAGTTGATACTTAGGGCTACATCCATCCCAGGCATAACCTGCGGAGATCTTCATTCGACCATTGGCAATAACCACCCAATCATTACGAAATACAATACCGCTCAGAGCCGCGTGCTCAAAAGTACGCTGCTGCGGCAAACAAAATTTCCACTGTTTCTTCATAGCTTTCTTTCAAATATCTGTTAATCGTATTAGACCAAAATCACTTGTATAAATTCTGTGCAAATCTCTCACTTTCATCATCACAATCATTAATAACAAAACAAACAACAACCACCGCTAAAACACACCAAGTGTTATCAGCAGCGTATTATTTCTAACTGGATACCCATCGATACGACCAAGGTAGTGGCATGCTGGTAAAAATCTGCATGCAAAGTAGGACCATTGTTTTTATGATCGCCGTAAACCTAAAAAGCAAAGGACGCCTAAAAATGAGACATACCCTTCCTGCCATCGCCCTACTTATTCTATGTAGCTCTGTGCAAGCGCTGGAGATTTCGGCAGACAGCATCAGCGTGAGCAAAAATAAACAGGTATCCACCTACTCAGGTAACGTGCATATCCAGTTGAATCAAGGTGAGCTGCACAGTATGGAGTCCGACGTACAAGAAGTGCGAGCAGACGGCACGCAACTGAGTGGCCAGGTGCAACTGACGCTGAACAATGGCGACACATTGACTACCGATACTTTGTCTATTGTGGAGGATGCTACCGGCCTTTCCGCCAGTGCTCAGCAGGTGGTGCTAACGCAAACGCATTGATGGTCATTACGATTATGGAGCATCAGTGAGCAGAGCCTGCCGCAGCAGCGGCAGGCTCTGTTGACTACAGTGACTTCAAGTTGTTGATGTAAGCGTCTTCATTAAACGGACGCCCCAAGAAATCTTCCACCATTTCCGCTGCTGGCTTACTTCCACCCGCCGCAAGAATCTTGTCACGATACGCCTGAGCGATTTCACGGTTATTTAACCCCTCTTTTTCGAAACGAGAGAATAGATCCGTGGCAATCGCCAACGACCATTGATAGGTGTAATAGTTGGAGCTGTAACCGTCTAGATGGCCAAAGTTGGCGTAGAAGTGAGTGCCTTCCATATACGGGTATGGTGAGTACTGCTGTTGCAACTTAACCATCATGGGTTGCAGTTCAAACCCAGCAGGGTCATTCATATAATACTGCAAGGATAACTGGGCATAGAATAGTTGCACGGCGGTGCCTGTGGCTTTGCCATAGTCGCGAGCTTTATTCATCTTCATAAACAGCTCTTTAGGAATGACCTCGCCTTGCTGATTCTGTGCAAATGTTTTTAGCGTGCCATAGTCCCATACCCACTCTTCCAACATTTGCGACGGTGCTTCTACAAAGTCCCACTCCATTGCCAGCCCCGAGTTGTCCAACCAGCGCTGATGTTGACCGGCAAAGATGCTATGCAGCAAGTGACCAAACTCATGCAAGAAGGTTTCTACTTGGCCATGCTCCATTAAACCTTTAGGAAAGTTCTGAGCCAGCGCTGCCAGTGGTATTTGTTTGCCTTTAATACCGTTACGCAAGCCCCAATAGGCGGCATGCTGATATTTCCCATCACGAGGATGGTTATCCATATAGAAACGACCAATCAGCTTACCATCTTCTAAGATTTCGTACGCTTCAACGTCCTCATGCCAAACCTCGGTTTTCCAAGGTCGAATCTCTATTCCAAACAAGGATTCAGATAATTTCAATACGCCATCGCGCACATTCGCATACTGGAAGTACTGGCGTACCTCTTTAGCATCAAGAGCATACTCTTCCTGTCGAATAAGATTGTCGATATAAGATGCTTGCCATTGATTGACTATTTTGGCGGTAGGGTCGATTTTCTGTAAGCGCGCCAACGCACGCTGGCTTTCTTGTTCAACCGAGTCTTTTAAAGCTGTGTTAATACGTTGTAGAAATGCATTGGCTTTTTCTGGTGAGCCAATCATCTCGGTTTCCATATTGTACTCAGCAAAGCTGTTGTAACCGAGAATCTTGGCCATCTCATGCCGACGAGATATGAGCTCTTTAAGCACCTTTGCATTGGCAGGATAGCCACGCTGCATGGCCAGTACACGCAGATCATAGCGCAGCTTATCGCTATGAGCGTAAGTCAACACAGGATACAAATCAGGGTAGTTTGTCGTTAGAGTAACCGTTTTTTCACCCGTCTTTACCCGCTCAGCGATATAGTCTTCAGGAAGGCCAGCCAGATCATCAATACCCACTTCCAGTGTACGAACATCTTCTTGAATGTTGCGACCGAACTCATTACCGAGCTCGGTAATTTGTTGCTGTAATGCAAAGATTTTGTTTCGCGTTTCTTCATCACGATCAACACCTGAGCGACGCAAGTCCCTTAGTAAACGATGTAAAAAGAAACGTGTATCGGCTTTCAGGTTCGTGTCGTCAACTGCACTCAAGCGCTGATAAAATGGCTGTGATAAATAAATTGACGAATCAAAATCTGCGATCTTTTGTATACAGGCCTCGGCTGAATCTCGCACTGCTTTGTCAGGATGAACCGCTTTGATGTAGGAAGCAGGCATCAGCGGCTGAAGCGCATAATTTACCTGTTCGTATTGCTGCAGCACTGTTTCAACATTCGCAGGCCCAGTACCTTGCTCTACCGCAGTAAAATGCTCGCGCGCCTTAGACAATTGCTGTTCACACAATGTTTGCCAATCTTTGGCACTGGCCGTTGCATTCATGCCATCAATCAGAAGTTCACTTGCCCCGACAGAGTGAGCGCTCAGCAACGTCGCCGTTAATACCGCTGTGCGGAAATACTTCATACTGTTACATCCTAGAAATTATTGTACTTGTTAAGCTTGGTGCGTTTCTGGCCAATGCTGACCTAACAGGGCGGCCAACTGCTCCAACCAGGTTTTATCCTGGGGGCCAAAATCGTCCAGGCGAGCGGAATCGATATCCAATACTGCAACCACCTGCTGGTTGTGCACGATCGGCACAACAATTTCAGATTGGCTATCACCGCTGCAGGCAATATGGCCAGGAAACTCGTGCACATTGGCCACCAGCTGGGTTTGCTGTTGCTGCCAGGCGGTGCCGCACACACCGCGCCCGAAATCGATGCGGGTGCAGGCGGTGGGGCCTTGAAATGGCCCCAGCACCAGCTGATCCTCTTTCACCAAATAAAACCCAACCCACCAGAAGCCCAGCGTTTGGTACAGTAAAGCGGCCACATTGGCCAAATTGGCGGTTAAATCAGGCTCGTCTGCGATCAGCGCTTCCGCCTGACGCAGCAACAAGCGGTAGTGATCGTGACGTTGCTCAGATTCAGCAGCGGGCGTCACAGCACGCTGCCAGTGGTGTGTATCGCTCATGACGACTCCTCACACAATGGACCCGGGCCGAGGGTAATCGGCCGCACGAAGGGATGTGATTGTACGGCATTTACGCGTATGAGGAACAACCGCAGAAAACTGAGGTTTACACCATGGTAGCTTTACCATGGTGGCAGTACGGTGGCTTACCGCCAGCGTAAGAGGGCAGTGCAGGGCCAGCTATGTTCTGGCACCCCTGTACGTTTAAGCTTGTGTGGCGCGGTTGGTCTGAGCGCGACTTTGATGACGCACCGCTGCGGTAAACAGTCGTTGATAAGCCGATGGCAACAAACGCACTAGCCAATCAAAAACTCTGGCATCGGGTCCAATCAGCACACGACGTTTATTTTTTACGATGCCAGCAATGATGGTACGCGCGGCTTTTTCCGGCGTGTTAATGAACATGCGCTCAAAGTCGGCGGTGGCCGCAGCATTGCTGACACCAGTCGCCCGCTCACAGCTGTGATCCATGCGCGCTGCTTTGGCAATATTGGTCTTGATGCCGCCAGGGTGCACGCTGGTCGCGCTGACACAGCTGCCGGTCAGCTCCAAGTCTTGGCGCAGCGATTCGGTAAAACCGCGAACCGCAAACTTGCTGGCGTTATAGCCGCTCATCAACGGCTGTGAGGCCAGACCAAACACGCTGGATATATTAACGATATGGCCATCGCCCGACGCCTGTAGTTTTGGTAGGAACGCTTTGCTGCCATACATAACGCCCCAGAAATTAACGTCCATAATCCAGCGATAGTCATCCAGACTCAATCCATCCACCGTACCCGACAGTGCCACCCCGGCATTATTGATGATCAGATTCACCTGACCATGATCCACTACCACTTGCTCAGCCCAGGCAAACACAGCGGCTTCATCTGCGACATTTAATGTTTGCCGAGTAACGGTCACGGGTTGATGCGCCAACAATTCACAGGTGTCGTCCAACCCTTGGTTGTCGATATCCGCCAACGCCAGGTGACAGCCTTCATTGGCCAGCTGCAGTGCCAGTGCACGTCCAATGCCAGATCCGGCGCCTGTTACCGCCGCCACTTTATTCCTGAGTGATTTCATCTGTATCTCCGAGGTGATGATTATTATTATGGCGGCCCGACGTCTCTTGGGCCTGTTAAACCTGTGTTGCGTTTATTCAAGAGCGGTCAAAAAAGCCTGGTAACGCTCAGCGGCCTGGCGCGGCACTTCCACCATTGGCATATGACCAATGTCCTGCCAAATGTGCACTTGCATATCCGGCAGCGCTTGTCGCCAGGTTTCTACCGCGCTGACGTGCAGTAGCCGATCTTCCGTTCCCCACCACAACATGGCTGGCGCTTGCAGCTGTGGCAATTTCTGTTGCAGCCCAATGCCACGATTAAAATCGGCAAATATTTTGGCCAACTCTTCCCGGCGATTCATGTATTCATGGGCCACCGCTTCCAGCACCATATCTGGTAAAAAAGGCGGTTTCGCCATGGTCATGGCATAAAACTCATCAAATTCCTGGCGATTATTAATCAAAAACGGATTGCGCCCCTCAGCGAGCATTTTTTCCAAATCACTGGCTTTTGGTGATGTCAGTCCAGCTGGGTCGACCATGGTCGCGGATAACGTTTGCTGCGGGTGATACAAGCTAAAAATAGCGGTGAGATAACCGCCCATGGAATTACCGATGATGTGTGCCTGCTCGATCTCCAGCGCCGTCAGCAAACGTGACAAACGCTGCGCTTGCGCCACCATGCCGTAGTCCCAGTCCATACGAAACTCGGTATCACCGTGGCCGGCCATATCCGGAATCAGGATTTGATAGTCGTCGGTTAAATGGCGAGCAAATCTTGGCCACACGTCTTTATCAGCGCTGTAGCCGTGCAACATAACAATCACAGGTTTGCCCGGATTATGGTTGCGGTACAGCGCCAGCTGCATATCACCAATATCCACTTGTTGTTGCTCAAAGCCGTACAGACTCGCTTCCCAATCGGTGGCGTGCTCGTACAACCATTGCCCCAGCGGCAGATAAGCACCCTGTACCACGCCCAGCAAAGCGGCCAAGGTTAATACTGAAAATAGAGCCATGACTTTTTTCATTGCAACACTCATTGTCAGGAGAAAATATGATCAGCTTGGCGAAAGTTTTTCGTCCAGCGGCGAAAGGTAAAACTGAACCCCGGAAACATGGCAATGACCTTGCCGCTTTTGCTTTTATACCAGCTATTACAGCCACCAGTGTGCCAAACAGTTTTTTCCATTTCCTGGTGAATATGCTGGGTATAACGCTCTTCGGCGTCGGCCTTAACCTCAATCACCGACTTGTAACGCCGGCCCACCTCTTCCAGCGCGGTCATGATGTAATTCATCTGTGCTTCTATCACAAAAATGGCTGAAGTATGGCCAATGCCAGTATTGGGGCCAGTGACAATAAACAGGTTTGGAAAGCCCGGTGCGCTGGTGCCTAAATAGGCTCTTGGATAGTCTCGCCAGACATCGGCCAACTGTTGGCCATCTCGACCAATCACGGGATAGGAGATAACACCATCAGTGGCGTCATAACCGGTGGAATAGATAATCAAATCCAAATCCAGCTGCTCACCCTGTTCCGTAGCAATACCGCCGGCGTTAATTGCCGCTATGCCGTCGTGTTTATCATGCAAGGTGACGTTGTCACGGCATAACGCTGGGTACAAAGTGTCAGACAAAATGACACGCTTGCAGCCAATGGTAAAATCGGGCGTTACTTTACGGCGCAGTTCGGGGTCTGAAATTTGTCGCTTAATATGCTGGCGAGCACGCTTTCCGGCCAATAGCTCCAGCATGGTGCTGGAGTATTTAAAGCCGATCACCCGACTTTCTAAGCCCCAATAAATGGCCTCACGTAATGCTCGATAAATCCAGCGACGGCGCAGCAACCAGCGCTGCCAACCTTTAAAGCGATAGTCTGGCCGTGGAATTACCCAATGTGGTGTGCGTTGAAAAACGTGCAGGTGCTCCACTTCATGGGCAATGGCGGGAATAATTTGTGCGGCACTGGCACCGCTGCCGATAATCGCAACTTTTTTGCTGCGGTGGTCGTAGTCATGATTCCAGTTGTTGGTATGAAACGACTCTCCATTAAAGGAATCTTTGCCATTAAAGTCTGGTATCACCGGTGTACTCAATGGCCCAGAGGCATTGATGACAAACCGCGCCTCAAATTGCTGCTCACCGTGT